>DASWBA010000155.1:0-19717 GCA_036390825.1 Candidatus Dormiibacterota bacterium
AACCTTCTTGCTGGTGTTCGTGCTGCTGGTCGGGGCGATTGGCTGGCGCTACGGCCGCGGTCCGGCCATCGTCGCAACGGCGGCCTTTACGGTCGTATCCGACTACTTCTTTCTCGCCCCCAGGGGCGGCTTGGCGATCGCCAGCCTCAGCGACGGGGTGCGTCTTGGCACCGGGATTCTCGCCGCGGCGGCCGTCATCTGGTTCGTCCACGGCAGTCGCGGCCGGCAAGTCCTGCTCGAAAAGCGCAAGGACTTGCTGCAAGACGTCTCCCCTATGATCCTCCGGAGTCTCGACGCCGAGGAGATCCTCGACACGGTGACCGACGCCACGCTGCGGGTCATCGACTACCAGCATTTCCGCCTCTACCGCTGGGACGAGGCGACCGAGCGCCTGGTCCTCGTCAAATCGGTCGCGCGGGCCGACCCCTACACCGACATCGACTGGCACCTGGTGACACTGGCCCTCGGCGAGGGCATCACGGGAATCGCCGCGCAGACCCAGCACTCCATGCTGGTTCCCGACGCGAGTCGGGATTCCCGGATGGTGTACCCGGCGGGCACGGCTCCCATCGAAGAGAGCATCCTCAGCGTCCCGATGGTGACCCGAGGCCGGCTCTTCGGCGTGCTGTCCCTGGCCCGCCTGGGTACAGGCTCGCTCAGCACGGAGGACATGCGCCTCATGGAGTCGATCGGGGCGCAGACCGCATTGGCCCTGGCCAACGCGGAGCAATATGCCGAAGCGGAGCAAACCATCAAGGCGCTGGCGACGATCGAGGCGTTGCAGCCGGGGGAGGGCGCCGACGCGGATGCGCAAATCGACGCCAGAATCATGCAGGGTTTCGACGACCTCAGCCAGCCGGACCTGGCAACGCTGCGTGTGCTCCAGGCGGATGGACGCTATCACGTCGGGGCCACCGGCGGCCGTCTCTGGCCGGCCGGCGATGCGCCAACGGGTGATCCCCTGACGGTCGCCGACGTCGCGTGGCTCGCCGACCCGAAGGTCACCATCTATACCGCCGACCCCGAGACCGACGCCAGTTTGCCGGAGTGGGCGCAGCGCGGCACCCGGCTGGCCGGCGTCAAGGCGAGCGTCTTCCTTCCGATGCGGGCGGGGCAACGACTGGTCGGTTTCGTCGCGCTTCACTGGCGGCGGCCCCGCTGGTTGCGCCCGGACCAGCTCCGCCGGTTGCAGCTGATCGCGTCCCAGGCCGCCATTGCGCTCGAGACCCGGCAGGCTCTCGAGCGCGAGCGCAGTCGAGCTGAAGGGCTGGCGGAACTGGACCGGGCGCGACGCGAGTTCATGCAGATCGCCTCGCACGAGCTACGCACGCCGCTGACCGTCATTCGCGGCTATGCCTCGCTATTGGAAGAGGGATCCCTCGGCCCCATGCCGCCGGTGGCCCAGCACGCGCTGCGGACTTTATTGGATAAGTCGGGCGAGATGCGGACCTATGTCGAGCGCATGCTGCTGCTGGCCCGGCTCGAGGACGGCGCCGCCCCGCCCCAGATGGACGCCCTCGACTTGCGGCGCGTGGTCACCGATGCCGTCGACCGGGTGCGGCCGCAGGTGGAGCTGCGGCAAGGCACGCTGAAGGTCGATCTGGCGCCGACGCCTCTCACGATAATGGGTGATCCGGAGCGGCTCGCCAGCGCGGTCGACAACCTGCTCCAGAACGCCGTCAAGTTCAGCGAGGGACCCCCGCGGATCGAAATCAGAGGCAATCGCCAGGACGGCAAGGTCCACCTGGTGGTCAAAGACCACGGGATCGGCATCCCGGCCGACGCCAGGACGCGGCTGTTCGAGAAGTTCTATCGGGCCGAGAGTCCCCAGCTGCAGAACGTGGCCGGCACCGGGATCGGCCTCTACCTCGTTCGTCAGGTGATCGAGGGCCACGGCGGGCAGGTCGAGGTCAACAGCCAGCCGGGCGAGGGCTCCGCGTTCGAGATCGCCCTGCCTGCCGCCACCGAGCCCGCCTAGGCCCTGCGCTCCCCCGAGCAAGACTGGCGGGCTTTTCAGGTTCCCTCTTATATGGCGAACCCTGCTGGCCGGGCCAACGAGACCCCGGACGCCTCCCTCGAGATTCCGACCGAATGGCTGATGCCCGGGCTCGATCTCGAAACCGTGCGCGAGGCCCAGCGGCCCGACACGACCGCCACCCTGACCAGCGAATACCTCTTCCTCGCCGGGGTCGAGCTGGTGGTCGAGCGCCGCTGGCTGCGGGAGGCAAACTGGCGGCAGATCAAGCAGGCGATCACGCGCGGCTATATCTACCGTAACTCGGCCGTCCAGGTGACGCTCCGGGGTGAGCGGCGCGAGCACGAGCGGCGCGGCACGAAAGCCGCCTGATCAGCCCTTAACCTTCCCCCTCTTCGGATAGCGCCGCCTCGCTGCTACAGTCAGCTACGGCATGAAGACGGTGATGCCGACTGATCCACCGATCAATCAGGCGCCGCCGGATCTCGATCCATCGCGCGACTTACCGCGCGGCTTCTACGAGTTTCTGCTGCCGCTGCACCGGGGCTTCACCCCACGCCAACAGGAGCTCGCGGCCCGCCGCCGCCAGGTGCTGGCCGAGGCGCATCGGGGTCACCTCCCGAATCACCTCCCGCCGTCGGAAGCCACCACCGGCAGCTGGAAGGTCGCGCTCCCTGGTTGGTGCCAGGACCAGCGCAACCAGATGACCGGCCCCGCCGACGACGCCGAGCTGGTCGTGAAGATGCTCAATTCCGGGGCGCCGGGCGTGATGCTGGACCTGGAGGACTCGGTGGCCAACGCCTGGCCGAACATCACGGCTGGGATCGGCAACATCATCGCGGCCCTGCGGGGCGAGCTGACCTACTACGACAAGAAGCGCGACCGCGAGGTATCGATCAACCAGAGCAAGACGGTGACCTACACGCGGCCGCGTGGCCTCCACCTCGAGCAGGCCGGCGTCATCAAGGGCGAGCGGATGGCGGCGCCCCTGTTCGATGTCGCGATGGTGGCCTACCAGGTCGATCCGGCGCGCCTCAAACATCCCCTGTCGATCTACATTCCGAAGTCAGAGTCGGCCGACGAGGCACTCTGGTGGCGAGACCTCTTTCGTGCCGTCGCGGAGGCGCGTGGTTGGCCGCAGGATTACATCAAATGCATGGCGCTGGTGGAATCACACCCGATCGCCTACCAGATGGAAGAGTTCGCCTACAACTTGCGCGAGCACATGATGGGCCTCAACCTGGGCCGCTGGGATTACATGGCCAGCCTGATCGACTTCACCCTGCAGGATCCAAATTGGGTGCTCCCCGACCGCAACACCATTCCCCATGACGTCGCATTTTTCCAGGCGTTGCGCGAGGTCATGCCCGAGGTCTGCCACAAGCGAGGCATGCTCGCCATCGGCGGGATGACGGCACTCTATCCCAGCCGCGAGGACGCGGAGCTCAACGCCCGCGCGCTCAAAGTGCTCGAGCAGGACAAGAAAAATGAGGCGAACAGCTTGATGGATGGCGCCTGGACCGGCCACCCGGACCAGAACGAGATCGCCGTCAACCAGTTCCCTTATCCGAACCAGATCCAGGCACGGCGCAAAGACGCCGACATTCACCGCGACCTGCGGCCCAGCCCGCAGGGCGTGGGGAAGCGCACGTTGCAGGGGACGCGCGATGCGGTCCGAACCGTCATCCGTTATCGAAACGGCGTGCTCAACGGCAAAGGAGCGAGCCTGCTCGATGGATACATGGAGGACCTGGCGACCGACCGGATCTACCGCTACATGATTGCCCAGCGGACGCTGCACCGGGTCCGGGTACCGGACGCCGACGGCCGCGAGGTCACCCACTCGCCGGAGTTGGTTTCGGAGCTGTTCGACCAGGAGCTCGACCGCCTGCTGCGCGAGTCACCGGAGAACGGCGACACCTCATCCGCGGATTCGTATCGCAAAGCCCGGGAACAGAGTGAGGGGATGATCCTCGGCGTCCTCCGGGAGCAGAGCGCCCCAATCAAGTAATTTCGCTCCCCTTCGTGACGGATTCCGGGCCACCACCGTTACATTCGTCAAATGCAGGCGCCGGCACAGCCGCCCGCCGATCTTCTGCCGGTGCAGCGACGGGCCACGTTGGCCTATCGAGCCCTGCGGCTATGGGCGGTGCCCCTGCTGCACTCGCTTTTCCGCATCAGGGTCGAGGGCCGCGAGCACATTCCAACCGACCGTAACTACGTGCTGATCGCCAACCACCTGAACTGGCTCGACTCATTCGCGATCCTGGCGACCTTTCCGATCGAGCCTCGCGTGCATTTTCTTGGCGATACGACCATCCTGGTCACCCGCAAATTCCAATGGGCCATGGTCAAGAGCGTCGGTGGGTACATCCCGGTCAATCGCCAGGCCCGCCCGGACACCGTGCTCTTCCACCATGCGAACCAGTGCTTGCAGCGCGGTGGGGTCATCGCCCTCTACCCGGAAGGCAACTACGGCAAAAAGGAGGGCGAGGTGATGCCGTTCAAGAAAGGCTTCGCCCATTTCGCGACCGACAACCATGTGCCCGTCCTACCGGTCGCGTTGTCCGGGACCCAGGATCTCTGGCTGCGAAAGCCGGTGCGGCTCATCGTTGGCGAGCCGATCGAGAGCGAGGGGCAGACGGTCGAGTCCCTGGTCACGCTGGCCGAGACCCGTATGCGCGAGCTGCTTCCCCCCTACCAGGACCCGGGCGGCATCAAGCTCCTGCGCAAGCGTCTGACGCACCTTTTCTAAGGCCTTCCCGACCGGAGGATGCTCCACGCGATGTAGATACCCAGCACGCTCGCCAGCACGAAGCCTGCGATCAGGATCGCGCCGGTCTGGGGATCGCTGTGGACGTTGTAGGCCGACAGCAAGACGGCGAGGGCGACCACGAAGGCCGCGGCGACGATCCCCAACACCATCCGGTTGGCGATGCGCTCGAGCCGGCGGAGGAGAGGATCAAACCCCGACGGCCGGATGGCGAATTCCGTATCGCCTCGTTCCAGCGAGCTCAGCAGTCGTCGCACCTGCTGCGGCAGTTCCAGGCCGAGCCGAGCCAGGTCGATGCCGGCCTGGCCGACCGAGCGTCCCCAGCCCAGCGGCGAGAAGTGCCGCACCATCATGCCCCGGGCGTACGGAACCAGCACGGAGGTGAACTCGAAGCTCGGATCGAGCCGGGTCACGAGGTTCTCGTGCATCAGTACGGTCTTGAGCAGCAGCGCGTAGCCGGCCGGGAGGTGCAGCCGGTGGCGGCGCACCACCCCGAGGACATCGTTGACCACCGGCCGGATCGCGATCTCGCCCACAGGCCGGCCGTAGTAGCGGGCTCGGAGATGCTCGACATCCCGCTTGAGCGCAGCGCGGTCGATGTGGCGGCCCGCGACGCCCAGCTCGTAGAGCGCGTCAACCTGCCGATCCGCGTCCTCGCTCGTAAAGGCGAGCAACGTCCATACCAGCTGCTCCTGGACGCGCGGCCCCACGGTGCCGACCATGCCGAAGTCGACGACGCCGATCCGCTCACCCGGTTGGATGAAGAAGTTGCCGGGGTGCGGGTCGGCGTGGAAGAACCGGTCTCTGAAGACCATCTTGAGCACCATCCGCGCGCCGTTCGCGGCTACCCGGCTTCGATCGAACCCGGCGGCTTCGAGCCCGTCCAGGTCATCGACCTTGATGCCGTCGATCCGCTCCAGGGTCAGGACGCGGTTCGTCGTCTCATCCCAGAACACCCGCGGGAAGTAGACCGATTCATCGCCGACAAAATTGGCACTGAATCGCTCTGCATTGCGGCCCTCCTGGATGTAATCCGTCTCGGCACCCAACGTATGCGCAAACTCGTGAACCAGGCCGATCACGTCGTACTCCTCGGCCACCGGCCAGCGGCGGCTGGCATTTGCCGCCAGGTTGCGGAGGATCTGCAGGTCCTGTTCGATCTGATCGATCACGCCTGGCCGCTGTATCTTCACGACCACCGGCGTGCCGTCTCGCAACGTGGCCGCGTGAACCTGGCCAATCGAGGCAGCCGCCAGTGGAACCGGATCGAAACTGCCGAACACCGCGTCCACCGGGCGGCCAAACTCCGACTCGATCACCGAGGTCACGACGCCGGTCTTCAACGGCGGTGCGGCATCCTGGAGCTTTGCCAGTTCCGCCTGGTAGGCAGCCGGCAGCAGGTCGGCGCGGGTCGAGACGATTTGACCCAGCTTGATGAAGGTCGGGCCGAGCTCTTCGAGGGCGTGGCGGACGTGCTCCGGGCGTGACAGCGGCTGCTCGTAGCCGCGGTTGAAGACCCGTTGGAAGGGCACGAAGCGTTCGAGCCCGACCACGCTGATGAAAAAGCCGAGGCCATGCCGGGCGAGTACCCGGCTGATCTGTCGATAACGCTGGGCTTGCGACTGGGCGGCGATGTTGCCAGCCTAGCAGCGGATACGCTATGAGCCATGGAGGTGGACGTCCTCAACCCGAGCGTCATGGATCGGGTGCCCGGGTGGGCGGGCCGTTCCCGGACAGTCGAGCCGCTCGGCGGGGGCATCACGAACCGGAACTACCGCGTCGAGGTCGATGGCGACGTCTTCGTGATCCGCATCCCCGCGCAGAGCGGCAGCCTGCTCGGCATCGACCGCGGACTCGAGCATCAGGCCAGCCGGCTGGCGGCCACCTGCGGCATCGGCCCCGACGTGGTCGCCTTCATCGAACCGGAGGGTGTGCTGGTCACCCGCTTCATCGAGGGGCGGCCGGTCACCGACGACGCAGTCCACCAGCCCGTCATGCTCGAGCGGATCGCGCAATCGCTGCGGCGGATTCACCAGGCCGGGAGTATCACGGCCGGCTTCTCGCCATTCCGCGTGGTGGAGGCGTATGCGCTCACCGCCACCAGGCACGGCGGCCAGTTACCCGTAGCCTACGAGCGGGCCCGGCCGATCGCCGCCGACATCGAGCGGGCGCTTCGGCCGGAGCCGGCCGTGCTCTGTCACAACGACCTGCTGAACGCGAACTTCATCGACGACGGCGCGTCGATCCGCATCGTCGACTGGGAGTATGCCGGGATGGGTGATCGCTTCTTCGACTTCGGGAATTTCGCCGTCAACCACCAACTCTCTGAAGAGGACGAGGAGCTGCTGCTGTCGGCGTATTTCGGCCGGGTGACCGGCAGCCAGCATGCCCGGCTCCGGCTGATGCGCCTGATGTCGGACTACCGCGAGGCGATGTGGGGCGTGCTGCAGGAGGCGATCTCCGAGCTCGACTTCGATTTCGCGGGCTATGCGGGCAAGCACTTCGACCGCTTGCTGACGGCCGCCGGCGATCCGCGCTACGACGATTGGCTGCAACAGGCCGCCGGGTGACGCTGCCCGAACGCGCGCGCGTCGTCATCATCGGTGGTGGCGTCGGCGGCACCAGCATCGCCTACCACCTGGTCCAGCGCGGCTGGCGCGACGTCGTGTTGCTGGAGCGAGCCCAGCTGACCAGCGGGTCGACGTTTCATTCGGCGGGCCTCGTCGGCCAACTTCGCTCCAACCTGCCGCTCACGCGACTGATGATCGACAGCGTCGCGCTCTACCGGCGCCTCACCCAGGAGACCGGCGTCGACATCGGCTGGCGCGAGGTCGGAAGCCTCCGACTGGCGTCGTCCCGCGAGCGGATGGAAGAGCTGGAGCGCCAGGCCGGCTGGGCGACGAGCTTCGGGCTGCCCCTCGAGCTCGTCAGTCCCGAGGAGGCGCTTCGGCGCTTTCCGCTGATGACGCGCGACGGCGTGCTCGGGGCCGCCTTCATCCCCACCGACGGCTACCTCGACCCGAGTGGGCTGGCGCTGGCGCTGGCCGAAGGGGCGCGGCGCGGCGGCGCTCGCATCTGCGAGGGCGTTCGCGTCACCGCGATCAAAACCGATCGCGGCCGCGTCCGTGGTGTCGAGACGGCGGACGGCCCGATCGAAGCCGAGGTGGTGGTCAACGCCGGCGGCATGTACGCGCCCGAGATCGCGGGGATGGCCGGCATCACGGTCCCCATCATCCCCATGGCGCACCAGTACCTGCTGGCCCGTATCACCGAGCCGATTCCTGAAGACCTGCCCACGATGCGCGACCCCGACCGTCTCGTCTACTTCCGTCGCGATGCCGGGGGCCTGGTGATGGGCGGCTACGAACGCGACCCCTCCCCCTTCGGCCTGGAAGGCATCGCCCCGGACTTCAACAACCGCCTCCTGCCGGAGGACTGGGCGCGATTCGAGCCCCTCTCGAGTAATGCGATCACGCGCGTGCCGGCGCTCGAGCGCGGCGAGGTCGTCAAGCTGATCAACGGACCGGAGGCGTTCACGCCCGACAACGAATTCGTTCTCGGTGAGTCGAGTATCCGCGGCTTTTACGTCGCGGCCGGCTTCTGCGCCCACGGGATCGCGGGAGCCGGCGGGATGGGCCAGGCGATGGCCGAGTGGATCATCGACGGCGAGCCCAGCCTCGACCTCTGGAAGATGGACCTGCGGCGGTTCGGCGCGCCCTATCGAAACCGTGAGTACACGCTGGTTCGCACGGTCGAGGTCTACTCGACCTATTACGACATCCACTACCCCAACGAAGAGCGCCAGGCCGGGCGCCCGCTGCGGGTCTCCCCCACCTATCAACGTCTCGGCGAGCTGGGCGCCAGCTTCGGTGAAAAATCCGGTTGGGAACGGCCGAACTGGTTCGAGTCGAACGCCGATGGAACCACGCGCCCGTCCGGATGGGCCGGTCACCACTGGTCGCCGGCGATTGCGGCCGAGCACCGCGCAACCCGAGCGCGCGCCGGCCTCTTCGACGAGACCTCATTCAGCAAGATCGAGATCAGCGGACCGGGGGCGCTCCGGTTTCTCCAGTATCTCTGCGACAACGAGATGGACCGCCCGGTCGGGAGCGTCACCTACACCCAGATGCTCAACCGGCGCGGCGGCATCGAGTGCGACTTCACCGTGACCCGCCTCGACGCCGACCGGTTCTTCATCGTCACCGGAACCGCGTTCGGCAACCATGACCTGGGGTGGATGCGCAAGCATCGACCCGACGACGGCTCGGTGGTGATCGACGATGTGACCGCCGAGCAAGCCTGCCTTGGCATCTGGGGGCCGCGCGCCCGCGACATCGTGCAGCCGCTGACGGACGCCGACCTGTCGAACGACGCGTTCCCTTATTTGACGTCCCGCCGGATCGCCATCGGTCCAGTGGCCTGCCTCGCGCTCCGCGTCACCTACGTCGGCGAGCTCGGATGGGAGCTCTACTGCGCGACCAGGGACGGACTCGCGCTCTGGGATGCGCTCTGGTCGTCCGGCGCGCCGCTCGGGATGGTGGCGGGCGGCTACCGGGCGATCGACACCATGCGCCTGGAAAAGGGCTATCGCGTCTGGAGCAGTGACATCACGCCGGAGGACAATCCCTACGAGGCCGGCCTCGGTTTCGCCGTTCGGCTGAACAAGGGGGTCGATTTCATCGGGAAGGAAGCGCTCATCGAGGCCAAGGCAAAAGGGATCACCCGGCGCCTGCGGCCGCTCCTTCTCGACGACGGTGACGCGATCGCCCTCGGCGGTGAACCCGTTCGCGTCGACAAGCAAATCGCCGGCCGCGTGACGAGCGGCGGATACGGCTACACCATCGATCGCAGCATCGCGTACGCCTACCTGCCACCGGCCTGCACCCCGGGCAACCGAGTCGACGTCCAGGTGTTCGGCCGCTGGGTACCGGCGAGCGTCGCGACCGAGCCCCTCTACGACCCGACCGGCGAGCGCATCCGTTCATGAGCGAGCGCAACGAGCTCACGGCCTTCGCCCTCGAGCTCGCCGACGCCGCAGACCGCATCTCGATGCGCTACTTCCGCAAGGCGCCACGGGTGGATCGGAAGCCCGACCGCACCTTCGTCACGCAGGCCGACACCGCCATCGAGCTGGAGCTGCGGGAGCGGATTGCCCAGCGATATCCGACGCACGGGGTGCTGGCCGAGGAATTCGGTGACCGCACATCGAACCAGGAGACCCGCTGGATCATCGATCCGATCGACGGCACCCACAACTACCTTCGTGGCGCGCCGGTGTTCGCCACGCTGATCGCCCTCGAGCGAGCCGGCGTGATGGAACTCGGGGTCATCTCAGCGCCGGCGATGCGGGAGCGCTGGCACGCCCTGCGTGACGGCGGCGCCTGGTCGGGCAAGCGACGGCTCCAGGTGTCGGCGGTCTCCAACTTGCAGGATGCCCAGGTCTTCTACGCCTCGCGCTCGGCGTTCGTCGCCGTCGGTAAGGAGCGCGGCTTCGACGCCGTGACCGCCGCGGCGTGGCGCGATCGCGGCTTCGGCGATTTCTGGGGATACGCGCTGGTCGCCGAAGGCGTCGGTGAGGTGATGTTCGAACCGGAGCTCTATTCCTGGGACCTGGCCGCGCCACTGATCGTCGTCGAGGAGGCCGGTGGACGGCTGACCGACTTCACGGGCCGTCGGACGTACGAGGGCGGCAACGCCGTGGCAACCAACGGCCTGCTCCATGCCGCGATCCTGGAAAAGCTCAACGGCGCGTAACGGGTGCCCGTAACCACCGTCGATGAGACGCCTCTTGCTTGCCATGGCGATCGTCGTTCCGGCGTGGCTGCTCGTGCCGCTCGTAGCGAGCGCCGCAAACACGTCGGCTCAGGTCGTCAACTGTGCCGCGGCCTCGCCCTGGTGCTTTAGTCCGACACCTATCCAGATCACGGTTGGCTCGACCGTGACCTGGACAAACACCACTGCCCCGACGCACACCGCGACCTCCGACACCGGCGCCTGGAGCACGGGCAACATCGCATCAGGCGCGACGAGCGCCAGCATCTCGTTCCCGACCGCCGGGACCTTCACTTACCATTGCGCGATCCATCCGAGCATGACGGGGTCCGTGATCGTGTCTGCCGTCGCTGCAGCCGGTCCGCCGGTTCGCGCCCTCGCACCGGGCGGTGGAGCAGCGGCCGCGACGTTGAAGGGCCGCGTGTATCTACCCGCGCTCCCAGCCGGGGCACTGATGTTGCTGTTGGGGCTCGGCCTGCTAGCGGCGGGCCGCGTTCGCCGCGACCGGACGCAGCGCGTCGGCGAACGCATCGACGAACTGCCGCACCAGTAGGCCATCGGGGTCGTGGTCCGGGTTGATCTCGGTGACCACCAGCGCGGCCAGCCTGGGTGATCCGACGAACACCCGCAGGCACCGCATCGCGTCGCCGAAGCCAAGCGCGTCATAATGCGGCCAGTTCGCCAGCGGAATCTCGGCGGAATCCATCACGTCGACATCGAAGTGCACGACAATCGCCCGGGCGCGCTCCTCGAGACGCGCCAGCGCCTCGGCCGCCACCTCAACCGGCCGGTCCCCCATCGAGGTGACGGGATACTTCGCCATCGCCGACGTCTCGAGCAGCCGTTGTTCGTTGGGCTCGATCTCGTAGGGCTGAAAGCCGAAGAGCGCGATCCGCTCGGCGGGAACCAGGGGAAATCGCGGACCGAGATGCGCCACCTCCGGATCGCCCTCGCCGATCAGGTGCGAGACACCCATCGAGTCGAAGATGCCCGAGTGGGTGGTCTCCGGCGTCGTCAGGTCGGCATCGCCGTCGAAGTACATCAGCCCAAGGTGGGGTTGCTGCCGTAGCAACCCGGAGACGACGCCGAGGGTGATGGTGCAATCGCCACCGAGCACCAGCGGAACCAGGTCACGCTCGACGGCAACCGCCACCCGATCGGCGACCTGGCGCGCGACCTTGATGACCTGGGACCGGCTCTGTCGCTTCCGATTGGCGGGATCGGGCTGGAAGCGAGTGACCGGAAGATCGCCGAGGTCCTCGATCTCGAGACCAGCTTCGCGCAGCGCGCCGAGCAAGCCGGCCTGGCGGAGCGCCGCCGGCGCCTTCTCCTGACCAGGCCCGTGCGCGCCGGCGCTCGAGGGAACGCCGATCAAGCCGAGCATCCGCTTACGCTACCTCGACCCGAACCAGAACGTGGGAGCGATCTCGAAGCATCCGTCGCAGACCCTCGGGCGTGGTCGCGCCCCACATTCCCCAGCGGTCGACGACCAGGTCCTGGACCGTTTCATCGACCTCGGCAGGATCGATGAATCGCACCTGACCCTCAACCGATGGTCCGCCGTCAGGGACGGTCAATCGAACCCAGGGGTCGTTGCGCCAGCGCGCGACGCGAATCGCGTGAGCGTAATTGAACAGGTAGAGATCGCCGCCTGGAGTCACGGTGAACCAGGTGCGAACCGCCCGTTCCCGCCCGGCTTCGCGGGAGCTGACCAGCAGCGTATCCGCGCTCTCCAACGCGTGGCGGAAGCCGGGCGGTAGCACGCACGTCAGAATAGGCCCGTGACCCGCGTGGTGATGCTCGGCCTGGACGGCTTCCCCCATCGCGCCATCGGGCCGGAGCTGACGCCGCGGCTGTGGGACTTCGCCAGGGGCGGCGGTCGAGCCGCCAATGGTGGGATCACGGATCTCCCGTCCTCGACCGACCCCGGTTTTTGCTCCTTGCTCACGGGCTCCAAGCCGGCGACGCACGGCGTCCTGACCACCTCCTGGCGGTTTGCGAGGCTGCCCGACTGGGCCGGCGCCGAGACGCCGCGGGTCCCGACGATCTTCGACGCCTGCCGCGTCGCCGGGGTCCGAACCGGCGCCATCGTGGCCGACGACCGCGGCCTCCTCTGCACCGACTCGGCTGACCGGCGATGGCCACCGGGTGGCGTCATCCCACCCGGGACGGATCTCGACTCGCATGGCTATCCGGTGAATGCCGCCCTCCTTCCCCATCTGCTCGATGCCATCGCCGATTCGAGTCTCGGGTTCGTCTTCGGCCACGTCAATGAAGCCGACACCATTGGTCACGACCACGGCCCTGAAAGCGAGGCGGCCCGCGCCTGCTACCGGGCAACCGACCAGGTTGTTGGCGCGGTGCTCGATGCGCTGGCCAGCCGCTGGGCGGAAACCGTCATCGTGATCGTTTCGGATCACGACATGCAGCCGCGGGATGCATCGCCGCCGGTCGACCCCATGGTCAACGCCACCGGCGGAGGTTGGGACGCCTACATCCCCGATGGTGGTTCCGTGCTGATCCATCTGAAGCCCGGCGTCGATCCGGAGCAAGCCGGCCAGGCGCTGCTGCGCATCGACGGGGTCGAGACCTGGGTCCGGTCGATTGACTCCCTGCTGGTGGCGGGCTTGAAACCGGGGCGCATCGTTGCGGCGCCCAGGTATTCCACCGGTGGCTTCCATGGAGCCCCAATCACCGCGCGGACCGTCGCGCTGGTCGGAGGCGGGGACCCCGCGGTCAAGCAGATCGCCGGCGCGATCGCGACGCGGCGTCCCCACCTCGCCGACTGGGCCCCGACGGTCGCCCCGCTCCTCGGGGTCGACCTCGGTCAGGTCGACGGCCGAAATATGCTGCGCTAGGCCGGACCGGTCAGGCCGTCGCCTTATGGGCGACCTTCGCCGGCTGGAGGACCCGGATCGGGTTGCCGAAGGGGTCGCGGATTCCCATGTCGGTGCCGTAGAAGTGGTCGGTCGGCTCCTGGGTGAAGTCGGTGACGCCGCGCGCCTTGAGGGTGTCGTACAGACCCCGGGCGTCGTCCGTCTGGAGGACGAGGCCGCCCATGGCGCCCTTGGTGATCAGCCCGCGGAGCTGCGCCGTAGTGGCTTCGTCGTGCAGCGGCGGGCCCGGCTGCTGCAACAAGATCTCGACGTCGGCCTGGCCGGGGACGCGCACCGTCAGCCAGCGGAAGGGACCTTGCTTGATATCCTGGGCCTTCTCCAGCCCGAGCTTGTTGACGTAGAAGTCGAGAGCCTCCTCCTGGTCGAGGACCATGATGGTGGCGACGTTCAGCTTGATCATCACGTTTTCTCCTCTGAGCGATTTGATGGGACGACCCCGATGCTAGCGAGCCGCCGCCGCGGCGGCTTCTTCAAAAGTGCTCGAACGCATCGCGACCCCCGCCGCCCCCACCGGTCGCGAGGTCGCCATCTGGAAGCAGTTGGGCGCCCAGAGCGGTGCATGCCCCACCCGGTAGTCCGACGGCGTTTCGCCGATGATCTCCCGGAACGTGCGGCTGAAGGTCCCCAGGCTGGTGAACCCGACATCGAAGCAGATGTCGGTAACGCTGCGATCGGTCTCGCGCAGCAGGAACATGGAGCGCTCTACCCGCCGCCGCTGCAGGTAGCGGTGTGGCGTCTCCCCGAAGACGGCGCGGAAGCTGCGGATGAAGTGGGCCCGGGAGAGATGGGCCACCCCGGCCACAGCGACGACGTCGAGCGGTTCCGCGTAGGCGCGGTCCATGGCGTCGCGGGCGCGCAGCAGGCGCCGGTTCAAGTCCTCGAGCTCCCGGCTCACGGTGAAAACCCTACGCCATCGAGGGGCTTTCGCCTACGCCGGCACCAGACGGCGTTGTGTCAGGAAGGCGCGCACTCGCTCATCCGCTGCGGCAAGAATCGACGGGCCGTGGCCAAAGTAGGCCTGCTCGAAGCGCAACCCCTCGAGCCGCCGTGGTGCCAGCCTGGCGCGCCGGTGCGAATGATTGACCGTCCACGGTGGCGTCCGGATCCCACGTTCGTTGTTCAGCACGTCTCCGAGGAAGAGTGCCGATTCGGATGCGGAGTGCAGGCAGATGCTGCCTGGCGTATGTCCCGGACCATGCACCACCGTCAACCCCGCGATGACGTCGCCATCCTCGAGGAGGCTGGACTCACCGGCAGCCGTGCTGACGATGTAGCGCCCGAGCCGTCCCGGCAATCGCTCGGCCAGGCCCCACAGGGTCATGCGGTTGCGCGGACGGCCCCGCTGTAAGTACGGCGCATCGTCGCGGTGCACGGCCAGCCGCGCGCCGGTCTCGCGGCAGAGTGCGAACGCCGCGCCGGCATGATCGATGTGGTGGTGCGTGAGGATGACCCAGTCGATCCGACTCGTGGCGTGTTCGTCGAGGAAGCGAAGCACGGCCTTGACGCTTCCGGTGTAGCCGGGGTCGATGATGGCGATCCCTTCGGCGCTGCGGTACAGGTAGGCTTGCGCGCCCCGAACGCCAGGGATCGGCCGGATCACGTCATCATTATTGGCGTTCCGACCGGGATGGAGGCCCTGCTCAGGCAGGGCCTCCGGTCGGCTGGGCGCTCAGGCCAGGCTGCGCGTCACGGCGTCACCGTGATCGTGCCGTTCATGTGGTCGTGGATCCGGCATTGGTAGGAGAAGGTTCCCGCGTTGGGAAACGAGAAGCTGTGCCGATCCGGCAGCCCCCCGAAGGTTGCGATGATCCCTGAGCTCGCCAGGGTGCTCGAGTCGGAGATCTGCGTCGGTCCCTGAGGGAAGAGATCGAGTGCAAATTCCACCGGGCTTCCCCCACAGCCGAATCCGGGTGGTGGGCCGGTTGCGGGCGTGTCGCCCGTCGCTCCCTCGCATACCGGTTGGACCGGATCCTGCGGGCTGAAGTTTTCTTGCAGGTCAGGGAAGCTGACCGTGTGCGGATCCTTTTGGGTCAACGTAACCCACTTCACCGTGTCGCCCGGGTGAACAGTCACGTTCCGGGGCAGCATCTCCGCGACTTCGACGAACTGCGTGGCGGTGCCGGCCGTCATCGTGACGGTGTTGGTGCCGTCTCCGTTGGGGTTGACCGCGGTGGTGTTCGCCTGGCTTTCAGCGGCGAAAGCACCAGCAGTATCGGTGGCCCATTGGCTGCCGGCATTGGAGGCAAAGGCGGCTGGGCTCGAGCCGGTGCCAGGTACCACCTTGATGTTGCCCTGCATCCCAGGGTGGATCAAGCAAACGTAGTGCACTGTGGCTGGTTTCGACGTGGGCAGACTGATCTTGACGAAGAAGTCTGCGCTGGGCGTAAACGCCGGCAGCGCGCCCGAGTTGACCTCTGCGGCACCTGTGTAGAGGCAGGGGTTGGCCGCATCGCCGCAGTTCGAAGGATTCTGGAAGAGCACGCTCGAGTTGAAGGTAAGGTTGGGTGGCGGCGCCGATTCTTGCTCGTCGCCCGTCACCAGGGGCTGCTGCTGCCATGCCTGCCCGGGGGTCTCGCCAAAGGGTAGAAGTGTTGCCGTGTGCAGACCGTCAAGCGACGCCAGGTTGTAGCGGAAGTCCAGTACGGCCCCGTTGCCGACCACCGCCGGGGGATCGGTCGGTAGGACCTGGCCACGAGGGAAAAAGTCGACGTACTCGAAGTTATGGCCGGATGGGCCCGCGGCATCGACACCGATGAGGTATGTCCCTGGGCCGGAGCTCGCCCCGGCCGAGAGGGCTCCGACGAACATGTTGACGACGAGCGTCGAGAGCGCGATGGCAGGCAAGATCAGGCGGCGGCTTCTCATCTCCCCTCCTCTGTCGTTAAAGGGCCCAAACGAGCCCGATTGGGATTCGAGGAGAGTTTCCGCGTCCGCGAGGGCGACGTCAAGTGAAATCGCTGCCCTTTCGGGCAAAGATTGTGACTGCCTGCGGCAACCTGGCTAGCGGCCGGACGCCTGCGCCGGGTTGATCCCAGGCTCCGGCACTTCGACCGGGGCTGGTGGGGGTTCCTGGATCTCCGGCTGCGGCAGCCCGGGCGCAAGCTCGGGCGGCTGCGCATCTGGGATCTCTGGCTGTCCGGGGTTCGGAATCACCGGGTCGTTCGAGGCTTCAGAACGGCGAATCTGCTCCATGATTGGCAGTTTAACCGACATACCCACTATAATGTTTACAGCCTAGTATCGTTCTGCGGCGCGCAAGGAAGAAGGAGGGCGTTATGGATTCTGCTCCCCGGGCCTCGGCCACGGATTCGGCGAACGCGACCAACGGCAACGGCCGGCGCGGCCTCATCGATCTTGCCCGGGTTGCTGTCGAGGACACGGTCCGTCTTGTCCAGCAGGAAATTCAGCTGGCCAAGATCGAGATTAAAGAGATGCTCGTCAGCAATCTCAAGGCGGCGGCGTTCCTCGGGATCGCGGCGTTTTGCGGCCTGCTCTTCTTCATCATGCTGCTGGTCACCATCGCGCTAGTCATTCCGGCCCACGCGCTGGTCGCTGGAATCGAGACCGCGGTGTTCCTCCTCCTGGCCGTGATTCTCGGGTTGCTCGGCAAGGGCATGCTAAAAATCGGAGCACCGCCCAAGACGATGACCACGCTAAAGGAGGATGCCGAGTGGGCCAAACAAGTTCTGAAGCGAAACGGGAAGTAGAGCAGACCCGCGCCCACCTCGGGCAAACGCTTGAGGCGTTGCAACTGCGCGCGAAGCGCAACCTCGATCTGAAGACGCAGCTCCAGACCAACCGCGCCCTTCAGTTCGCCATCGGTGCGATGATCCTCGCGGTCACCGGCTTTGCCGTGTTCGGCTATCGGTCGCGACGACGTCGCTCGCCCGCCGAGCAGCTCGTTCGCAAACTGAAGTTGAATGACCTGCGCGGGCGGCTAGACGACTTCCGCAACGACGCACAGGCATGGGCATCCGCCCAGCGGCGCATCGTCAAGGCGGATGGCAAAACCAAAGGCGAAGTCCAATCCAAGGAGAGCATCGGGCGGCGTCTGCTGATCAGTGCCGCCGAGGCTGCACTGACCGCGCTGGCGACGGGCTATGCGCGCCGGCTGGTTAGCGGCGCGAGCACTCCGAACGAGCCCGGGCGCCCGGCCGTCTCGAAAAAGCGATAAGCACCCCCGAACCGACTCCACCCAAGGGTGGGGGCCGTCAACGAGCCTCGGCGGCCCAGTCGCGCGGCTGGTTCCACGATCGGCTGGAATGGCTCAAGGTTCGGCGCCACTGGATGACCGTGGTGGGCATCGTCATCGGCCTCCTCCTGCTGCTGGTGCTCGGCACCTTTGCCTATGCCTTCGCCACCCTGCCCGATCCCAGCAGGATGGACCTGGCCGGGGGCGACGTCAAGATCACCGACCGCAACGGCGCCCTGATCGAGGAACGCAACTCCCAGGGCGTTCGCGTGATCCCCGTCAAGTTAAAGGACGAGATCAGTCCCAACCTCGTCAATGCGACGATCGCGGTGGAGGACAAACACTTCTACCAGCATCATGGCGTCGACTGGGGTCGCGTCATCAAAGCCGGCGTCATCGATGTCATCGCCCGCCGCCCGGCGCAGGGCGCGAGCACGATCACCGAGCAACTGGCCAAGATTGCGATCCTGCAGTCGCCGAAGAAGACGATCCTCCGCAAGCTTCGCGAGGCGATGGTCGCGACCGCACTCGAATCGAAGTACACGAAGGACGAGATCCTGCAGCTTTACCTGAACAGCATCTATTACGGACATCACGCGACCGGCGTCGAGGCCGCGGCGCAGGTCTACTTTGGAAAGCACGCCAAGGACCTCACGCTCGGTGAGGCGTCGATGCTCGCCGGCCTTCCGAATGGCCCCACCTATTACGATCCCGCCCTGCACAAAGATCGGGCGCTCGCCCGGCAGGCGGTCGTGCTGGACGCCATGGTGAACAACGACATGATCACCACCACCCAGGCCGAGCAGGCGAAGAACGAACCCCTCAAGTTTGTCTTCAAGGAGAACCGCAGCAGCCAGGCGCCGCACTTCGTCGACTATGTCTTCGAGCAGCTGGAGAGCACCTATGGCCCGTCGGCGGTGAACAAGGGCGGCTTCTCGGTGAAGACCACGCTCGACCTCAAACTGCAGAAGGCCGCCGAGCAAGCGGTGGCCGTCGGCCAGCAGAAGTTGGGACCGCTGGGCGCCGACAACGGCGACTTCCTGGCGATGGATCCCAAGACGGGCGAGATCCTGGCGATGGTGGGCTCCGCCGATTACCTCAACGACGACATCAAGGGCCAGTTCAACGTCGTGACCGCCTTACGCCAGCCGGGCTCCTCCTTCAAGCCGTACGTGTACGAGCAGGCGTTCAAGTCGCACACGCTCACCATGGGCAACATGCTCGACGATACCTCGCGTCATTTCGCCGGCGGGCAGTTCCACGACTTCGACTTCCGCGACATGGGCATGATCACCGCCCACAAGGCGCTGCTGCTTTCCCGGAACATCCCCGCCCTGGAAACCATGCAGGCCACCGGGGTCGACAATGTCGTCAATTTCGCTCACGACATGGGCATCACCACCCCGCTCAAGAGCGAGGTGACGACCGCGATCGGATCCAGCGAGGTCCGCCTGCTCGACCACGCCGTCGGCTACGGCGTCTTCGCGAGCGGCGGCATGCGCCACGACCCGGTATCCGTCCTCGAAGTCAAAGACAAGGACGGCAACACGCTGGACAAGCCGAACGCACCGCAAGGCAAGCGGGTCATCAGCGCCCAGGAGGCGTACCTGATCACCTACATCCTCAAGGATTACTCGAGCCAGTGGAACCTGGGCTGGAACAAGCCCTTCGCCGGCAAGTCGGGAACGACCAACAACTACCGCGACGCCTGGATGATGGCCTACTCCCCCAACCTCGTGATCGGCGCCTGGGTCGGGCATACAGGGCCCGGCAACCAGGACATGAACGGGGTGTTCGGCACCATGGTCGGGGGTTCCGTGCTCAAGGACTTCATCAACAATGGCCTGACGCAGGCGCACTTCAGCGTCGAAACGTTCAAGCGTCCTGACGGGCTCGTCGACGGACCACCGTGCGGGAACAACGCCAACGTCTCGCCGTCGTCCTCGCCCTCACCCTCGCCGTCGGGAGCCTCGAGCAGCAGTTCCGAAAAGGAGCTCTACCTGCCGGGTACCGAATGCAAGGCCGCGCCGACGCCCTCGCCTTCCCCAAGCCCATCACCCTCCCCGAGCGATCTGGTGTCGCCGCTGCCATCGATCGTCCCAAGCGGG
>DASWBA010000156.1:0-49996 GCA_036390825.1 Candidatus Dormiibacterota bacterium
TTGACCTGGTAGGACTCGATGACGTCGCCTTCCTGGTAATCCTGGTAGCCGTCGATCCGGATGCCGCATTCCAATCCGGCGACGACTTCCTTGACGTCGTCCTTGAAGCGCTTCAGACCCGTGATCTGGCCCTCGTGGATCGGCTTGTTGTCGCGCAGCAGCTTCGCGGTCGAGCCGCTCGTGATCTTGCCGTCCTGGACGCGCGAGCCGGCGATGATGCCCAGCTTCGGGATCTTGATCGGGGTCAGGACCTCGGCACGGCCTTCCCAGATCTGGACGAAGGTCGGTTCGTAGAGACCCTTGATGGCGCGCTCGATGTCGTTGGTGACGTTGTAGACGACGTCGTAGCTGCGGACGTCGACCTTCTCCCGCTCGGCGGCCTTCTGGCCCAAGGCATCCGGCTTGACGTTGAAGGCGATGACGAGCGCATTCGACACGGCGGCCAGCAAGATGTCCGACTCGGTGACCGGGCCGACACCCTCGAAGACGACCTTAATCTGCACCTGGGGGTCCTGGATCTTCAGAAGCGAGCCCTTGAGCGCCTCGACGGAGCCGTTGCTGTCGGCCTTGATGACGAGGTTCAGGTCCTTGACGGCCCCCTTCCCGAACTGGGCCGACAGGTCGGCCAGCGTGACGCGACGGGTCTGCGCCAGGGTCGCGACACGATACTGCTCGGCCCGCTGGCCGGCGATCGTCCGCGCCACCTTCTCGCTGGAAACCACCTGGAAGATGTCGCCGGCGGTTGGCACATCGGGCAGGCCCGTGACGACGGCCGGGGTCGCCGGGCCGGCGTCCTTCATCTTGCGGCCGCGGTCATCGAGCAATGCCCGAACCTTGCCGAAAATGTGCCCGACGACGAGGTTGTCTCCGATGTGCAGCGTGCCGCTCTGTACCAGCACCGTCGCGACCGCGCCCCGACCCTTCTCGAGGTGGGCGTCGATCACGGTACCGGCGGCGAGCTTGGCGGGATTGGCCTTGAGGTCCTGCAAATCGGCGACCAGCAGGATCATCTCGAGCAATTCCGAGATGCCGGTCTTCTGCTTGGCGGACACGGGCACCATGACCGTCTGCCCGCCCCAATCCTCGGGGATCAGGCCTTGCTCGGAGAGCCCCTGCTTGACGCGGTCGGGGTTCGCCCCTTCCTTGTCGATCTTGTTGATCGCCACCACGATCGGCACCTGGGCCGCTTTCACGTGTGAGATGGCCTCGATCGTTTGCGGCATGACGCCGTCGTCGGCGGCCACCACCAGCACCGCGACGTCGGTAACCTGGGCGCCGCGGGCACGCATGGCGGTGAACGCCTCGTGGCCCGGGGTGTCGAGGAAGACGATGCGCCGGCCTTTCTCCTCGACGACGTAGGCGCCGATGCTCTGGGTGATGCCACCGGCCTCGCCCACCGCGACCTTGGTCTCCCGGATGGCATCGAGCAGCGAGGTCTTGCCATGGTCGACGTGACCCATGACGGCGACCACCGGCGGACGCGTCTTCAGGTTCTCCGCCAACTCACCGTCGACGCTGAAGAGCTCCGAGCGGGTCATCAGCTTGACTTGGGTTGTCTCGCCTTCGCCGATGGCCTCTTCCGCGATTGCGGAATCCATCGCCATCGGGGTGGCCGTGATGCCGAAGCTGCCGGCGACGAGGTAGGCCGTGTCGAAGTCGATCTGCTGGTTGATGTTCGCCATCACGCCGTTCTTCATCAGCTCTTTGATGATGTCGACCGTCTTGACGTCGAGGTACTCGGCCAACTCCTTCACGGACAATGTGGGCGGCAGCTCAACCTTGCCTTCCGTAACTTTCGGTTTGGCGTCGGCTGACTGGCCACCGGGCGCGAATTGGGTGCGCACGGACGCCTCCTGCTCCGGGGTCAGCACCGCCATCGCGTGGCGGGGTGCGTGCCGCTGCGGACGCAGGAAATCCAGGATCTGCCGGGCCTCCACGTTGAGGTCACGGGCGAGCTGTTGAACCTTGATACCGCGAGTTGTAGTAGCTATCTGTGGTTTAACCTCCGCAATTCAACTGGCAATAATACGCTGCGCGCCGCCAGCGGGCGCGCCTAGACCAGTATTCCCTGACGGAGCCGCTCCCAATCTTGAGCTGAAGTGTGGAGTTCGAGCGCGCGGTCGAGCGCCCGCCGCTTCTCGGCCAGCGCCCAGCAGGCGGCGTCCCGACAGAGATAGGCGCTTCGACCCGTCACCCGCGGTGGGTCGGCGACGAGCTTACCGTCGATCACCGCCAACCGGTGGAGCGCCGACCGCGGCTTGACCTGGCGGCAGCCGACGCAGGTGCGCTGTGGCTCAGCTCGCAAGCTCCCCTTCCCCTGCCGCCGACTTCCCCTCCCCCTCTGGCGGAGGGTCAGGGTGGGGGCCGTTCGATTCCACCGTTGGCTTGATATCGATCCGCCAGCCGGTCAGCTTCGCCGCCAGCCTGGCATTTTGCCCATCTTTCCCGATCGCCAGCGAGAGCTGGTTTTCCGGCACATGGGCGGTCGCCGTGCGCGACTCGCGATCGATCTCGACGCTCAAGACCTGGGCGGGACTGAGTGCATTCGCCACCAGCTGGGCCGGATCGTCCGCCCAGGGAATGATGTCGACCCGCTCCGAACCGAGCTCGCCGACGACGCTGCGGATGCGCACGCCTCGGGGACCAACACACGCCCCCACCGGGTCGATGCCCTCCTGGTTGGCGGATACCGCCACCTTGGTCCGCACCCCGGGCTCGCGCGCCAGCGCCCGGATGACGACGGCCCCCGAGGCCAGCTCGGGGATCTCGAACTCGAGGAGGCGCCGGACCAGCGCCTTGTGCGCGCGGGAGACGAGCACCTGCGCCCCGCGGCTGCGCTTGCGTTCCTCGAGCAGGAGGACCTTGAGATGCTGCCCTACGCGGATTTGCTCGTCCGGAATCTGCTCCTCCGGCGGCAGCACGCCCTCGGCCTTGCCCAGCTCGAGATAGATGGTGTGGCCGTCGGAGCGCTCGGCGATGCGCTCGACGATCCCACTGAGCATCTCACCCTTGTGCTCGAGAACATCCTTCAGCACCTGGTCCTTCTCCGCATCGCGCAGACGCTGGAAGACGACCTGCTTGCTGATCTGGGCGGCCAGCCGCGCGAAGTCTTCGGTCGGGAGTGGCACGTCGACCAGGTCGCCGACCGATGCGGGGCCGAGTTTTCCTGCCTCGTCGAGACTGATCTCGGTTGCGGGATCGGTCACCGTCTCGACCACGCGGCGCCGGCCGAAGATGGCGATCTGGGCGGTGTCGGGGTCGACATGCACCCGGATGCCCTCGGGCGGATTGAAGGCGCGGCGGTACGCCGTGGCCAGCGCCGTCTCCATCAGGCTCAGCAGTGATTGCTTGGAGATGCCCTTCTCTTCCTGGACCTGGTCGAGCGCCTTGAGGAAATCAGACTTGAGCATTAGTGCCTCGACAGGTCGATCGCCAGGCGTGCGGAGACGATATCCGCCAGCGGGATCGCGACCGTTCTCAGATGTTTCCCCTCGCCGAGCTGCAGCTCGATCATGTCGTCGGAGACGGCGGTGAGCCGCCCTTCGGCCACCCGCTCGCTGTCGCCCACGCGATAGCGGACGTTGGCGCGCCGGCCGATGAAGCGGCGATACTCCTCCAGGTTGCGAAGCGGACGCTCGGCGCCCGGTGACGACACTTCGAGGTCATAGCGTGTCGGCAATGGATCGGCCTGGTCGAGCAGTGCGCTCAATGACTTGCTGACGCGCTCGCAGTCCGCGAGCGTCACCCCCTCGGGCCGGTCGATCCGGACGCGGAGCGTCATATAACCGGCCGAGCCGGAGAGCGCCAGGTCATAAAGCTCATACCCGAGGAAGCTGAGCGTCGGCATGATCAGTTCCCGGATCCGATCGAGCTGATTCGTGGTTGACGGTGTCACCACTAAAAGAAAAAGGGCCGACGGCCCCCCTCTGCAAGGTTCGTATTCACTTGGTCCTGAGTATACGTCGACTACCTGGGGTCGAGCCGCCTCCATACGACTAGCAGCGGGCTCGCATTAAAAATCGATGAGTACGTTCCGCTGATGATCCCGATCAGCAGCGCCAGCGTAAAGCCCTTGATGTTTGTCGGCGAGATCAAGAACAGCGCAACCAGCACGAAGACGACGGTCATCGACGTGTTCAGTGATCGGGCCAGCGATTGAATGATGCTGAGGTTGACGTTCTGCTCGAAGGTAAGGCGACTCGCCTGCCGCAGATTCTCTCGGATCCGGTCGAAGATGACGATCGTGTCATGGACCGAGAAGCCGATGACGGTGAGCGCCGCGGTCACGAACAGGGTGTTGATCTCTCCCAGCGGCACGTTGAAGACCTTGCCCAGGATCGAAAAGATGCCGGTGAGCACGAAGACGTCATGCAGCAGCGCCAGGATGGCCGCGATGGCGAACTTGTAGTTGAACCGGATGCTCAGGTAGATGACGATCAGGATGGAGGCGATCAGGATTAGCCCGCCGGCTCCGACCACCAACTCTCGGGCAATCGTCGGCCCGACCTGGGCGTAGCTCGACCGCGAGGGATCGAGCGGGAATTTCTTGGCGAGGTCGGCGCGGATGATGGTCTCCTGCGCCGACGACAGCGGCTTGGTCGTGACCAGCACGCCGTTCGGACCGGCCTGCTGCACGACGGCCTCGACGTTGAAGGTGTCCATCTCTTTCTGAACGGCCGTCGCCTGCACCGGCTGGGTAAAGGCGAGGTTGTACTGGTCGCCGCCGGCGAAGTCGATGCCGAGGCGAAATCCGAAAAAGGCCATGGAGATGATCCCCGGCAGGATGATCGCCAGTGACAGCAGGAAGTACCAGTTGCGCCGCCCGACGATATTCATCGCGTGCTCAGGCCGCCTTGGGCGCCTGCACGCCGTAGAACGCCAGTCGGCGGGCCGGCCGCAGCCCCGCGAGGATCTGCAGGAATTGCTGCGTGGTCACGATGGCCGAGAACATGCTGACGCCGACACCGATCGCCAGCGTGATCGCGAAGCCTTTGATCAGTGGAGCGCCGAAGAAGTAGAGGACGAAACAGGTGATCAGCGTCGAGATGTTCGAGTCGCGGATCGCCGGCCAGGCGCGGTGCACGCCGGCTTCCATCGCAGCCCCCAGCGTTCGACCGGCGCGTAACTCTTCCTTGAGGCGTTCGAAGATGAGGACGTTGGCATCGACCGCCATACCGATCGAGAGGATGAAGCCCGCCAGACCCGCCAGCGTCAGCGTGACGCCGAAGAGTTTGAAGATCGCGAGCGCGATCGCCGCGTAGAGCAGCAGCGCGATGCTGGCGACCAAACCCGGCAGCCGGTAGTAAAGGAGCATGAAGAGGATGACGATGGCGAGGCCGAATGCCCCGGCGAACAGGCTCAGCTTGACGGTCGAGGCGCCGAGCGTCGCGCCGACCTCGGTTGCGGAGGCGATCGAGATGGTCCCGGGAAGCGAGCCGGAGTTGAGCTGGATCGCCAGCGCCTGCGCGCTGGCC
This sequence comes from Candidatus Dormiibacterota bacterium, assembly GCA_036390825.1. Classification (GTDB taxonomy): domain Bacteria; phylum Chloroflexota; class Dormibacteria; order CF-121; family CF-121; genus CF-13. The sequence continues at coordinate 5,475 of DASWBA010000156.1, forward strand.
GCGGTGAAGCCACCGGTGATGATCGCGCTCCCGCCGCAGATCTCGCTGATGACATTTGCGTCCTCGACCAGGTCTTTGTCGATGAAGATCGCGAGCTTGTTCTGCGGATCACCTTGCGGGTGAGTCACACGATCGCGGGTAAAAGCACAGAACAAGTCGTTTCCCTGGGAATTGAAGGAAATCGTGACGTCAGGGAGGTTCGTATTGGGATCGGTGGAGCGGCTGGCGTTTGTAATCATGCTGCCGTCGATTTGCGTGAACACAGGCTTGTAACCTGGATATTTCTGAGCATCCGTCGGGTTCAACTCCTGGAGGGTCGCCGCGTCAGGCGTCCCGGGCTCCCATTTCCAGATGGTCAGATAGGACGTTTTGCCGAGGATCTGTTTCGCCTGCTCCAGGTTGACGCCTGGCAGCTCGACGATGATCCGGTCCGCACCCTCGGGACGGACGACCGACTCGGCGTAGCCGCTGCTATTCACGCGGCGCTCGATGATGGCGACCGCAATGTCCCGGGCCTCGGTAATCGATGTGCCCGAGCGGACCTTGGTGATTTGTAGTTCGAGATGGGTCCCCCCTTGCAGGTCGAGGCCCTTGTGGACGTAGATCTGCTGGGAGAATCCCAGGAACCCGATATTGAGCGTGGGAATGCCTCGGATGGGCCCGGTCAGCGGTTGATTGGTGGCGGCCCGGTAGACGTACGCAAACCCGTCGATGAAGAGGGCAAGTATGGCAATGACGCCAATCAGAGCCAGGAGTCGACGATCGACGCGCATGCGAGGGAAAGTATAGGTGAGCCCCGATGAGAAACTCTTAAGGTGTCGACGCAGCGGCGCTGCCGCTGCTCAGCCGCGCGAGTTTCCCCGGGAGCGTGCCAGCATTCAGCCCATCCGCCAGTCGTTCGGCGTCCGACACGGTGAAGGTCCCAATATCCGGCACGAGCAACATGGCGCCCTTCGTAATCTCACCGGAGATGTCCGCATCTTCGAAGAGCCTGCTATCGACGAAGACCGCGAGTTTGTTGTCGACGGTGTCGTAGGTCTGGGCCGCTCGGTCGCGCGTGACCAGGTCGAGGAGCTCGGCACCATCCGGATCGAACGGCACGATCACTCCCGGCCCGGGCGGCCGGGTCGCCTGACCAACGGTCGCGTGGATGAGCATCGTGCCATCGATTCCGGTGAACACCGGCTTATAACCAGGGTGATACTGCGCGGCCAACGGTCCCAACTGGCTCAGTGTCGCATCGTCGACCTGGCCTGGCACCCATTTCCAGATCGTGAGGTTGACGCCATCGGCCTCGACGATGGCCGCCACCTGGGCGGGCGTCGCATGCGCGACGCGGATGTCGATCAGATCGGCCGCCGCGCCCGGGTCGACCCGATTGACAAGCCGGTGGCTGGCCAGTCGACGCGTGATCACGTGGATGGCAATCTCGCGGGCCTGGGCTGCCGTCATCGAGGAGGGCACGTCGGATAGGCGATAGGAGAGCACCGCCACCGTGGGCGAGACCGGACCGAGAGCGAGGCCTGAAAGACGGGCGACGGCGATCCCGAGGCCTGCGGCTACGACAACACCGACTGCGGCGAGCAGCCAGCTCCGGCGCGGATGCATGTCCGTGTAGCGACGACCCGGTTAAGACCTTGCGCCGTCAGGGCAGCGGCGCAAGGGCCCATTGGTCACGCAGCGTGGCCATGAGCGCGGCCAGGTTCCCCCGGCCGATCGCATTCCGGATCTCCCCCACAAGGCGCACGAGCATGCGGAGGTTGTGGATCGATGCCAGCCGGTGGCCGAGGATTTCCCCGGCCATGAAGAGGTGCCGAAGATAGGCGCGCGAGAAGCGCGCGCAGGCGTAACAGTCGCAGCCCTCGTCGAGCGGACCGGCATCGTCGATGAACCGCCGGTTGCGGAGGTTGATCCGTCCTCCCTGGGTGAGAATCGATCCGTTCCGCGCGATTCGGGTGGGGAGCACGCAGTCGAACATGTCGATTCCGCGGGCAATCGCCTCCACCAGATCCGCCGGCGTCCCAACGCCCATCAGGTAGCGTGGACGCTCGCGCGGCAGGATTGCGGTTTGCAGCGAGAGCAGCTGGTAGGTGATGGCCTTCGGTTCTCCCAGGCTCAATCCGCCGACGCCGAAGCCGTCGAACGGCAATCGCGCGAGGACCTGCGCGCTCTGGCGGCGAAGCTGCTCATCGAATCCGCCCTGCACGATCCCGAAGCGCAGCTGCCCTGCGGCCGGCTCGGCCTCGAGGCAGCGAGCCGCCCACTGATGGGTGCGTTCCATCGCGGTCTGCGTGGTCGCGGCCGTGGCCGGCCACGAGACCGGCTGGTCGAAGGCCATGGCGATGTCCGACCCCAGCTGACGCTGGATCGCCATCACCGACTCGGGCGTGAAGTGCTGTTCGCTGCCATCCAGGTGCGATCGGAAGGTTGCGCCGTCATCGCTGACCCTGACCAGGTGGTCGAGGCTGAATACCTGGAAGCCACCGCTGTCGGTCAGGATGGCGCCGTCCCATCCCATGAACGCGTGCAGGCCGCCAAGCCGGGCAATGCGTTCGCCACCGGGCCGTAAGGCGAGGTGATAGGTGTTGCCCAGCAGGACCTGCGCGCCCAGCGCACGGACCTCGTCGGGGCTGAGCGCCTTGACCGTTCCCTGCGTCCCCACCGGCATGAACGCGGGCGTATCGATCACCCCGTGCGCCGTCGCCAGCCGCCCGCGACGGGCCCCTCCCTCTTCCGCGAGCAACTGGAAGCTCATCCCCTCGTCCTGATGAGCATGCAATCCCCGAAGCTATAGAAGCGGTAGTGCTCCTTGATCGCCGCCGCATAGGCGGCGAGGATGCGCTCCCGGCCGGCGAAGGCGCTGACCAGCATCAGCAGCGTGCTCTTCGGCAGATGGAAGTTGGTCAGCATGGCGTCAACGACCCGGAACCGATAGCCGGGCACGATGAACAGCGCGGTCCATCCCTCCCCCGCCTCGACGCCTCCATCGGTGGCCGCACTTTCCAGGACGCGGACGCTCGTGGTCCCGACCGCCACCAGCCGCTTCCCAAGCCGGCGCGCCTCGTTGACGGCGCCGGCGGTGCCCTGATCGATCCGGTACCACTCGCGGTGGATCTTGTGCTCCGCCGGATCGTCGACGCGCACCGGCCGGAAGGTGTCGAGGCCGACGTGCAGCGTGACGAAGGCGATCCCGACGCCGCGCTCGCGTACCGCGGCCAACAACTCCGGCGTGAAGTGCAGACCGGCCGTGGGCGCCGCCGCCGAGCCTTCCTCGCGCGCGTAGACGGTCTGATACCGTTCGCGGTCCTCGAGTCGCTCTTTGATGTAGGGCGGCGTCGGCATCCGCCCGATCCGCCGAACTTCGGCAATTGGATCGGCCACGCCGTTGAGACGTACCGTGGCCGTCTCATCATGCCGCTCTTCGACGGCGACCACCAGCGCCGAGTTCTCGAACTGCACATGTGCACCGGGGTTGAGGCGACGCCCCGGACGAATCAGTGCCTCCCAGCGGTGGCGATCCCGCTCGATCGGACGAAGCAGGAGGACCTCGGCCTCGCCCCCATCCGCGCGGCGCCCGATCAGTCGTGCCGGGATCACGCGGCTATCGTTGAAGACCAGCAGGTCGCCGGGGTCGAGGTACTGCGGAAGTTCGACAACCGTTGCATGCGTCACCTCACCCGAACGTGGATCGAGCACGAGCATGCGCGCGGCATCACGCCGCTCGGGTGGATGCTGAGCGATCAGCGCAGGCGGCAGCTCGTAATCGAAGTCCGCGGTTCTCAGAAGAGTCGAGGTTGCTCGCCGCTGCTCGCCTTGACCAGCCCGAGGTGGTCATAGGCGAGCTTGGTCGCGACCCGCCCTCGAGGCGTGCGCGCCAGGAATCCGAGCTGCATCAGGAACGGTTCGTAGACATCCTCCACCGTCTCGGGATCTTCGGACACTGACACGGCGATGGTGTCAAGACCGACCGGTCCCCCCTCGTACTTCTCGACGATGGTGCGCAGGATTCGACGGTCGATCACATCGAGGCCCAGTTCGTCGACCTCCAGCATCGAGAGCGCGTCCAGCGCGATCCGCTCGTCGATGCTTCCCTGCGCCCGCACCTGAGCGAAGTCGCGGACCCGCCGCAGCAGCCGGTTGGCGACCCTCGGGGTGCCGCGAGCGCGGCTGGCGATGATGCGAGCTCCCGCATCGTCGATGGCGACTTTGAGCAAGCGCGCGGAACGGATGACGATCGCGAACAGCTCGTCGGCAGCGTAGAAATAGAGTGGATACACGGCGCCGAAGCGGTCCCGGAGCGGGGCCGACAGCATCCCCTGCCGGGTGGTTGCGCCGATCACGGTGAAACGAGGGAGTTGCAACCGGAAAGTCTGCGCGCCTGCCCCCTTGCCGCTGACGAAATCGAACTTGAAGTCCTCCATCGCCGGGTAGAGCGACTCCTCGACCGGGCGGGCGAGACGATGGATCTCGTCGACGAAGAAGATGTCGCGGTCCTCCAGGTTGGTGAGGATCGAGGCCAGTGCTCCCTGATGCTCGATCGCCGGGCCCGAGGTGGTGCGAATGTTCACCCCCATCTCGTTGGCCATGATGTTGGCGAGCGTGGTCTTGCCCAATCCTGGGGGTCCGGCGATCAGGATGTGCTCGATCGGCTCGTTGCGGCCGCGCGCGGCGCTGATCAGGATCTCCAGGTTGGCCTTGACGCCCTCTTGCCCGATGAACTCGGCCAGGCGTTTGGGACGAAGACTCCACTCGAATTCCTTGTCTTCGCTGCGCTCCTCGGCGGTGATAATCCGCTCGCTCATCCGCGATCGAGCCCCTTGAGCGCCACCGTCACCAGCTGTTCGACCGAGTGGTTGCCGCCGTTGCCACCGGTCGCCTTGCGCACCGCTTCCTTGGCTTCGGCGGGTGTATAGCCGAGGCCGGTGAGGACCACGAGAGCCTGCGCCACGGGGTCGCGTCCGCCTGAGGCGGGCACCGCCGCCTCCTCGCCGAAGATCTCGTCCTTGAGCTTGCCCTTCAACTCGAGCACCACCCGGGCGGCGGTCTTGGGGCCGATGCCAGGCACGGTGGCCAGCAACGCGGCATCCTCCTGCAGGATCGCGCGCTTCAGGACGCGCAACTCGGCCCGGCTGAGGATCGCCAGCGCCGCCTTGGGTCCGATGCCCTTGACCGAGAGTAGCAGTTTGAAGAAGGTCAGCTCCTCCTGGCTCAGAAAGCCAAAGAGGCCGAGCGCGTCCTCGCGCACGTACGTATAGGTGTAGAGGCGCGCACGCTCACCGGCGCGCGGCAGGTCGGCGAGCGTGCGGGTGCCCACCGTCACCAGGTAGCCGACGCCGTGGACGTCGATGATCACCGAGTCGGAACCTCGCTGGGCCAGAATGCCCTCGAGGGTCGCAATCAAGCCCGGACGCCCGCCGGCACCCGGCTGATGATGGTGCGGAGCCGGCCGCTGTGGTGGTGGCAGATGGCAATCGCCAGCGCGTCGATGGCGTCGTCCGATCGGGGCAACTCGCGGGTCGAGAGCAGCGACTGCACCATCTTCAGCATCTGGCCCTTGGTGGCCGCCCCGTAGCCGGTCACCGACAGCTTGACCTGGTTGGGGGTGTATTCGTGCACATCGGCCCCGGTTTCGACCGCGCACAGGAGGGCGACGCCCCGTGCCTGCCCGACCGCCATCGCGGTGCGCACGTTCTTGCTGAAGAACAGCTCCTCGAAGGCGGCGGCCTGCGGATGCAACTCGGCGATCAGCGCGCGAAGTTGGGTGGCGAGGATCGCCAGCCGTTTCGGCTCCGATAGGTTGCTGGGGGTTTTGAGCGTGCCGCAGCTGACCAGCATCAGGCGCCCATTCAGGCGGCGAACCGCGCCGTAGCCGGTGTCGGCGAGGCCAGGATCGATACCCAGGACGAGTAGACCGTCGTTGATGGTGACGCTAGACACGTTCGCTGATGCGCTCCATCACATCGGCGGGCACATCCATGTTGGAGTAGACCGACTGTACGTCGTCGTGCTCTTCGAGGGCGTCCAGCAACTTGAGGATGGATGGCGCCGTCGTCTCGTTCAGCGGGATGAGCTGGGAGGCGTTCATCGTGACTTCGGCGGACTCGATCTTGTAGCCCTTCTTCTTCAATCCCTGCTGGACCGCCTCGAGTTTCGGCGGATCGGTGACGACGTCAACCGTCTTGCCGTCAATGCGAGCGTCGCTGGCGCCCAACTCGATTGCTTCCAAGCCGATCTCATCCGGGTCGCGGCTGCCGGCATCGATGACGATCTGCCCCTGCCGCGTGAACATCCAGGCCACGCTGCCGGTGGTGCCGAGGTTGCCGCCGGCCCGGCTGAAGAGGTTCCGAACCTCACCGCTGGTTCGGTTTCGGTTGTCGGTCAGCGTGTCCACGATGATCGCCACGCCGTGCGGACCGTAGCCCTCGAACCGAAGCTCCTCGAGCGCGGCGCCGCCTAACTCGCCGGTGCCCCGCTGGATGGAACGCTTGATGTTCTCCTGCGGCATGTTGACGTCGCGCGCTTTCTCCATCGCCAGCCGGAGCCGGTAGTTCCCGTCCGGGTTGCCTCCACCCTCCCGGGCAGCGAGCGTGATCTCCCGGGCCATCTTGGTGAACTGCTGCCCTTTCTTAGCGTCGGTGAGGGCCTTCTTGTGCTTAATCGACGACCACTTGGAATGTCCAGACATGTTCTCCCCGGCAGGAAGTTTAGCTCAGTTTTAAACGCGCAACTCGATGCAGGCCACGTTGCAGCAACATGCCATCGGAGGGCTCGATCTTCTCATCCACTGAAGCCACCGGCTGCCCGTTTATCGTGATGCCTTGCTGCGCGGCGAGGCGTCTCGCTTCGCTTTTGCTACTTACCAATCCCGCGTCGAGGAAGAGCTGTGCGATCGAGCGTTCGCCCGGCGCTATCGGTAGGGTCCACGGTCCCTCGACTATAAATCTGCCGGATTCCAGTCGATAGTCGCTCGCGGTAGCGTTCGGATGAAACTGACGTACGAGCCGCTCCGCCAGCCGCTGCTTGACGTCGCGCGGATTCTCACCCTCGCGTAGCGCGCGCTCCTCGGCGGCCAGCTGGTCGGGTGAAATATCGGTGGCCAGCTGGAAATAGCGCGTGATTAGCTGATCGGGCACGCTCATCGCCTTGCGGTACATCACCGCCGCCGGCTCGTCGATCCCGATGTAGTTGTCGAGACTCTTGCTCATCTTCTGGACGCCGTCGAGACCCTCCAGCAGCGGCATGGTGTGAATGTCCTGTGGCGGCTGGCCGTAGGCCTCCTGGATGTCGCGACCAACAAGCAGGTTGAACGTCTGATCGGTACCGCCCAGCTCGACGTCGGATTTGACCGCCACCGAGTCATAAGCCTGCAGCAGCGGGTAGAGCAGCTCATGCATGCCGACCGGCCGGCCCTCCTTGCTGCGCTTGGCGAAGTCTTCCCTGGCGAGCATGCGCGCCACCGTGTAACGGCTCGTCAACTGCACGACGTTTTCAAGGTGCATCTTGTCGAACCACTCGGATTGCAAGCGGACCTCGGTCTCCCCTTCGTCGAGAATCTTCCAGGCCTGCTCGAGATAGGTCGTCGCCGCGGCATTGACCTCCTCCTTCGTGAGTTGCGGCCGCGTGACATTCTGGCCGGACGGGTCACCGATCCTCGCGGTCCAGTCGCCGATGATGAGGACCGCCGTGTGTCCGCGCTCCTGGTAGCGGCGCAGCGCGCGCAGGACAACGGTGTGACCGAGATGGATATCCGGCCGCGTCGGGTCGAGGCCGAGCTTGACGCGCAGCCGATCACCACGCTCGATGCGGGTCTTCAAGTGTTCGCGGTCGATGATCTCCACCGCGCCTGTAGTAATCGCATCCCAGGCGCCGTGATCAAGGTTTTGTCGTTTCTTCATCGTTCCGTCACGGTTTCTAGACGCGAGTATATAGGCGCTCGGCGCGATCCTCTGTGCTTTTTTGACGAACTCAACCGTTATAGACGCGGTGTCCGAAGCCAAGCACCGGTCAGCTCGACGCGCCGCCATCCGCGTGCTAAGCATCAGGCTGCTGTCGAGGCGGCGCCGGGCCGCCGGGCACAAGATCATCATCATCGGGCTTACCCTGGTCGGCCTCCTGAGCCTCGGCGGAGGCGCCGAAGCGGTCGACAAGTACCAGACCTACACCGCCGACCTGCCCAATCCCAGCTCGCTCAACGCCAAGGAGCTGTCGCAGGCGACCAAGATCTATGACCGCAACGGCGTGTTGCTCTACGTCAAACACACCGACGGCGTGGTCCGGACGGTGATCCCGCTATCGGCGATCTCGCCACACCTGATCGATGCCACCATCGCCCTCGAGGACCGCCAGTTCTACACCCACAACGGGATCGACATCCGTCGAATCGTCGCCGCGGCCATCGCGGACGTCACCCACCAGCGCGTCGAGCAAGGGGCGAGCACCATCACCCAGCAATTGGTCAAGCGGATGTTCGTCGGAGACGATCGGTCGCTGGAGCGGAAAGTGCGCGAGATCGTGCTGGCGCTGGAGGTCGAGCGCCGCTTCTCCAAGAACGACATCCTCACGCTCTACCTGAACCAGATCTTTTACGGCCACTCGGCGTACGGCGCCGAGGCGGCGGCGCAGACCTACTTCGCCAAGTCCGCCAAAGACCTCGACATCGCCCAGGCCGCCATGCTGGCCGCCATCCCAAATGCCCCTTCGGGACTGGATCCGTATAACCCCGCGACCGCGGCCGCCGCCAAGGCACGCCAGGAGCTCGTCCTTCGCGACATGCTCCGCGACCACTACATCAGCCAGGCCGAGTACGACAAGGCGGTCAAGGAGCAGCTCACCTACCAGGACGGCAGCATCGACAAGGGCCTCAAGGCGCCGTGGTTTGTCGACTACGTGATCCGGCAGCTGACCAAGCAATACGGGGAGGCCGTGGTCGCCGGCGGAGGCCTGCGCGTCACCACCACCCTCGACTACAAGGTGCAAGTCGCGGCCGAAGCGGCCGTGACCAACAACGTCAACCGGGCCGATCTCCGCGCGCGCAACGTCAATAACGGCGCCGCTGAGGTGATCGATCCCAGCACGGGACAGGTGCTGGCGATGGTGGGCAGTGCCAACTATTACGACCAGGCGATCGGTGGCCAGTACAACGTGATCGCTGACGGCGAAGGCCGGCAGCCTGGTTCATCCTTCAAAATTTATGAGTACGCCACCGCGCTGGCGAACGGCTACGCGCCCTCCAACCTGATCAACGATACGCAGGGCAAGATCGATGGCCACGCGTTCGTGGACTGGGACCATCGCAGCGAAGGCGTGATCACGATTCGGCGTGCCCTGGTGGAGTCGCGCAACATCCCGGCCATCCTGCTGTTGAAGCAGCTGGGCTACGACCGGGTCTTCCAGACGGCGCGGATGATGGGCCTGACTAGCGCCAACCTCACCCCGGAACGCGGGCTCGCCCAGGCGATCGGTGCCACCGAGGTTCTCCCGATGCAGCATTTCAACGCCTATGCCGTCCTCGCGTCGGGCGGCATCTATCACGACCCCACCGTCATCCTGAAGGTCGTCGACAGCCAGGGGAAGACACTGCAGGAATGGAAGCCGACCCCGGGCGTTCGCGTGCTGCCCGCGCAGGTCGCGTACATGATCAGCGACATCCTGCGGCCGGTCGGCGCCGCCCTCAATATCAAGCGCCCCTTCGCGTCCAAGACCGGTACCACCGAGAACTGGCACGACTCCTGGCTGATCGGCTATAACCCCGACGTCGTGATCGGCGCCTGGATGGGCCACACCTGTGCCGGCGGTTGTCCTGCCAACGTGAACTCGAACCTCAACGTCGTGTGGGGGGTGCAGGGCGCCGGCCTGATCTTCCGCGACATCTTCAACACCTACGAAGCCAACAAGCCGGTGCACGACTTCGCGGTGCCGGATGGCCTCAAGAAGGTGACCGTCTGCCAGGCGAGCGGCTTGCTGGCCACGCCGAACTGCGCCGGCCAGACGATCACCGACTGGTTCATCGCCGGCACGGCACCCACCCGGCCAGACGACTGGTACCACCCGATTCGGGTGTGCACCTCCGACGGGCTGCTCGCCACCCCCGATATTCCGGCCAGCCTCACGACCATCAAAACCTTCGTCGTCTACCCGCCCGGCTACCCGGACGACATGAAGGCCAAAAACAGCCCGCAACCGCCCACCCAGAACTGCCAGCTGTTTACGGAGACCATCCCGCCCACGCTCACGCTCGCCCAGGTGCCGCAGGCCGACGGCAGCGTGCTCGTGACGGCCACCGCCACCGATGATGAGGCGATCAAGGAAGTCGATTTCTTCCTCGACGGGTCGAGCAAGCCGGTGCGGCTGACCCAGGGGCCCTACACCTTCGTGATCAAGGGCACCTCGGGCAGCACCCACACGCTCAACGTCCAGGCGTACGACTACAACCCGGCCAATGCGCCGGCGGCGCAGACGATCACGGTCACCCTCCCTTAAACTTTCCTTCGCCTCTCGGGGAGAGCAGGGTGGGGGCTCTTCCAGAAACGGACCGGCTGCCAATCACGGCAAAGCGATAGGGCAGGTCGACCGCCCGCGAGATCCCGATCCGGCGGGTGATGGCGACCTCTCGATCTGGAACCGGAGTACCCGCGGCGAGGCCGAGCGGGCCCCGCGTGAAATCCTGGCCGTTGTCCTTCAACGTCAGCCCGAAGCCTCGCCCGATCTTGCCGGGTCCGCTGAGGACACGAACCTCCGGCCCGCGGTCGCCAGGTCGACGCATGATCTCGATGCCGGCGAGCGGCTCCAGCGCCCGCAGCAGCACCGCGCCGGCGACGCCGGGGGCGTCCGCGGTCACATTGAGGCAGTAGTGCACCCCGTAGCTGAAGTAGACGTAGGCGTGGCCGGCTGCGCCGAACATCACGCCATTGCGGGCAGTGCGGCCGCGAAACGCGTGCGACGCCGGATCGGCCTCGCCGGTGTACGCCTCGGTCTCGACGATGCGACCGGCCAACAGGCCATCGGGCGTGCGATAGAAGAGGATGCGGCCCAGGAGGTCCCGCGCCACCGTGACCGGGTCCCTGGAAAAGAAGGCTCGCTTCAACCGCGGCGAGGTCAACGCCATGTCTGATTGCTTAGCAGATGGGGCCGCCGCCCCGAGTGCTAGTGACTGACCAGCTGAGTGAAGTAGCTGCTGATGCTGTTCGGCAGGACCAGCGAGAAGATCGTCCGGGTAATCGGTTCCAGGCCGTAGAAGTGCGGCGCCAGCAGCGAGTAATTGAACCAGTCCTGCGCCACCACAAACGCGGGCGGCGGCGCATAGCCACTGGGCAGCTTGGCGTTGACCACGCCGACGCCGATGATGAGGATCACCGTGATCTCCAGCGCGCCCACGACGGCGCCCGTCAGGACGCCGGTCAGGCGGTCGAAGGCGGGAGCGATCAGCTGATCGAGGTAGCGCTGGTAGACGGCGCCCAGCACCTCGAACAGCACGATGGCGAAGGTCACGATCACCGTGTAGGTGAGGACGTGCGCCCAGATCGCCGAGGTGATGCCAAAGGTGTTGGCAATGTACGATGACGTATTGGCGCTGGTCAGGGTGGCGGCGCCCACCCCAGCGAAGAGACCGGCAAAGGCGACGATGCGCCGGACCAGGCCAAAGGCCCACCCCAATCCGACGTTGACCAACAGGATGACGACGATGATCAGGTCCAGGAAATCCATCAGGACCGGACCTCGGCGCCGAAGCGCAGCTTCAGACCCTCGATGATGCGTTGCTGCACGGCCAAAACTTCCTCATTGGTCAAGGTGCGATCGTCGGCCTGGTACTGCAGGCGGAACGAAAGGCTACGGGCCCCAGCCCCCAGCTGTGGCCCCTGGTATTCGCTCACCATAGAGATCTCCCGCAACGTGTAACCGCCCAGCTCGCGGATAACTTGCACGACCTGCTGGCCCGCGATCTTGCCCTGTATTACGACCGTAAGGTCCCGTCGGACCCCCGGAAATCGGGGCAACGGCCGGGCCTGTGGCGTCCGCTGGCCGCCGGCGGTGAAGCGGTCGAAGAGGACCTCGGCCACCACCGCTCGGCCGGGGAGCCCGAGCCGGGTCGCCACCTCAGGGTGCACCTCGCCAACGACGCCGATCGCCTCTCCCCCATCGAGGATTTCGCCCGTCCGCCCGGGATGGAACCCGGCAAACCGTCCGGGATCAACGCTGCGGAATTCGGCTTGTTTGAAATCGGTCGACGGAAGGGCGAAGCGGTCTCGAATGGTGGCGAGCGTCACCTGGATGGCGCGCAATTCGGCCGCGGCGGCCTCGGCTCCCCCGGCCGGGACGTGGGCTGCCAGGGCGAGGACCTGGGGCTGCTCGACGGCGCCTTCATCCACCTTCCAGAAGATCGAGCCCAACTCGAAGAGGCGTGCTCCGCCCTGGTCCTGACGCGCGTTGAGAGCCAGCGCTTCCAGAAGCCCCGGCAGCAAACTGCGGCGAAGCGCGTCTCGGTTTTCCGCCATCGGGTTCTTGATCCGGACCTGCGACGCAGCCGCCATGGGCATGGCGAGCGCGGGGGTGCCGCTGTCACTGACGAGGCTGCTGGTGATCGCTTCATCTAACTGGTGGCCGGCCAGCACCTCGCGCGCAGTCTCGTCGGCGTCGGCCCGCAGGTAGAGGTCGCGCACCGGCGTGCGACTTCCCGGCAGCGTACTCGGTACCTGGTCGTAGCCATGAATGCGACCCACCTCTTCGACCAGGTCTTCCGGAATCGAACAGTCGAGGCGGAAGGCCGGCGGCCTCGCGCGCAGCACGCGATCCTTGCGCTCCACCGTGAAACCGAGACGTTCCAGGATGCTGGCCGCCTCCCCGAGCTCGACCCTGACCCCCAGCACCCGATCGATCCGATCGGCGTCCACCTCGATCGTGATCGGCTTCAGCGGGCCGGGATAGACGTCCGTCGACTGAGTCGCGGTCCCGCCCGCCAGCTCCGCGACCAGCGCCGCAGCCCGCTCGATCGCCGGTAGGCTGAGCTCGGGACTCAATCCCTTTTCGAATCGCGATGAGGCCTCGGTCCGCAGGCCGAACAGCCGCGCGGTGCGCCGGATCGAGCGCGGCTCCCAGGTCGCGGCCTCGAGGAAGATGTCGGTCGTCCCCGACTGGACGGCGCTCTCGGCGCCTCCGATGATGCCGGCGATCCCCTGGGCGCGCTCGCTGTCGGCCACGACCATGTCATTCGACGTCAGGCGACGCGTCTTGCCGTCGAGGCACGCGATTTCCTCACCGTCATGGGCGCGGCGGACCACGATTCGCCCATCCTTGAGGCGGTGGTAGTCGAAGGCATGCATCGGCTGCCCGCTTTCGAGCATCACGTAGTTGGTGATGTCGACGATGTTGCTGATCGGCCGGACGCCGGCGGCACGCAGCCGGGCCTGCAACCAGGGGGGCGACGCGGCGACGCTCACGCCCGTCATCAGCCGCCCATTGAACCTTCGGCAGCCGTCGGGGGCGTCGATGCGAACCACCTCCGGGGCATTGGCCGTGCTGACGTTGGGGACACGCGGCAAGCGCAGCGGTAGGTTGAAGATCGCTCCCACCTCCCTCGCGACGCCAAGGTGACAGAGGAGATCGGGGCGGTTCGACTTGATCTCGAGTTCGAGGATGGTGTCACGCGGATACAAGGTCCGAAGATCCGCGCCCAACGGCGCCGACGCATCGAGGATCATGATGCCGGCCGCATCTTCGCCAAGACCGAGCTCGATCGCGGAACACAGCATGCCGGCGGATTGGACACCAAGGAAGGTCTTGGTGTCGATCCGACGCTCTTGCAGTCGCGAACCGGGAAGCGCGTAGGGGACGCGGTCGCCGACCTTGAGGTTCCAGGCGCCGGTGACCACCTCGGTGACGGCCCGCCCGGTCGTCACGGTAGCGAGCTGGTTCTTCGTCGATCCTGGTAGTGGCCGGAGGCCCTGGACCTCGGCGACCAGCACGTTCTCGAAGTCGACCTCCTGCTCGACGATGCGCTCGACCTCGTTGCCGGCCAGCGTTAGCCGCTCGGCCAGGGTGAGGACGTCGACCGGAATGTCGACATACTCCTTGAGCCAGTTCAGCGAAATCAGCATGATGCTTCAGAACTGCCTGAGAAAGCGCACGTCGTTCTCGAGGAACAGGCGGAGGTCGGAGACGTTGTACTTCAGCATCGCCAGCCGGTCGAGACCGGCCCCGAAGGCGAAGCCGGAATAGCGTTCCGGGTCGATGCCACCGTTGCGCAGCACCTGTGGGTGAACCATGCCGGCGCCCAGGATCTCGAGCCAGCCCGCCTTGCAACTGCGGCAGCCGGTCCCGCCGCAAAGGCCACAAGAGACCGCGGCGCCAATGCTCGGTTCGGTGAACGGGAAATGATCACCAACGATCCGAATGCGCCGCTCGGGACCGAAAAGCGAGCGCGCGAAGTACTCGATCGTCCCCTTCAAGTCCGAGAGACGGATATCGTGGTCCACGACGAGGCCCTCGAATTGGTAGAACTGCGACCCGTGCGAGGGGTCGGTCGCATCGCGCCGGTAGACGGCGCCGGGAGCGATGATGCGAATGGGCGGCGTGTGGCTCTGCATGTAGCGAATCTGCACCGGCGAAGTGTGGGTGCGCAGCAGCAACTGGTCCGCGTCGACGTAGAAGCTATCCATGGTGTCCCGCGCGGGATGTTCCGCCGGGATGTTGAGGGCCTCGAAGTTGTGGAATTCATCCTCCACCTCGGGACCGAGTGCAACGTCGTATCCGAGGCGCGAGAAGATGGCCTTGACCTCGCGCAGGATCAAGGTCAGGGGATGCAGGTGGCCGCGGCGAACCGGGTTGGGCACGAAGGTCACGTCGACCCATTCGGTATCGCCGAGTGCAGTGTGGCGCGTCAGCTCCAGCGCGACCATCCGAGTTCTGATCCAATCCAGGATTTCGTCCTTCAGCTTGTTTGCCTCGGCGCCTGCCGACGCGCGTTCGGAGGCCGGAAGGGTTCCGAGCTGCCTCAAAATGGCGGTGAGCTCACCCTTCTTCCCGAGCAAGCTAACCCGCAGGTCTTCTAACGCCCTGTCGTCGGTGGCGGACTCGATGCGCTTAAGCGCACTCGACCTAAGTTGCTCGAGTTCGCCCACGACCGTTTGCTTCATCCGATCAATCCTCCAAGCGCGCCTGATTCATCAATGTGGAGGCGGCCGGCGATCGGGAGGCGAGAGCTGAGTGGCGCTAGCTCAGCTCGTGCCGGCCCCGGGCCGGCCTTATAAAGATGAAGCGTCGTGGGCATCGCATGCTGGTCGCCATGTTACGACTTGGGGCCGCCCTTGGCGACCGCGATCAACTCACTGAAGGACTCGGCATCACGAACCGCTAGGTCGGCGAGCATCTTGCGATTGATGTTGACGCCTGCCAGCTTCAGCCCGTGCATGAACTGGTTGTAGGGCATCCCCTGGCTGCGCGAGGCGGCGTTGATCCTGGCGATCCAGAGCTTACGCATGTCGCGCTTGCGCGCCCGACGGTCGCGATAGGCGTACTCGAGCGCGTGGAGCAGGGCCTCGTTCGCCGGTCGGAACAGCGTCCGGTGCGTCATTCGGAAGCCCTTGGCCAGGTTGAGGATCTTCTTGTGGCGCTTGCGTGCTGGGACGCTGCGCTTTACGCGTGGCATCTCAGTCCTTTTCCTTCATGTAGGGTGCCGACCGCCGCAGCCGCCGGGCGTCCTTGCCGGTCAGCACCAGCAGCTTGCTGTACTGACGCTTACGCCGAGGACTCTTGTGCCCCAGCAGGTGACTCTTTTGCGCGTGCGGGCGCACGATCTTTCCGGTCTTGGTGACCCGGAACCGCTTGGCCGACGCGCGGTGGGTACGTAGTTTAGGCATCGATCGCTCCTTTAACTCTTGGGTGCCTGGGCTCGCGCCGGGGGCTGCACCGGCGCCGGGGCCGGCGTCGTGGCCGGAGCCGGGGGAGCCGCCGCACCCGCCGGGGCCAGGATCATGATCATGTTCCGGCCCTCGAGCAGCGGCATCCGCTCTACGGTGCTGATCGTCTTCAGTTCCAGCGCCATCCGGTCCAGCAGCTTCTTGCCAATGTCCTGATGCACCATCTCGCGGCCGCGGAACATGATCGTCAGCTTGACCTTGTCGCCCTCTTCCAGGAACGACTTGACGGCATGGAATTTCGTCTGGAAGTCATGCTCGCCGATCTTGGGCCGGAGTTTCATTTCTTTGACCTTGATGACGTTGTGCTTGCGGCGCCCATCTTTCTCTTTCTTGATGCTTTCGAATTTGAATTTGCCGTAGTCCATGATCCGAGCCACCGGGGGCTGCGCCTGGGGCGCGACTTCCACCAGGTCCATCTCCCGCTCGACCGCCAGGGCTTTGGCGCGGTCGATAGGCAGGACACCCAACTGTTCATTGCGATCGTCGATAACGCGGACTTCAGCGGCGCGGATCTGGTCGTTGATGCGAAGTTCCCTAAATGCCGTGGATCAAGCCTCCTTCGAACATAAAAAAAGATAGCCTCAGGGCTATCTTCGTCCCCTTTACCTCTTTGGCGCGGCCTGGAGGTGAGAGTCGGACAGCCTCTCTTGGCACGCGGGAGTATACCATGTCACTCCCCACGACAAACTCAACCCTCAAGCGGTAGCCGCGACTCGACCTCGAGCTGGGCCAGGAAATGGTCCGTCGGGACGGACACCTGGTCGCCGCCTTCACGCCGGCGGATGTTGAGCGTTCCACCCTCCAGCTCCTTATCCCCGACCACCGCCATGTAGGGGACCTTCTGGAGTTGGGCATTGCGGATCTTTGCCTGCATCCGCTCCGCCTTGCCGTCGACCTCGACCCGCAGGTCTTTGTCGCGAAAGCGGGCAGCCAGCTTGGTAACTGCCTCCAGGTGCCGGTCCGCGATCGGGATGAAGACCACCTGCACCGGGGCCAGCCAGACGGGGAAGGCGCCGCCATAGTGCTCGATCAGATATGCCATGAACCGTTCCATCGAGCCGATCGGCGCCCGGTGCAGCATCACCGGCCGCTCCATCGTCTGCTCGGATGTCACGTACTCGAGCCCGAAGCGCTCCGGCAACAGAAAGTCGATCTGGTTGGTCGAGAGGCTGAACTCGCGGCCGATCGCGTCCTTGATCTGCACATCGAGCTTCGGTCCGTAGAAGGCGGCCTCGCCGGGCGCCTCCACAAACGGATGCCCGGAGGCGCGCAGCGCCTCGCGGGCCGCGTCCTGGGCACGCTGCCAGATCGCCGGGTCGCCCATCCACTTGTTGCTGACCTCATCTCGCAAGGACAGGCGGAAATAGAAATCCGTGATACCAAAGGCGCGGTAGACCTGCAGGATCAGTTGAATGACGCGCTCGAACTCGACGTTCAACTGGTCCGGCCGGCAGAAGATGTGCGCGTCGTTGATCGTGAAGGCTCGAACCCGGATCAAGCCGGAGACCTCGCCCGACTTCTCGTACCGATACACGGTCCCCAGCTCCGCGATCCGCACCGGCAAGTCGCGAAAGCTGGAGGGCTTGCGCTGAAAGAGGCGGATGTGATGGGGACAGTTCATCGGCCGCAGCTGCCACTCCTCGTCCTCCATCTCGGAGGGCGCATACATCGAATCGCGATAGCGCTCGAGGTGACCGCTGACCTTATACAGCTCGAGGCGCGCGATGTCTGGGGTCTTGACGTGCTCGTACCCCTGGCGGCGCTCGAGACGAAGGATGAACTCTTCCATCTGATGGCGGACGGCCGTCCCCTTCGGGGTGAGCAGCGGCAGGCCGCGACCCACCATTTCGTCGATCAGGAAGAGGTCGAGCTCCTTCCCCAGCTTGCGATGGTCGCGCTTGGCGGCCTCCTCGAGCATCTTGAGGTGGGCGTCGAGCTCCGCCTGTGTCGGAAAGGCCGTGCCGTAGATGCGAGTCAGCTGCTGGTTCTTCTCGCTGCCCTTCCAGTAGGCGCCGGCAATCGAGAGCAGGCGGAAGGCGCCCAGCTTGCCCGCGTTCGCAACATGCGGCCCCAGGCAGAGGTCGACGAAGTCACCCGTGCGGTAGAGACGGGCATTCGGCTCAGTGACCTTCTCTTCGATCAGCTCGACCTTGAGTGGCTGGTGCAACCGCTCGAAGAGGGCGACGGCCTCGGCTCGAGGCACCTCGTCTTTGACGAAGGGTGTCGCGGCCTTCACGATCTCGTGCATACGTGCCTCGATCTTGGGCAGCGCCTCGGGCAGCAGGCGATCCTGGAAGCCGAAGTCGTAGTAAAACCCCTCGTCGGTGGCCGGGCCGATACCGATCACCGTGCCGGGAAAGAGGTCGAGGACGGCTGCCGCCATGACATGCGCCGTCGAATGGCGCAAGGTCTCGAGGTCGTCGCTCATGGCTGTCCGCGCAAAATGGTCAGCCGATTATACGAAGGGACCTGAAGGGCGCTTAAACGGCGCGGAGTCGCTGGAGACCAGCCGGGATATCGTCCCGGCCCAACGTTCGCTCGTCGAGCGACGCTTCGATGTCCGGGTGGACCTGGAACATGATCGAGAGCTGGTGCGCCAGGGGAACGATCGGCGCGCGCCGGGCCTGGCGTCGAAGGCGCTCTTGCCGGACCGGGTCGATGGCGCAACAGCGAATGCTGCAGTACTTGGCCGTTGTCTTCTTGACCGCGGCCTCGCACCCTGGGCGCGCGCAGAGCTTGATCGGAGCGATTTGCTTGAAACCGTGAGCGATCCCCAATCTGTCCTCCAAACTATCGCGGTCCCTGCCGAGACCGTTCTCCCCTGACGCGTAATTGATTATGCGCGCCGCTAGCTTCGTGTCAAGTATCGGCTCTGCTTATCCACATTGTTCGACCAGCGAGAGGATAACTGGGGGAAAAAAATATTTCGGCGATCAACGCACGATGAGGTCTTGTAAAGAAGTTGCGTCCTTTCTTTTGGCGCTCGTATTTGCGCTAGAGCGGCGTCGACGGCATGCGCGGCTTGAGTTTCCCCTCGCGGCGTTGCTGAAGGAGATCACCGGCGAGTTGTGGAAGGCCGGCGGCGTCATCGACGCCGCGGATCCAGACGCTGTCGGCACCGAATCGCTTTGCCCGGCGCACCTGGTGCGGTAGGGTGGCCAGCGCGATGATCAGCGGTCGTTCGAAGCCGAGCGCGCCGTTGAGGACGCCGAAGACATACGCGGTGTCGGCTTCCCAGATCGCCATGTCGACGAGGACCACCTGGGGTTTGAGCCGCACGCAGAGTTCCTGCACGTCCTGGTTCGGAAGCGCGGTCTGGGCATCGTAGGCGGCACCGGTGAAGAGCTCCTGGTAGGCGATCGCCTGACGTGGATCGTTCTCGAAGATGACGACGGCGCCAGCGGATTGGCTCTCCCGGGCGATAGCCATGGTCGAGCGAAATTATGGCACGCGCCGAAGGCCGTAAGCAGGACGGCGCCTCGGCGTTAGCAACTTAGATAGCCCTTCGCTCAAATCCCCGGGCGCCCCCGGGGATTTCTTTTTCATCGCGTCAGCCACGACCCCAGCCGGTCCATATCGACGTTGCCCCCGCTGAGGACGGCCGCCACCGGCCGCTCGATCTCCGGATCCGCCAGCAATGCCGCCACCGCCGCAGCGCCGGCCGGCTCCACGACCAGCCTCGCGTGCTGCGCAATGGTCTTGAGCGCCTCGATGATCGCATCATCGTCAACCGTGCGCATCTGGTCCACATAGCGCTGGATCAGGCCGAGGTTGAAGGGGCGCGTATAGGGCGCCCCCAGCCCATCGGCGATCGAATCGAGGCGAGACGGCGCGACCGGATGCCCGGCGGCCAGACTCTCGCTCACCACCGGAGCCCCCTCGGGCTCCACCCCGATGATCCGGACAGTCGGGCGCTGCGCCTTGATCGCCACCGCGATGCCCGAGATCAAGCCGCCGCCGCCGACCGGGACGATCAGGGTCCGCAAGTCGGGAAGCGCATCGAGGATTTCGAGGCCGACCGTGCCTTGCCCGGCGGCGACCGCGGGATCGTCGAACGGATGGACCAGGTGGAGATTGCGTCGCTGCTGTTCCATCTCGAGCCGGTGCTGCCACTGAGCCAATGGCACCAGCACGATCTCCGCGCCGTAGCGACGGATCGCCTGCAGCTTGGTCAGCGGCGCGTCCTCTCGAATGACGACCACGCAGGGAATCTGAAAGACCTGCGCGGCATAGGCGAGTGCCTGCCCGTGGTTTCCGGCCGAGAGTGTGATGACGCCGCGGCCGCGCTGCTCGGGGGTTAACTGGAGGACGGCATTGACGGCGCCCCTCACCTTGAAGGAGCCGGTCCGCTGCAGGTTCTCGGCCTTCAGCCAGACGTCCGGTCCCGCAACCGACTCACCCGACAGAGTCGGCGTCTTCAGCACATAGGGTGCGATCCGGTCGGCGGCGGCTCGCACCTCCTCCAGCGAGAGGGCGCCGGTCTCGACGGCCATCCTTAGACGGTAGCGGGTTTAGGGCAGCCTGGGGCCGTGCAACATGACATAGTCGAGAAGCTGCGCCAGCCAGCGCCGAAAGCGGGTCGCTCGAGAAGCCATATCTCTACAACGCAGCCAGCGCCGAAGCCTTTGGCCCGCTCGACGCCTGGTCAGGGCTAGGGCATGATTTAGCGCGTGGACGAACGGTGGGCCGAGGTCCGACGGCTCTGGGAGGAGCATCGGACGGCACCATTTCCTGACTGCCGGGGTGACGAAATCGATGGAGTGGACCTCGTCCTCGTGGACCCCGACCTCGCCGGTTGCGTCATGCACTTCCTAGGGGACAAGTTCCGCGATGATGATTTCCAATTAGGCGTCTTGCGCCAGATCGCTTCGGATCTTGACCGCATCGTGCCGATGATGTCAGGAGAGGTCGCCCAATATTTCAAACGCGAGGCGCTACTTGCCCACGCAACGCTGCGTGCGCTAGTGAAATAGTCGCCAACCTACTCGCACTCCGACCTCGTGCTGGTCAGCCTTGAGGCCGGGAGCGGCTTGGTGGGCGCAACAGGAGTCGAACCTGTGACCTCTTCCTTGTCATGGAAGCGCTCGTACCAACTGAGCTATGCGCCCGCGTAAGCAGGGATTATATCGTCGCTAAGCGGCTATACCGGCGCTTTGCCGTTGGTCGAGAGCGCCGGTGGCACCAGCGGACTGCGACGCCCGGCCAGGGCCGAGATCACGCCGCTGGCCATCAGCAGGGCGCCCATCCCAAAGATGACCCGGGTGACGCCGAAGAGGTCGGCGAGGCCGCCCGCCAGCAGGATCGGGATGGCAACGGCGGCGTTGACGACGGTGAACATGGCGCCGAAGATCCGGCCGCGCAGTTCGGCCTCGGTCTTTTCCTGAAGGACGGTGAAGGCAGGAATGAAGAGCATGCCGAATTCGAGACCACCGATGAACCCGAAGACCACCGGGAACCACACCAGCAGCGCGGTGGCGTTCAGCTGTTCCAGCAAGTAAGGCACGACCGCCAGCAGCATGAGGGTCAGCCCTGCCGAGAGCAACCCGCCGATCAGCAGCCGGCTGCGACGGTAGTGCTGGCCGTACTGGCCAAGATAAAATGCCGCGCCCAGCATGCCGATCACGGCCGGCGCCAGAAAGAGGTAGACGTCGGTAACCTGCAGGCGCAACACCGTACTCATGTAGCTGGGCGCCAGTACGAAGACCGAGAAGATGACGGCAATCGTCAGGCTCAACTGCACCACCGCGAAGCGAACCAGCGGCCGGGCCGCGATATAGGCAATGCCCTCGCGCAGCTCATAGAGGATGTCGGTCTGCTTGGCGACCGCCTCGTGGGTTCTGGCGTGCAGGTTGGTCTTGACCAGGTAGATCAGCCAGGCGGCGGCGAGGAAGAGCGCCGCGGCGATCCAGTACGGCGAGTCAGTTCCCAGGAATCGGACCGCCAACGTCGAGAGAGGCACGGCCACCAGCAAGGTGACAATTACCGTGCTGGTGAACATCGAGGTGGCGGTCATCAACTCATCAGCGCCGACGATGAAGGGAATGGACGCCGCCTCCGCCGGCGCGAAAATCTGGCCGACCGCGGCAAAGAGAAAGATGATGACGAAGAGATGCCAGGTGACGTGCTCGAAATACGGGACGATCTGGCTCAGTGGGATGAGCAGGATCAAGCCGCCTCGGATCGCGTTGGTGAAAAACATCAACCGTTTCTTGTCGTGCCGGTCGGCGTAGACCCCGGCGAGTGGGCTGAGGAAGACCGAGGGAAAGGTGTAAGCGAGGAAGAGTGCCGCGCCGTGGGTGCTGGCGTGGCTGATGCTGTAGGTCAGGATCAGCAACGCGAACATCAAGAACTTGTCGGCGAGCTGCGAAGCAACCTGTGCCGACCAGATCAGCCGGAAATCGCGGTTGGCCAGCACCGTCCGAAACCCGGGACGAGGAAGGATGATCTCGCGCGGGTCCACGCCGACCTCGTCTGGTCCCTTCAAGGCGCCTAAATCGTAGCTAGTTGTCAATTGGCGCGTACATTCTTGAACAGTCGCCTCCATTCCTCGAGCGTCAAGGTCTCGGCCCTACGCGCCGGGTCGATGCCTATAACGTGAAGCCGCGTGCGAGCCTCCGCGCCACTGATGCCTAGTTTTCGCCCGAGTACGAATGGAAGCTGTTTGCGACGGGCCTGGAAGAAAGGTGTGACGAAGTCGAAGAAGGACGGTAAGTCCGAGCGCGGTAACGCCGGCGTCGCATCGGGGATGATGCGAACCAGCGCCGAGTCAACCTTGGGCTCCGGCAGAAACGCGGTGCGTGGAACGCGGAGCACCAACTCGGGCGTGCCGTAGACCCGAACCCCCAGCGTCGCCATGCTCCATGCGCCAGGCGGCGCCACCAGCCGCTCCGCGACCTCCTGCTGCACCAGCAGGTCGATGCGCGCGGGCGGCGTCGGTTGTTCGAGCAGGTGAACGAAGAGCGCCCCCGTCAGGTTGTAGGGAATATTGCCGATGACCCGGTAGGGTGCGGGTAAGAGTTCGCCCACCGCGGTGCGCAGGATATTACCCTCGACGATCCGGACATTCGACCGATCGCGCAGGCTGAGCGCGAGCGCTTTGACGGCGGCCGGATCGATCTCCACTCCGACGAGAGCCCGCCCGCGCTCCGCCAGCTCGACGGTCAATGCCCCGAGTCCCGGCCCAACCTCGACGATGCGATCCTCGGGTGAGATCTCCAGGGCCTCGACCAGCCGCTCGAGCTGGGCGCGATCCGCCAGGAAGTTTTGTCCCCAGCGCCGTAGGTAGCGCACACCGAAGCGGCGGGCGACGCCGCGGATGACCGATGGATCCGCAAGGTCGAGCGGACGTTTCTTAGCCGGCGTGGTTCAACCGAAAGAGGGCGATGGCGTTTTCCGCGGTTGCCCGGCCGATCTCGACGGCGCTCGTGCCGCGCAAGGACGCGATCCGTTCGACCGTCTCGACGACGTAGCGCGGCGCATTCGGCTGGCCGCGACGGCTCTGCGGCGGAAGAAAGGGCGAATCCGTCTCCACCAGCATGTGGTCCAGCGGGATGATACTGGCCGCCCCGATGACGCCGTGGGCGGTGGGATAGGTCACGGTGCCGGCGAACGAGATGTAGAAGCCGCGCGCCAGCGCCTCCGCCGCGAAGGCGGAGTTACCACTGAAGCAATGAAAGACACCACTGGTGCCCGGGAATTCGTCGAGGATCGCGAGCAGGTCGGGGAATGCGTCGCGCGTGTGCAGCACCACCGGCTTGTCCAGTTCCTGGGCCAGGCCAAGCATCTGGCGGAAGACCGCCTGCTGTTCGCGTTTCGCCACCTTGTGGTCATCGGTGAAGTGGTAATCGAGCCCGATCTCGCCCACCGCGACCACACTCGGGTGGCTGGCCAGCGCTCGCAGCTCACGCCGCTCACCGGCGGTGATCGCCCGAGCGGCCGAGTGTGGATGCCGACCGATGGTTGTCCTCAGTCCGGGCAGCCGCTCGGCTAACTCCACACCCCGTCGGTTGTCGGAGGCATCGTCACCGATGTTGATCACCGCCTCCACCCCCGCTGCCCGCGCCTCTTCGAGGGCCTGCTCCGGGGTCAGCGGATCGCGCAGATAGAGAAGGTGGGCGTGCGAATCGATCAGGCGAGCGGCTCCGGCTTCTCGATTCGAGGAAAGAGCACGCCACCCAACGAGGTCTGGGTCCGCGGTGCCAGCCTCCCCCATTCCCGGGCCGTGGCCCAGGGAGCCTTTGGGTCCGCCTTGACCTGGGCGGCGATCTTGCCAGCTGTCTCGGGCAGGAAGGGCGCGATCAAGTAGCTGGTCAGCCGGATGGCTTCGACCAGGTTGTAGAGGACGGTCTGCAATCGCTTGCGCTGATCCGACTGCTTGGCGAGCACCCAGGGCGCCGTCTCCTCGATGTATTTGTTGCCACGGTTGATCGCCTCCCAGGTCAGCGCCAGGGCGCCCGGGAAATCCAGGGCCTTCAGATGCTTCTCCTGCCCTTTGACGGCCCGCTCGATCGCGGTACGCAGCTGCTTGTCCAGCGGCGCCTCGTCGCCGTCGGGAGCCGGCACCTTGCCGTCGAAGTAGCGCTGCAGCATGGAGAGGGTGCGGTAAACGAAGTTGCCCAGGTCGTTGGCCAGATCCGCATTGAAGCGATCGACCATCGTTTCCCAGCTGATGTCGCCGTCGCGGTCGAAGGGAAGCTCGCGCAGCAGCAGGTAGCGGACGGCGTCGGCGCCGAAACGCTCGGCGGCCTCGAGCGGGTCGATGATGTTGCCCACGCTCTTGCTCATCTTCTCGCCGCGCACCGTAAGGAAGCCGTGCGCGTACACCCGCTTGGGGACCGCCACCCCCGCCGACATCAGCATCGCCGGCCAGTAGAGGCAGTGAAAGCGCGTGATGTCCTTGCCGATCACGTGCAGGTCGGCGGGCCACCAGCGCTTGAACATCGCCTCATCGGTGCCGTAGCCGACACCGGTGACGTAGTTGACCAGCGCGTCTCCCCAGACGTACACGACGTGCTTGGGGTCGCCCGGGAAGGGGATGCCCCACTTGATGGTCGAGCGCGAGATGCTGAAGTCTTGCAGTCCGGCACGCAGCCATCCCAGCACCTCGTTGCGGCGCGTCTCCGGCTGGATGAACTCGGGATGCTTGTCGATGTGCTGCTGCAGGCGCTCCTGGTAGCTCGACAACTTGAAGAAGTAGTTCTCCTCCTTCAGCCATTGCGCCTTGAGCGTCGGATGGATCAGGCAGTAGCCATCCTTGAGGTCGGCGTCCTGCTTGAAGGATTCACAGGAGACGCAGTACCACCCTTCGTACTGGCCTTTGTAGATATCCCCTTTCTCTTGCATTTTCGTGATGAAGGCCTGCACGCCACGCACGTGGTCCTCGTCTTCGGTCCGGATGAAGCGGTCGTAGGCGATGCCAAAGCGCGCTTCGATGTCGCGATAGAGCTGGGCCATGCGGGCGGTGAAGTCTTCGGTCGAGACGCCTTCTTCCTCGGCCCGACGCCGGACGTTTTGCGAATGCTCGTCGGTGCCGGTCAGGAAGAAGGTGTCATCGCCGATCATCCGGTGGTGACGCGCCAGGACGTCGGTGCCCACCAGCTCGTAGATGAAGCCGAGGTGCGGCGCCGCATTGGGATAGACGATGGCGGTGGTGACGTAGAACTTACTCATCTCGCGGTTTCCAGTCGCTGCCGGCAACAACGACCGTCAGCTCGCCGCGGGGCGGGACCTTTGAGAAGTGCTCGAGGAGCGTAGCCGCTGTCCCACGTAGGAATTCTTCGTGGAGCTTCGTGATCTCCCGCGCCACGACCAGCGAGCGTGGGCCGAGGGCGGTCGCCATTATATCCAATGTCTTGATGATCCGATGGGGCGATTCGAAGAAGACGAAGGTCCGTTTCGCATCGGCCGCGTCTCGCAGCGTTCGCTCCAGCTCGCCGCGCTTGCGCGGCAAAAAGCCGAGAAAGGTGAACTGGTTGGTGGGGAGGCCGGAGCTGATCAGCGCCGCCAGCACCGCCGAGGGTCCCGGGATCGGTACCACCGGGTAGCCGGCGGCGACGGCGGCGCTCACCAGGCGTACCCCGGGATCGGAGAGCGCCGGGGTCCCGGCATCGGACACCAGCGCCAGGTCGTGTTGCGCCAGGCGACCGAGAATCGATTGCAGCTGGCGCGCCTCGTTCTTCGCGTGCAAGCTGACCATCGGCTTGCGCAGGCCAAAGTGGGTCAGCAGCTTCACGGTATGTCGGGTGTCCTCGGCCGCGACCAAGGGAACCGACTCCAGCACCTGAAGGGCGCGCAGCGTGATGTCGTCGAGGTTGCCGATCGGCGTGGCGACCAGGTAAAGCGTTCCCAACGCTAGCCGGAATCCGTTTTAGCGTCCCCAATCGCGGGGATAGCGGAAATCGCGATCGATCGTCCTCGAGGAGAGCTTGGCGATCACCGGAAGGCGTCGCTTGTACTGGTTCTCGCGGACCCGGCGGACGATGTCGGTGATGAACGCCTGATCGAACCCCTGCCGCTTCAGCTCCTGGATCGAGTAGCGGCGGTCGACGAGGTAGTAGAGCAGCTGATCGATCATGCGGTACTGAAAACCGAGCTCCGTCTCGTCGGACTGGCCGGCCCAGAGATCCGCCGATGGGGCCTTCTGCACGATGGCGGTCGGCACGCCGACGGCGTCGGCCAGCTGCCAGACCTGGGTCTTGTAGAGATCACCGATTGGATTGATCGCGCTCGCCATGTCTCCGTAGATCGTCCCATAGCCGAGCAACAACTCCGTCTTGTTGCTGGTCCCGATGACGAGCGCCCGCCAGGCCCAGGACTGGTCGTAGAGGATGGTCATCCGCTCGCGCGCCATCTTGTTGCCGCGCCGCTTCTGATCGGCGTCGGGAAAGGGCGCGAAGTAGGCGTCGACCTGCGGGCTGATGTCGATCTCCAGCTGCTCGATGCCAAGCTGTTTGATGACCTCGAGCGCATCGCTCCGGCTCTTGGGGTCACTCAACCGGTAGGGCATGATGACGCCCAGCACGTTCTTCGGGCCCAGCGCCTGCGCGGCGAGCGTGGCGACCAGGCTGGAGTCGACGCCGCCGCTCACTCCCAGTACGACGCGTTCGAAGCCGACCTTGCGGACCTCGTTCTGGATGAACCCGACCAGGATCCCTCTGACCAACTCCGGGTTGATCGCGAGCGGTGGGAAGACCGGGTCAGAAAGGCTTGCGGGTGCGCTCATGCCAGACCCTTCGCAGTTCGTTGATGGTGAGCTCGAGCCGCTCGTCACGCAGCAATGGATTGGCCAGCCGCTCACGGCGAACATCGGCGAGGTCGAGGGTGGCGAGCACCAGCGCCTCGTCGGCGCCCTGATGCTGCGCGATGATGTCGCCGTTGGGCCCGATCACCATCGAGCCGCCCCAGAAGTTGGCCCCGTCCTCGAAGCCGACGCGGTTGCAGTAGAGGAAGAAGGTGGTCAGGAACTGGGCGTAGGTCCGGCATATGAGCGCGTACGACTCCGCGGTTCCCAACCGCTCGTCGGTCGTAATGCCACGGCCGGGGCTCGACGACGGGCAGATGATCATGTCGACGCCTTCCAGGCTCAGGATGTAGGCGCTGCTGAGGTGCCAGATGTCCTCGCACACCAGCATCCCGGCGCGGCCGAACGGCGTGGCGAAACTCCGGAAGCGATCGCCGGGGGCGAAATACCGTTGCTCGTCGAACATGCCGTAGGTCGGCAAATAGACCTTGCGGTGGACGTGCTGGAGCTCCCCTCGAGAAAAGTACAGGCTGGCGTTGAAGTAGCGGTGATCGGGCGACTCGATCACGGTCCCGAGGACCACGTCGAGCTCGGACGAGAGGGCGGCAAGGTCGCGCATCTCTTTGCTGTCGAGCTGGATCGCGCTTTCGGGCACCAGGTCTTTGAGGAAGTACCCGGTCAGGCTGAGCTCCGGAAAGACCAGCAAGCTCGCGCCCGCCTCGGCGGCCTGCGTGACCCACTGCCGATGCCGCTCGAGGTTGCGGCCACGGTCTCCCAGCGCCGGATCGATTTGCGCCAGCGCGACCGACAGACGGCCGTCGTCTCTCATGCCGACACCGACGCCGGCCGGCGGACGCCACCTCCCCGCGCCAGCCACTGGACGATGGCCGGGGCCATCTCCGCCGACGATCCGAGGTGCACGGCGGCCCGTGGTAGCGCGTCGAGGAACGCCGCTCCATAGGTCCGATTCGCGATCCGATGATCCAGCAGAACGACCGCCCCACGATCGGTCTGCCGTCGGATCAAGCGGCCGAAGCCCTGCTTCAGGCGGAGCACCGCCTCGGGCAGTGCCAGCTGACCGAAGGGATCAGCAAGCGACGCGCTTCGGGCGAGCTGCAACGGGTCGCTGGGAACGCGAAATGGCAGGCGCACGATGACGACGCAGGACAGCGCATCGCCAGGGACGTCGATTCCTTCCCAAAAGCTGCTGCTGCCGAGCAGGATGCTGCGTGGACGCTCCTGGAACTGCGCCAGCAGCTGCCGCCGCGTGCCATCCAGGTTCTGCGCCAGCACCGTGAGACCGTTGCGCGCGGTGCGGGTCCGCAACCGGTCGGCCACGTCCCGTAGCTGCAGATGCGAGGTGAAGAGCACCAGCGTCCGGCCACCGATCGCCTCGCCGATCTCGCCAACCACGTCGCTAACCTGATCGAGGAAGGCCGGATCGGTGAGATCGCGCAGGTCGGTCGGCAGGCAGAGCAACGCCTGCGAGAGGTAGTCAAAGGGCGAGGCAAGCACCATCTCGTGGGTCGCGAGCGCTTCGAGGCCGACCCCGCGTTTGAAGTAGGCAAAGGAATCGGCCACCGCCATCGTCGCCGAGGTGAAGACCACCGTTTCCTTGCCCTGGAACGCTCGTACCTGAAGTTCGCGGCCGGCGGCGGTTGGCGCCGCGTGCAACACCGGCCGCCCGGAACGCCGTTCGGTCCCGACCCAGTAGAGCCGCTCGGGGCGTGGCTGGAGCAAGGCTTGCACCACGAGGTCCGTGCGATTGTGCAGCTGCGCTTTGAACAGATCCAACTCGCGCTCGGCGTAGGGGCTGGCTTCCAAGGGCAACCGCGCGCCGGCGTCATCGAGCGCGAGGCGCAAGGCGGTGGCCTGGCTGGCCAGGCCGCTGGCGAGGGCCGCCAACGGCGAGACGTCGGGAAGGCTTCGGCTGATCGTATCCAGGATGACTGGCTCGTCGCGCGTCGGCCGCACGGGGACCTCCGGCTGGCGCGCCCGGATGATCGCCCGCGCCTCGCGGAAGAAATCGGTCACCGCCTGACGGCAGTCCGCGGCCGCCGTCCGCAGCGTCTCGCCGGGCGGTCCGACCGCCGCTCGGAACCAAGTGAGGGTGCCGTCGACGCTCTCCAGCAATTCGTCCTCGCCCACCCGCAGCGTCAGCGCCTCGACCGCGGTTTCCTCGAGCTGATGCGCCTCATCCACGACCAGGTGCTCGTGCGGCGGCAACACGGAGCCGCCGGCCAGCGCATCGGCCAGCAGCAGCGCGTGGTTGGTCACAATCACATCCGCGTCCTGCGCCGCCCGGCGGCTGTTCCAGTAGAAGCACCGCTGCGACTTGTAGTTCTCACAATGGGCGGCCAGGCAATCGTCCGGCGTGGAGGCCGCCCGCAACCAGAAGAGTTCCTCGAACCCGTTGAGCTTGATCTCGGCGCGGTCGCCATTGTGGGTCTGCGCCAGCCAGACGAGCATCCGCAGCTTGAAGTTCAGCTCCTCGTCAAACCAGCTTCCGTCGGCGCGCCGGCTGGGGGCGTTGAGGTACCGATTCCAGCGCCGGAGACTCACGTAGTTGGCGCGGCCCTTGAGCAGCGAGGCCTTGAAGTCGAACGGCAGCCAGCTGCGCATGAACGGGATGTCCTTCGAGAACAACTGCTCCTGCAGCGTGATGGTGTTGGTGGCAACCACCACCCGCTCACCGCTCGCGACCGCGTGGTGCACCGCCGGGACCAGGTAAGCGAGCGATTTTCCCGTGCCCGGACCGGCTTCGACCAACAGCCGGCCGCCACGCGCGTACAGCTGCGCCACGGCGAGCGACATCTGGAGCTGCGATTCGCGTAGCTCGTAGTCCTGGAGTAGTCCGGCCATCGGACCATCCGGACCGAGCAGGGCAGATATCGCCTTTGGATCGGTGGCGGGGACGCTCCCGTTCGGGGTGCGGATCGGCGCCGACGGCCGGCGCGGCAGACTCTCCACGCCGCTCGCTCCTCCGTCATGAGCATCGCGGAGGAAATGCCGTAACGGATGCGGCCATCCCTCGGCCAGTTCGAGCATCCGCCCAAGAAGGTCAGCGGGAAAGCCGCGGGCATAGTGCCATAAATGACGAAAGAGCTGCCGCGCCGCGTCGGCGTCTGACAGCGCCCGATGCGGATGCGGATGGCTCAGACCGAGCTGGCGCGAGAGGTGCGGCAAGCTATGGCTGGGCGCCATCGGCAGCATGATCCGGGCCAGGTCGAGCGTGTCGAAAAGCTCGTAGCCCGCGTCGCCCTCCGGATCGACCAGGAAGGACAGGTCGAAATTGCCGCTGTGCGCGACCACGCCGCTGTCGCCGACGAAGTCGATCAACTGTGCGAGGATTTCCTCCGGCGGTGGTGCGGCCGCCACGTCAGCGTCGCGGATCCCCGTCAGCTCCTGGACGGCCCGTGGAATCGCGACTTCGGGCCGGACCAGCGATTGGAACGTCGCCAGAACCTCGTCACCACGAAAGCGGACGGCGCCAACCTCGATGATCCGGTCCAACCTCGGTGTCAGGCCGGTGGTCTCGAGATCGAGGGCGACGAGGGTCCGATCCACTGGGCTTAACTTACCTCAGGATCGAGCGGCTCTCGGGCCGCGGCGGCGCCTACAGGAGCTTCGCGGCGAGTTCGGCGAGCTCGGACCGTTGCCCCTTGGTCAACGTGACGTGCCCCGCCAACGGATTGTTCTTGAACTTCTCGATCGCATAGCACAGCCCGTTGCTGCGGAAATCGAGATAGGGATGGTCGATCTGGTTGGGGTCGCCGGTCAGCACGATCTTCGTCCCCTCCCCGGCGCGCGACACGATGGTCTTGACCTCGTGCGGGGTGAGGTTCTGCGCTTCGTCGACGATGATGAACTGCTGCGGGATGCTCCGTCCCCGGATATAGGTGAGGGCTTCGGCCTCGAAGATGCCCTTATCCTGGATGTGGCGGATCATGTCGGCCGCCATCTGCTCCTTATAGATCTGGCCCATCAGGTATTCGAGGTTGTCGTAGATCGGTTGCATCCAGGGCCGCAGCTTTTCGTCCTTGTCCCCCGGCAGGTAACCCACGTCCTTGCCCATCGGGATGACGGGCCGGGTGACGAGCAATCGCCGATAGCGATGCTGATCGAGCACCTTGCTCAGCCCGGCCGCCAGCGCCAGCAGTGTCTTGCCTGTGCCAGCCTGGCCGGTCAGGGTCACGAAGGGAATCCGGTCATCCAGCAGGATGTCGAAAGCGAACCGCTGTCCGAGGTTTTTTGGCTGGATGCCCCAGATCTCTTTCTTGATGGCCCCTAAGGCCACGACCTGGCCTGCCGTGGCGTCGTAGCGGCCCAGGGCGCTCGACTTGGTGCCGTTCTGCGACTTGAAGTGGACGAACTGGTTGAAAAAGAGCTGGCCGTTTGACGGCTGGTAGGCGTTGGTTTTGGTGAAGCTTTCGATGTCTTCCGGCGACACCGTGAGCGTTGTCATGCCGTCGTAGAGGTCCTCCTCGTTGAGCACCATCTTGTCGGTCTCGTAGTCCTGCGCCTGCAGGTTGAGGGCGTCGGCCTTGACCCGGACGTTGATGTCCTTGCTGACGAGGATGACCGCCGTGCCGTTGCTCTCCGCCTTGAGTTGCAGGGTGAGCGCGATCACCTGGTTGTCGGCCTTCTTCGGGTCGAGGTCTTCCGGGAGGTGGGCCGTGCTCTCGTGCGTCAGCACGACGCGCAATGAGCCACCGTATTTGAGCGCGACGCCCTCGGACAGCTTGCCCGTGGCGCGAAGGTCGTCGAAATGATGGGCGATCAGTCGGGCGTGCCGGCCGACCTCATCCTGGCGCCGCTTCTGGCCGTCGATCTCCTCGATCACGGTCAGAGGGATCACGATCTCGTTGTCCTCGAAGGAGAAGATCGCGTTGGGATCGTGCAGCAGAACGTTGGTGTCGAGGACGTAGATCTTCTTCAAATTCCCTGCCTCATGCTTGCGCCTGTTTTGGCATCGGAGCGCTGGTGTATTCCCCCTGGTACTCCAACGGCAGCAGCGCCGCGATCTTCGTCATCAGGTAGTCGGCGCTCTGCTGATGATCCATCGGGCTGCCGTCCTGATTCCGCTCGGGCAACTGGAACGGCTCGCCGAAGGTCATCGAGACCTCCGCAGGCCGCGGAAACCTCTGGCGCCGGCCGAGGACGTGCTGCGTCCCGGTGATGGCGATCGCAACCAGCGGCGCGCCCGACTTGCGGGCGATGAAGCCGGCCCCCGGCTCCGCACGAAGTAGGCGCGCGTTCTCCGATCGGTGACCCTCCGGGAACAATACGACCGCCGATCCTTGCTTCAGTAACTCGAACGCCCGGCGCAACGCCGTCCGATCCGGAGAATGGCGCACCACCGGAAACGCATGATAGCCGCGCATCAGCCAGGCCCACGCGCCCTGGAAGAGCTCCGCCTTGGCCATGAACCAGACCGGCCGCGGGGCCCAGCCGCCGATGAGCGCGGGATCGACGGCGCCCACATGGTTCGACACGATCAGGAGTGGACCCGAGCGGGGCACGTTCGAGGTGCCGCCGAGGTGGAACTTTGAGCCCAGAAGAAGGCGGGTGAGGAGCCGTGCAAGACCAGTAAGGAAGGAATAGCTCAAGATCAGTGCTTAGGAAGCCGGGCCATCACCTCATCGAAGACTTGACCGACCGACTTACCCTCAGTCGCGACGATTATAGCATCGGTTGCCGGCCGTAACGGCGCGATTTCACGCTCCTGGTCAGCCCGGTCCCGGGCGTCGATTTCCTGTTCGAGCACCGCATCCGGCGTGGCGCTGCCGCGCGCCCGATCCAGCTCGCGGCGCCGCCGCGCGACCCGTTCGGCTTTAGGCGCGGTGAAGAAGAATTTGACGTCGGCCTCCGGAAAGATCACCGTCCCGATGTCACGGCCCAGCACCACGGCATCGCCGCGCGCCGCACGTCGCTGGGGTTCGATGAGCGCGCGGCGGATCTCGGGAATCTGGGCAATGCGCGAGAGGTCCGCGGCGATCGCTGGATCCTGCACATCGAGACTGACATCCCGGCCATCGATGGTCAGCAAGGGCCCGGAACGATCGCTCGACGGCGAGGTGTTGACCTCGATGTCCAGCTGCCCGAGCAACCGGCTGAGCCCGGCGACATCATCAGGGGCGATGGCCCGGCGCCGGGCCTCGACGGTGACCGCGCGATAGAAGAGCCCGGTGTCGACCAGCGCATAGCCGAGCGCTGCCGCCACCAACCGTCCAATGGTGGTCTTCCCGGATCCGGCCGGACCGTCGATGGCGATGATCAAAGTCCTGCCGCGGCTTTGAGCTGTGCCACCTCACCGGCGCTGAGCGGCCGGACGCCACCCTCGGCGAGGTCGCCCAGTTCGAGTCCGTCGATGCGAACCCGCTGCAGATCGACGACGCGGTGGCCGAGCGCCTGCCATAGCCGGCGCACTTCGCGCTTGCGACCCTCACGCAGCACCATCGACAGCCGCGTCTCGCCCGTGCTGCCCTCGAGCACCCGAGCCTCGGCCGGTTGGAACCGCTCCCCTCTCACCACCATCCCCTCGGAAAGCCGCCGGAAGGCATCCTCACCGGGCCGGCCCGCGATCACGACGCGGTATTCCTTTTCGACATGGTAGCGCGGGTGCATCAGCCGTCCGGCGAGCTCGCCATCATCGGTCAGCAGCACCAGGCCGCGGCTGTCGAGGTCGAGGCGGCCCACGGGGAAGACGCGCGGATACGGCTCGGGCAGGCGATCGGTCACGGTCGCGCGGCCACGATCGTCACCGACGCTGGTCAGCACGCCGACCGGCTTGTTCATCATCAAGTACGTCCATTCAAGGACGGGCTCGACCGGTCGCCCGTCGACGGAGACCGCATCCACGCCCGGCGTGACCTGCTGGCCGGCGACGGCCGGGATGCCGTTCACCGAAACCGTTCCCGAGGCGATCAGCCGGTCGGCCTTCCGCCGGGCCGCGACGCCGGCGCGTGCTAGGAACTGGTTGAGGCGGATTGCGGTGGCGGTGGCAGCTCGTCCAGGCTGCTGAGTCCCAGGATCTGGAGAAACTTCATGGTGGTGCCGAAGAGCCGCGGCGTGCCGGGCGCATCGAGCCGCCCGGTCTCCTCGATCAGTCCCTTTTCTTCGAGACTCTCCAGGACGGCCTCGCAGTTGACGCCGCGAATCTCTTCGATCCGAGCCCGGGTGAGCGGCTGGCGGTAGGCGATGATGGCGAGCGTCTCGTAGGCCGCCGGCGAGAGTCGCGAGGGATATTCCGGACGCAAGACGCGACGGACGACGTCGGCCTGTGCCGGGTCGGTGACCAGCTGGAGCTGATCCTGGTGTCGCTGGAGAAAGAGTCCGCGACCCGCCAGCGCCTGACCGAGGCTCACCGCCGCCGCCTCGATGTCCGGCAGCGTCGACTGGAGGATGTCCTGGAGTTCCAGAACCGTGACCGGGCGGTTGAGGGTGAACAGCACCGCTTCGAGCGCGGCCATGAGTCCGGCGGTGTCGCGCACCTGGGTTGCGCTCTCGACCACTGAGCTCATCCTTCCTCTTTCTTCTCCTGTCTGTGCACGCTGATTTCGCCGAACGCGGAAGCCTGCGCGACGCGGGCCTCACCGATTCTAATCAGCTCGAGGAGCGCGAGAAAGGTGACGACCGCCTCCAGCCGGGTGCGCGCGTGGCGGAACACGGCGGTGAAGTTGAGCTGGGGCTGGTGGACCAGCATCCCACGAAGCTCCTCGAGCTTGTCGGCGAGCGAGACCTGCTCCATCTCGACCGTCACCGGGCCGGGCGGTGGCAATCGGTCGAGCACCTGCTGGAAGGCGCTGGCCAGCGCATCGAGGCTGACCTGCACCCGGGCTTGCGGGATCACGTCGGGCTCGAGCAAGCCGGCGAAGGTGAACCGCCCGCTCGCATGGCGCCGCATCAGGGACTCGGCGAGCTCCTTGAACCGCTTGTACTCCTCCAGTCGTCCCTTGATGGCGTCTTCCCATGCCTGGAGGTCTTCCTCCTCCCCCACCTGGGCCTGCGGCATCAAGGCGGCGGCCTTGAGTTGGACCAGCCGCGCGCCGATCACGAGGAACGCCGCCAGCCGGCCGAGCGGCGGGCGGTCATGCTCGATCGCGCGAAGATAGTCATCGGTAAGGCTGGCCAGCGAAATGGCCGCGAGGTCGATTTCCGCGCGCTGGGCCAGCGTCAGCAGCAGCTCGATCGGTCCGTCGAAAGCAGCCGTCCGCACCAGGTAGATCGGGTCACGCTCGAGTTCCGCCGCGACCTCCTGGCTCAATTCCGTCCGTCCGCTCGCTGCAAACGCCGGGTGATCTCCGATATCGGTGTCGGGTCATGGTGCTCGGCAACGACCACGGCCAGCTCCGGCGCACCGGCGGCCCGCAGCCGTTCCGCCCCGATGCGCGCGTGATCGATATAGATGTCGTGCCGCCTCGCGAACCCGGGCCGCGCCCGGAGCACGACCTCCAGCAGCCGCGGCGAGGCCGCACGCAGGAGGACCGTCAGGCTGCGCTCCACCACCGAAAACCCGGCGCCGGCCTTGCCGACGTCATGCAGCAGCGCCGCCTGCTGCAGCTGCCGATCGGGCTGGCTCTCGAGCCGCCTCACGGTCTCGAGTACGTCGAGTCCGTGTCGCTGGTCGTTCACCGGCAGCTGCGCGAACAGCGGCCACAGCGCCGGGCCCAGCAACTCCTCAACGGCGAGCCGCTCTTGCTCGCTAACCCGGGCGGACGCGTGGCGCCAGAATTGTCCGACGCGATGCCGGGCCGACCCCGTCATTCGTCCCCATCGACAAGCGGCAAGCCCCACCGCAGTTTCCGCCGGAGCAGCTCGAAGAAGTTGGGACCGCCGTCGAACCGCACCAGCTCCACCGCCAGACCGGGCGCGGCGATCTGGACTTCCGTCCCCGGCTCGAGGTCGGCATTCTGCTGCCCGTCGCAGGTCAGGATGGCCGAAGCGTTGGGCAAGCGGAGCGTGATGCAGGCCTGCTCTGGCAGCACGATCGGACGATTGAAGAGGCTATGGGGGTTCAACGGCATGAAGACGATCGCCCGTACGTCGGGATGGACGATCGGCCCGCCCAGCGACATCGCGTACCCGGTCGAGCCGGTCGGCGTCGACACGATCACGCCGTCGGCATCGAACTGGCCGGCAGGCTGGTCATCGACCAGGCTCTCGATCCGGATGAGGTTGATCTCGCTCCCTTTGTGGACGACGACGTCGTTGAGGGCGTGGAAGACGCGCTGGCCAACGCGCGCCTCGAGCAGCGCCCGGCGCTGCAGTTTGAAGTCACCGGCCGCCCAGCGATCGAGCGCCTTCGCTTCGTCGCCCAGCTTGACCTGGGTGAGGAATCCCAGACGACCGGCGTTGATCCCGAGCACCGGGATGTGCGCGGCGGCCGCCTGCTGAGCGGTCCACAGCAAGGTGCCATCGCCACCGACACTCACGATCAAGCGCGTACCGTTGAGGTCGCCGGAAAGGGCGCCGGGACGCTCGTCCGGCGTGGCGCAGTAGGTCCAGACGCGAAATCCGCGGGCTTCCAACCGCCGGCGTGCCTCCATGACCGGCGGACCGCCGATGTCGATCCGGGGGTGGCAAACGATGCCGACGGCGTCAGGCATGAGGCTTCAAATAAAGCAGAAACTCCCGGTTCCCCTTGGCGCCCACGATCGGTGAGGGGATCTCGCCAACAACCGCGTACCCAATTTGGCCGGCGAACTCGCCGAGCCCCTGGACCACTTCGCGGTGCTGCTTGGGGTCGCGCACCACACCCCCCTTCCCCACCGCACCCTTGCCCAACTCGAACTGTGGCTTGACCAGCGCCACCACGTCGCCCGGCGGGCTCAGGAGCTCGCGGACTCGCGGCAGGACCAGCCGCAAGGAGATGAACGAAACGTCGATCACCGCGAGGTCGGCCGGCACCGGCAGCTGATCGAGGTACCGGATGTTGACCCGCTCCATCACGGTGACCCGCGGATCCTGGCGCAGGCTCCAGGCCAGCTGGCCGTAGCCGACGTCGACGGCAATGACCCGCGCTGCCCCACGCTGGAGCAGAACGTCGGTGAAGCCGCCGGTCGAGGCGCCGACATCGAGGGCGGTCCGGCCGCGGGGATCGATGGCAAAGGCGTCGAGGGCCGCCGCCAGCTTGTCTCCACCGCGACTGACATAGGGCGAGATCCCCGTCACTTCGATCGGCTGCTCGGCGGTGACCATCTGGTCGGGTTCCCCCATCGTGACCCCGGCCACGCGGACCAGGCCGGCTCGAACCATCGCCTGGGCGCGTTCACGTGACGCCACCAGGCCGCGCTCCACGAGCGCCTGGTCGAGGCGGCGACGTTGCGCCACCATCATCGCCAGATGCCCAGCCCGATCACGATGCCCAGCAGCGCGCCGGCGATCACCTCGATCGGGGTGTGGCCGAGAAGCTCCCGTAACCGTTCCTGGTGAATCCCGCGGTGGGCGATGAACAGATCGTCGAGCAGTCGGTTGATGATGATCGCCTGCTGGCCGGCGGCCCGCCGGACGCCGGTGGCGTCGTACATCACCACCGTACTGAAGATCAGACAGACGGCAAACAGCGGTGACTGGACGCCCTGCAGCCGGCCGATGATGGTGGTGAGCGAGACCACCAGCGCGCTGTGCGAGCTCGGCATGCCGCCGGCGGTCGCCAGGCGACGGACGCTGAGCCGGTGCAGCACGACGGAGTCGATGATCACCTTGCTCGCCTGGGCGATCGCCCAGGCGATGAGAGGCACGATGAAGTACGGGTTCTGAAGCAGCCTCACGGGCCGGCCGCGCGCTCGACGGCCGGCGCCAGCTCATTGAGACGCCGCTCGGCGTCGTCGAGCAACCGGGCGCATCGCCGCGCCAGCTTAAGTCCGCGCTCGAAGGTGCGCACCGACTCGGCGAGATCCTCCTGTTCCTTGCCCAGCAAGGCAACCGTTCGTTCGAGCTCGGCGGCGGCGGTCTCGTAGTCCATCTCGGCGACGTCGTCCGTTTCGCTCCCGCTCTCGAGGCGGGCGGTCATGAGGCCTCCTTGGTCGCCGCCGGGTCGGCGGATGGCCGGCGGATCTCGGCATCGGCGGCGATGCGCCCCAGGATGCCGTTGACGAACTTGCCGGAGTCCGGACCGCCGAAGGTCTTGGCCAGCTCGATTGATTCGTTGATGGCGGCCTTCAGCGGGACGCTTGGCAGATAACAGATCTCAAAGGTGGCGATCCGCAACAGCGTTCGTTCGACCTTCGCCATCTGGTCCAAACCCCAGTTGCGCGATGCCTCCGCCAGCTGCTGGTCGATCTCGGCTCGATGGTCGCGTACGCCCTGGACTAGCACCCAGGCAAACTCCGCGACCTGGGCGTCGGCGCGCGATTCGGCAACGTGGTACTTGAGCGATCGCTCCGCGTCGGCGCCGTCGCTCTCGAGCTCGAACAGGACTTTGAGCGCGAGCTCGCGGGCCAGGTGACGCCGTCCCATCGCTACGAGTCCTCCGGGAACCTCACGTCCCCGACGAACACGTTGACCTCGCGCACTTCCAGACCGAGCATCTTGTCGATGGCGTCCGCCACCTGGCGCTGCACCTCCGCCGCCACCGTCGGGACGTGGGCGGAGTGATCGACGATGACGAACAGCTCCAGGTTGAGTGCTTCATTGCCAAGGTCGACTCGGACGCCCTTGTGTGCGCTTCCCGCCGGCAGCACCCGGTGGCCGTCACGCGCCTTGGCCGGATACATGCCGACGATGCCCTGCACCTGGCAGGCGGTCAGCGAGGCGATGTGGGCGATGACCTCGTTGGCCACCTTTACCGAGCCGAGTGGACGCTCAGGCACCTAGACGCGCTCCACGTAGCCGCCGGTGCGGGTGTCGACGCGAATCACGTCGCCCTGGTTGACGAAGAATGGCACGGTCAGCGTCAGGCCGGTTTCGAGCGTCGCCGGCTTGCCGCCGCCGGACGCCGTGTCGCCCTTGTACCCGGGGGCGGTGTCCTTGACCTTCAGATCGACCGTCGTTGGCAGCTCGACGCCGAGGGCTTGACCGTCATACATCAGCACATCGAGGGAGGTGTTCTCTTTGAGGTACTTCAAGGTGTCGCCCAGCTGGTCGTCGCTGAGCGGGAGCTGATCGTAGCTCTCCAGGTCCATGAAGAAATGCCGGTCACCGTCGCTGTAAAGGTACTGCATGGGAACCTTCTCGATCCGGGCGCGGGCGAAGCGGTCTTTGTCGCGGAATTTCTGGTCGATGATGGCCCCGGTCCGAACATTTCGCAGCTTGGTGCGAAAGAAGGTATCGCCACGGGCATTCTGCCCCTGCTGGAATTCGACCACGATCCAGAGCCCCCCCTCCCACTCGATCGTCATGCCGTTCCTGAAATCACTGGGGTTGACCATGCCCGGTGGATTTTACCCGTAATTCAGCTGGCGAACCCTACGGGGTCCCCAACCCGCCGGGCCGCCGCCGCGCTTCGATTTGGGCGAAGATCGCGTTCCGAAGCTGCTGCGGGCGCGGCACCGTGCTCAGCAGCTCCGCCCCCTCCCGGCCGGCCGACTCCAGCTCGATGTCGCCGAAGCCCCAGGTGCGCCCCCAAAGTCCCTGAAAGGTGGTCAGGTCCTGGATGCGGTCGATCGCGATCGAGCGCGAGAACTTGGAGATGATGCCTTCGTTGAGGATGACGCGCTGGTCGGTGAGAACGTATTCGTGCGCCCGCCAGCCCCAGTAATAAAGGTTGATGACGAAGATGGCCGCCAAGGCCACGCCCAGCATGAGGAATAGGCCCAGTTCGCCTGCGAGGTGCAGGAGCGTCAGGATCACCAGCGCGACGACCGCGACGACGATGGTGGTGGCGATCGGGCGGAGGAGCACGACCCAGTGGCGGGAGGAGCTGACCAGGATGCGCTCGCCAGGAAGCAGGTCGCGGGCGTTCATGGCGCCTGACTGTAAAGGACCAGCAGCGTCCCAAGGGCAAGGAACGGTCCGTAGGGCACGGCTTCTTTCATTCCTCGGATCCGGGTGATGAGCAGAATTATCGCGACAAAGCCGCCCAGAAATACGCCGTAGAGCAAGGCGTGGGCGACCCGCAGGTTCGAAACTCCGGTCGCCATCCCGATGAAGACCGCGAGCTTGACGTCACCGAAACCGAAGGCCTCGGCCCCAAAGACCAGCTGGCCGCCAAAGTAAAGCAGCAAAAACACGCCACCGGCGATGGCGGCGGCCACCGGTGCGGTCCGCCAGTCGGGCCACGGCCAGGTGAAGGCCGCGGTCCAGGGCGTGACGAAGGCGAGGGCGAAGGCGATCACCCAGCTCGGAAACATGACGAAGTCGAGAATGTAGCGGGTTTTCAGGTCGAACGCCAGCACCTGCACCAGGATGACGACGTAGACCGAGTCGATGAAGAGCAGCCGCTGCCCGCCAAGCTGGAAGGCAAAGAGAAAGAAGAGCACCGCGCAAAGGCCAGGCATCAGGAGCTTGTCAAACCGGGACTGATCGAACTCGATTTCCTCGATCCGGGCCAGCCACCGGGACAGGTAGTTGAGGCCGACGCCCAGCGCCCCACCAACCACCGCCCAGCCGAGCGCGAGCCCCAGGTGGCTCACGAACCCAAGCGCCCGACCACGGCCCGCTCGAGGGCGGCACGCATCGCTTCTTCGGGCGCCGGCTGGTCGGTCCAGATCTCGAAGGCGGCCAGTCCCTGAAAGAGCAGCATCGTCAGCCCATTGATCGCCCGGGCTCCCTGATCGCGTGCGCCCTGCACCAGGCGAGTCACCTGTGGCCGGTAGATCAGGTCGAAGATGAACTGCGCCGGCGTGACCCATTCGACCGGAAAGGGCGCCGCCTCACCGTCGTTGCCGACCGGGGTGGCGTTGACCACCAGGTCGACCTTCCGAACCAGCAGTGCCAGCGAACCCAGCGGCGCCGGGCCGCCACTGCTGACTTCCAGATCGCGGCAGACGGCGCGCGCCTCCTCGAGGTCACGGCTCGAGACCCAGATCTTGGTGGCCTCGGCCCGCAGGGCGTCGACCGAGGCTCTGGCTGCGCCGCCGGCGCCGATCACCAGGGCGTCCTTTCCCTTAGCCTGGAACCCGGCGTCCTCGAGCGCGAGGCTGAACGCCGGGCGATCGGTGTTCCAGCCGACCAGCGCCCCGGCTCGATGGCTGATGGTGTTGACGGCTTTGACCACCTTGGCTTCCGGGCCCAGGCCGTCGAGCAGCTTGGTCACGGCGACGGTGTGCGGCATAGTCACGGCAGCGCCCACCACGGTCGAGTCCGCCCGCATCCTGGCGATGGCGGTTGGGAGATCTCCGGGCGATACGGTCTGAACCTCGCAGCTGGTGCCGATCCCAGCCGCCGCAAAGCCGGCTCTGTAGAGGCTCACGGCCAGCTGGGCGTCGTCCTCCCCGCTCAGCAGGAGAAGCCGGGAACCGGCCTTACTGGAGACCGTACTGCTTGAGGAGGCGGCCGAACTCTTCGTTGGTCTTGGCGTAGTGGTTGTGACCCTGGAGGTCGGAGAGGTAGAAGAAATAGCCGGTGTCCGCCGGTTGGAGCGCGGCATCAATAGCTTTGATGCCAGGGTTCGCGATAGGTCCAGGTGGAAGTCCGGTATGTAAATAGGTGTTGTATGGCGAGTTGATCTTGCGGTCGTCGATGGTGACCGTGGCCTGCCAGACACCCTTGGCATAGAGCACCGTGGCGTCGATTTGGAGGGGCCAGCCGGCCGCCAGCCGGTTGTAGATGACGCTCGCCACCAGCGGCCGATCTTCCTGGAAGCGGGCTTCTCGCTCGATCAGCGAGGCGAT
The DNA here is from genome assembly GCA_036390825.1 of Candidatus Dormiibacterota bacterium. GTDB lineage: Bacteria > Chloroflexota > Dormibacteria > CF-121 > CF-121 > CF-13. The sequence goes on from DASWBA010000156.1 coordinate 47,399, forward strand.
GGTAACCACCTGGAGGGCGTTGAGCTTCCGCGTGGCGGCCTGGCCCTGGCGTGTCTGATTCCAATTCACCTTGAAGGCCTCGAGCTGCTGGGTAATCAGGTCTTTGGCGGTGGCGGCGCGTGGGATCAGGTAGGTATCCGGGAAGAGAAAGCCCTCCAGGGACGCCCCCGGCGGCAGGTCCTTGAGGAAGTCGTAACTGAACTTTCCCTGCACCGCCAGCGCCGTGTAATCGCTGCCCTTGATCAGGCCACCTTTGTCGAGCAGCGCCGCCGTCTTCTGGATCGTGTATCCCTCGGGAATCGTCACGAAAATCTCGTCCGGGATGGCGGTCTGCAGGGCCGTGAGGATCTGGATCATGTTCAGGTTGCGGCTCAGCTCGTAGGCGCCGGCCTGGACGTTGCGGTCGAGGTGCTTGTAGCGGGCGTAAAGGTCGAAGACCGTGACCGAATCGATCAGCCCGGTGCGGTGCAGGGTATCGGCGACCTCGTGGAAGGTGGCTCCCGGCGCGACCACAAAGCGCACCTTGGAGTTCCCCGGATTGGCCGGCTGGTGCAGCTGATGGTCGACCCAGTTGTATCCGATCACCGCCGGGATTCCCAGCGCGGCAGGCACGAGGAAGAGGGCCACGACAAACCACTGCACGCAGCCGAGCGTGCGGCTGCGCCGCCGGGGCGCCGGAGGAGTCATCGGCGAGCGCTTCGGATCAGTCAGCGCTCAGGGCCGCCGTCGTCATCGACGTCTTCGTCCTCTTCGAATTCCTCGAGCTGCTCGACCACCCGGTCGTGTTCTTCGTCATCGAGTGTGACCAGCGACTCGCCCTCCCGCCGAAGGATGAGCACGCGGTCCTCGTCGACCTCGGCCTGGAGGACGTAATACGTCTCGCCTTCGATCTCCACGACGTCATGGACGAGATAGGTTTCCTCTTCGCCGGTCTTCTCGTTGACAAGCTCGATGGTTTGTACTTCACCGTTTGCTTCCGGAATCTCTGGCATTCAGCCTCCCGGTCCCCGACCAGCCCGGTAGTCCAGGTACCCCTGCAACAATAACGTGGCAGCCATCCGGTCGATCTCTTGGCGCCGCTTGCTCCGCCGTTTCCCCTGTTCGATCAGGTAGCGTTCGGCGGCGACGCTCGTTAGCCGTTCGTCCCAGTATGCCACCGGCCGCCCGGTGGCCTGCGCCACCTGGGCGCCGAACGCCTGCGCCTGCTGTGCCGCGGAGTCGAGGCGGCCGTCCATCAGGCGCGGAAGGCCGATCACGATCATGCCAACGTCGTGACGCTCAGCCAGCTCAACCAGCGCCTTCAGGTCCTCCGGTTCCGAGCGGCGCGCGAGCACGGTGAGAGGCTGGGCGATCGTCCCCGATGGGTCGCTGAGTGCGAGGCCGAGCCTGACCGTGCCCGGATCGATCGCCAGGATCCTCACGCCGCCGTCGAGTTGTTGGAGACCTCCTGGATCTTGAGCGTGATGCGAGAGCTGAAGAATGGCAGCCAGGGAAGGCCGTACGGCGACTGCGTCACGCGGGCTTCGACGACGTTCGGGAGCGACTGGAGAAAGGCATGGGCCTTGGCCGGGCTCATCCCTGTGAGATGTGCCCGGATGGCGCTCTGCAGGAACACCGGGGTGTAGAAGCCCGAGGCATGGCCGTTGAGCGTGATGTGACCGTCGGTGGTGGCATCGATCGGGTCATAAGTGAGCGTCAGGTTGCTGGTCAGCTGCGATCCCTGCGAGAGCTTCCGCTCGAGCGCGGACTTCAGCAATTGTTTGACGACCTTTTCGTCGAAGGCCACCGCATCGCCGGCCACTTTGACGGTGACCGTGAAACCGGTAACTTCCTCGCCGACTTTGTGATCCGATGTCACGGTCGCCTGAACACCCTGCCCGACCATGACCACCTTCAAACCCTGGGCCTTGCTGTTGATTTGGTCGGTAACTTTGGGAATGGCGTCTCTCGAGTAGGCGTCACGGATGCTGTCGATGTCGGACTGCTGGATGACGGTTGCTGTGCGCGCGTCGGCTCCATTCGTGACTGGGTCCGTGTTATCCACGCTGAGGAAGTCGTTCTGGTTTTGATTGATCGTCGTAATCGTGTGAGCGCCGGTATTCGCACCTCCTCCCGCCGTTACCGCCGAGATCGGCGCCGACCCGGAGCCTTTGGGAGCCGCGACATTGACTGATTTCGTCGTGACGAAGTTCTTGCCGTCTGACGTGCTGACTTGCGTCCCCGACGGAACAGTGACGTTGCCGCTGGGGCAAAAGAAGCCCTGACAATACATCGTGAACACCACTTGCCCGGTTGCCTTGACAGCGCTCATCTGCTTCTGACCCGTTGGTACTCCAGGCAGCGTTTGGGAGTCTTCCGAATGAAGCGCCTGGGTGGCGAACTGATTGCCCGAGCTTGGTGCGGTCCCGGGCACGCCAAGCAGCGTGACATCCTGCTTGATCGCAGTGCCAGACACGAACAAGGTAGCGTTGGCTGTCGGCGCGTAGACGATGCCGGCGATCAGCCCGAGGACGATCAGCACGCCTGCAGCGATCAGGTATGGCCGGTAGACCCGCAGGGGTGGGCCGGATGCCGCAGGGCGCGATGGCGGCGGCGGTT
>DASWBA010000157.1:0-4986 GCA_036390825.1 Candidatus Dormiibacterota bacterium
TGGATGTGTCGGTTCACGTCGACGGGGACCTCTCCCTGGCCCAGGCCCATGAAGTGGGCCATGCCGTCTCAGAGCGGATTCAGCGAGAGCTACCGGTCGTCACGGATGCGGTGGTCCATGTCGAGCCCGTCGACGACGAGGCCCACGGGTAAATTCCGGGCCGCGTAGGCCCTAGCTACTGGCCCAGACCGCCGCTAATGTTGCAGAAGACGTTCTGCACCTGGTTGCCCAGGATGATCAGCACGACGATCACGACCACCGCGATCAGCACCAGGATCAGGGCGTACTCGACCATGCCCTGCCCTTCGTCGCGGGCGAGGAGGTCGAGAATCCGTTGGAACAGCTGGGATCCCTTCATGGTGGCTCTATTGATGAAAACGCTGGCCGATCAGTTGCGCCAATGGCCAATCTCGACCTGTTGCAGCCCTGTTACGAGGGGCACGACGCTATCCTCAAGCGATGGCCGGGCCCCATTTTGGTCGAGCTAGAGGCCAGTTGTTGGCCAGCGCGATCGGCTTCGTGCTGATCGCCTGTAGCGCCCCACCACCGGCCATCTCGACCCCGGCAAAAGCCGTCGCATCCCCAACGCCTGCAGCCGCCGTGGAACAGCCGACGCTCGTGCCACTGGCGATCGATGCCATGCGGCAGCGGGAGTACCCGGGGAGCGACCTCGCGATCGAGCAGACGCTGGCGCCGGGAACGAACTACCGGCGCTATGTCGCCTCCTATCAGTCGGACAGCCTGAAAATTTTCGGGCTGTTGACCGTACCCAACGGGGCCAAGCCCACCACCGGCTGGCCGGTGATCATCTTCAACCACGGCTACATTCCTCCGACCGTCTACCGCACCACCGAGCGCTACGTCGCCTACGTCGATGCCTTCGCCAGGAATGGGTACATCGTGTTCAAGCCCGACTACCGTGGGTTTGGCAGTTCCGAAGGCAAGCCGGTCAGCGCCTATTACGCGCCGGACGACACCGTGGACGTCCTGAACGCGGTCACGACACTGCAGCGTTACCCGCAAGCCGATCCAAACCGAATCGGCATGTGGGGACACTCGATGGGCGGCAACATCACGCTCAGGGCGCTCGTCATCGATCCACGGATCAAGGTGGCCGTGATCTGGGCCGGGGTGAACGCCACGTACAAGGACCTGCTGGAAAACTGGCACCCCACGGGGGGCGAGCGCGTATCGTCATCGTTCGGGGGCACCGGACGGGGGAATTTCCTTGCGGCGTTCGGCACGCCGGAGCAGAACCCGGGGTTCTGGGACTCGATCTCGCCGATGGCGTACCTCGCCGACATCACCGCGCCGATCCAGCTGCACCAGGGAACCGCTGACACCGAGGTGCCGGTGCAGTTTTCGCAAACCCTGGCGAACGATCTTCACGCCGCCAACAAGCCCGTCGAGCTTTACACCTACGCCGGCGCTGACCACAACATCGCGCAGGGCTTCACGCTGGCGATGGCGCGATCCGTCGCGTTCTTTGACCATTACCTCAAGGGCTAAGCTGTGCCGTGATGCGTGCCGCCGTCATCGAACGGTATAGCGACCCTCCGGTGCTGCGCGACGTGCCCGAACCAAAGGCTGATGGTGCGAACCTGGTTGAGGTGATCGCGGCGCCGCTGAATCCAGTCGACCTCTCGATCGCGAGCGGAAAGTTTTATGCGGGATCACCACCGATACCCTATGTCGCGGGCGGCGAAGGCATCGGGCGCCTTCTACAGAATGGAAGGGCGGGTCCTCGAGTCTATTTCCGGGCCGCATTACCCAATGGCTCGCTGGCGGAGCGCGCTGTCGTAAACGGAGCTCAGACCGTAGCGATTCCGGACAACGTTCCCGACGGCGTAGCCGCGGCACTAGGCACACCGGGGATTGCGGCCTACCTTGCCCTCACTCGACGTGCCGAGCTGAGGAAGGGCGAGACGGTCCTCGTGTTGGGCGCCAGTGGCGTCCTCGGGGCGATCGCGATGCAGGTCGCGCGTTTGCTCGGGGCAGGTCGGGTCATTGCCGGCGCACGCAACGAGCAGGGTTTGGCCCGGTCGCGCGAACTGGGCGCTCACGCGACCGTGGATTTGAAACAGACCGATGGGCTGACGGACCGGATCAAGGAGGCCAGCGGCGGGCAACTCCAGGTGGTGATCGACCCGGTCTGGGGGATGCCAGGCGTGGCGGCACTGGAAGCGATGAGCCCGCACGGTCGATTCGTGCAGCTCGGCGCCGCCGCCGGTCCGGAAGCGACGGTCAAATCGGGCATCGTCCGCGGCCGCTATCTGTCGATCCTCGGGTACTCGAATTTCCTGGTGCCCTGGGAGGAGCAGGCGGCCGCCTATCGCACGCTGGTGGAGTATGCCGCGGCCGGAAAGCTCAAAGTCGAGTTCGAAATCATGCCGCTCGAGGCCGCGCCCGAGGCCTGGAAGCAGCAGGCTTCGTCGCCGCATCACAAGCTGGTGCTGTCTCCGCAGGCTACCCGCTAACGCGCCGAGGCTGACGTTCGGGTCACGGCTCGGGCGCGCGTTGCGACGATTGCCTCGCCCACGAGATAAAGCGAGCCACAGACCAGCACGATACCGTCGCGGCCGGCTCGTTGGCGCGCGCGGCTGAGCGCCTCGCCGGACGACTCTGCGGTTTCGGCGCGTGACGCAAATTGTTTTGCCAGGTCCGCGGGCGCAGCCGCACGATGCCAATCGATCGCAGTGAAGATGACGGGGGCATCCATCGCGCGCAGTTGCGCCAGCATTGCGGGCAGGTCTTTATCCTTCATTGCCCCGAAGACGATGATGAGTGGTCGGTCTTTGGCGAGTTTCTCCACCGTTGCCAGTGAGCGCTCCAGACCGGCCGGGTTATGCGCGCCGTCGACGAGTACGATCGGATTTCGGTCGATAACCTCGAGACGACCGGGCCATCGCGTGCGGGCGAGTCCGTCGCGCAATGCGCCGTCGGAGATCTCCCACCCACGCGAACGCAGGGCGTCGATCGCTGCGACCGCCAGGGCCGAGTTGTCCGCCTGGTGGAGACCAAGCAATGGGATGCGGAGGTCGCGATAGGTCCCGGCGGGCGTCGTGACCGTCGCCTGGACGCCCGCCCATTCCTTGTCGATGGCGGTCAGATCGATCTCCCGGCCGAGGCGCAGGAGCGGAATCTCCTGTTTTCGGGCCGCGGCTTCGATGACCGCGAGCGCGGGCGGCTGGGCGCCCGTGATCGCGATGCTGTCCGGTTTCAGGATTCCAGCCTTTTCCGCCGCGATTGCTTCCAGTGTTGAGCCGAGATATTGCGTGTGGTCGAGCGCGATGTTGGTGATGACGCTGACCCCGAGATCGAGCACGTTGGTCGAGTCGAGGCGCCCGCCGAGGCCCACCTCGCAAACCAGCACGTCGATGCCGGCGCGCGCGAAGTAATAGAGCGCCGCGCTGGTGAGGATTTCGAACTCCGTCGGCGGACCCAGGTCCGCCGCAACCTTATTAATGGCGGGCTGCAACTCCGTGATCAACGCGGCAAAGTCGTCCTCCGCAATCGGCCGCTGGTCGACCTGGATCCGCTCGGTATAGGAGACGAGGTGCGGTTTCGGCATCAGGCCGACCCGGTAGCCGGCTGCCTGCAGAGCGCTGGCCACCATGGCACAAACCGAGCCTTTGCCGTTGGTGCCCGCCACGAGGACCCCCTGGAAGAGCTCCTGCGGATTGCCGAGTTCGCGGAGCAAGGCCTCGGTCCGCTCCAGGCCGAGCTTGATGCCGAAGCGACCGAGCGAGGTCAGATAGTCAAGCGACTCCTGGTAAGTCATCCCTCGCCGAGGTGTTGGCGGTAGGCACGGTAGGTGTTCACCAGTAACATCGCAACCGTCATCGGCCCGACCCCTCCCGGGACGGGAGTCAAGGCGCCGGCCACCGGTTCGACGCTGGCCCGATCGATGTCGCCCGTGAGCTTGCCGGTGTTGGGGTCGCGGGTGATCCCGACATCGATGACGACCGCGCCTGGCTTCACGTGCTCCCCGGTGATCAAGCCGCGCTTGCCGGTGGCAGCGATCAGGATGTCCGCGGTCTTTGTGATCGCGAGGAGGTCGACGGTGTGCGAGTGGGCAACCGTGACCGTTGCGTGATTCTGGAGCAGGAGCAGCGCCACCGGGCGGCCGACGAGGCGGGAGCGTCCGACGACGACGGCGCGCTGGCCGGTCGGATCGACGTGCTCGCGACGCAGCAGCTCGAGCACGCCGAGCGGCGTCGCCGGAATGAAGGTGGGGTTACCCTGGGCCAGCCGGCCGGCGTTGTAGGGGTGGAGCCCGTCGACATCTTTATGTGGCGGAATCTGCTCGAGCGCCTGGTCCGGATCGAGACCGTCCGGGAGCGGCATCTGGAGCAGGATGCCGTCGATGGCGGGGTCGGTCGCGAGCTTCGCGATCCGCTGGTGTAACCCGGACTGGGTGATCTCATGAAAATGCTCGATTGCCGAGTTGAAGCCCACGTCTTCGGCGGCTTTGTGCTTTCCGCCGACATAGATCGTCGACGCCGGGTCGTCGCCAACCTGGATGACCGTGATTCCCGGAGGGCGCTGCTTGGGATGGCGCTCGACGGCGCGCTTCAGCTCCTCGCGGATGACACGCGCGTGGGCGCGGCCGTCGATCAGGTGGGCAGGCATCGGTTGAGTCTACTGAGGCAGATCGGCGATCTCGACCGGTCGCGTGATTTCTACGGTGAACGCGTCCAGGTTGGGAAGGGGTGGCCGCTTGCTGACGCGCACCGTCACCTGGACCACTCCAGGCTGCTTCAGGATGGCGGCGGCCATCCGCTCGGCTACGGTCTCGAGCAGGTTTGCCGGATCGCCCTCGAGGATCTTACGGACGGCCTCCTCCAGCCGGGGATAGCTCACGGTGTCGTGAATACTGTCGCTCGCAGCCCGGTCGCCCGAACTTCAACATTCATTTGGGCATCATTACACCGTCCGGTATATTTGTCAAGACATGTCTACAAAAAGGTCTAGGCCGACCGGCCG
>DASWBA010000158.1:0-11938 GCA_036390825.1 Candidatus Dormiibacterota bacterium
CTTCAAAACCGCTGGGCGGCATCCTTGGCGATGTCGCCGGACGGATCGTTCCCGTCGCGCCCCCGCCATTTTTGAATTAGGTCGGTAACCGCCAGGGCCGTCTTCGGTAACTGTCGAATTGCCGATTCCACGAGGGACAGATCGTTGGTTTGGGTCAAGGTCGTAACCCCAATCATTGGCGTCGTCATTGTTTCCTCCTGGGTGGCTCGCCATCGGATATGGCAGCGGTTTAGATCCGCATGCCGCAATCACGGATATAGGCGCGACCATCCCATGACGCCTCCTATCTGTCTTTAAGACGAAAGGCTGGTCGAAAGGCTCGCAATATGACCGATCTGCCTGCACCTTCGTCTGCGGCCCGTGGGCACGGATGAGCTTTTGACTTCAGCGGGCGCGAGGTAACAAGCGGCCTAGCATTGACTGCGGCGATGCATGACGCCGTCCTCGAGGCGATCGTCGATACCTTCGTGGAGGTCTCGCCGGCGGAGCGGCAGGACCGGGGCCGTACCATGGCGGACCTGATCGGCCGCTTTCCTTCGGCGGTCGACCGCCGGGCTCTTGGCCGGGTCCTCTCGCTCCTCGACACGCCCGCCGGCGCTCTTCTCATCACGGGCCGGCCCACCCGTTTCCAGGACCAGCCCCAACCTCGAAGGATCGCCGTCATGCAGGCCTGGGCCAGGAGTCGTCTGCCAATTCGTCGACGCCTGTTCACGGCGTTCAAGCGGCTGACCCTTCTGTCGCATCTGTCGACGCTCGACCAGGATGGGCGCAACGCTGCCTGGCCGCAGCTCGGCTACCCTGGCCCGATCAGTGCGCCGCCACCAGCGGCTGCCGCCCTGAGGACCCTGGACATCGAACAGGACACGACGCTTACCTGCGATGCGGTCGTGGTCGGTTCAGGAGCGGGAGGCGGGGTCGCGGCGGCGCAGCTGGCGGCGGCGGGCAAGGATGTGATCGTCCTGGAGCAGGGGCGCCAGGTCAACGAGAACGAGTTCACGCAGCGCGAGCTGGAGATGCTCGATCGCCTCTACGTCGGCGCGGGCACCGCGGCCACCGACGACCTCGGTGTCGTGCTCCTCGCCGGGCAGTGTCTCGGCGGCGGCACGGTCGTCAACTACAGCACCAGCTTCCGAACACCCGACTGGCTTCGCCGGCAATGGGCTGAACGGTATGGGCTTGACCTCTTCCTCTCCGACGAGTACGGCGCAGCGCTCGACGCGGTCTGCGATCGCCTTTCCGTCAACATCGATCACAACCGCCTGAGCGGCCGTGAGCAGGTGCTCGAGCGCGGACTCGAGGCGTTGGGCTGGCACGTCGAGCCGATGCCACGCAACGTCAAGGGCTGCAGCCAGGATGCTCTCTGCGGATTCTGCGGCTACGGCTGTCAACTCGGCGCGAAGCAATCCACGGTACGCACCTATCTCGCGGACGCGGCCGCAGGCGGCGCTCGTATCGTCACCGACTGCCGGGTCGATCGGGTCGTGGTCGAGAACGGCCGCGCCACCGGCGTCGAGGCGACCATCCGCGCCCGCGCTTCCTCGTCGCGAGAGCCGGTGGCGCGGGACGAGCACCGCATCCGCCTCCGCGTCCGAAGCGGCGTCGTCGCGGTAGCGGCCGGGTCGCTCGAGACGCCCGCTCTCCTGCTCCGCTCGAGCGTGTCCGGCCCGGCGATCGGGCGCGGCCTGCGCCTGCATCCGGTCAGCGCGATGTGGGGTGTATTCGAGGAGTCGGTCCGACCATGGGAAGGGACGATGCAGGCGGTCTACTCCGATCAGTTGGCGGATCTCGATGGCGCCCACTTCGGCGCGAAGCTGGAGACCGCGCCGGTGCATCCTGGCCTGCTGGCGCTCGGCTTCCCGTGGCGCTCCCCGGCCGCCTTCGCCACGCTCGCCCGCCGCTACCCACACATCTCGGTGATTGGGGCGCTCCTTCGAGACCGCGACGGCGGCCGGGTCCGCGTGGACGACGATGGTGCGGCGCGAGTCCACTACCGGCTCTCGGAGTACGATCGGCGCCATCTCCGTGAAGCGCTGCTTGGTGCGGCGCGGGTGATGCTCGCAGCTGGCGCGAGCGAGGTTTTCACCAGTCAGAGCGCGGGGGTGTCATTTCGGGCGGGCGATCCGGCCGGTTTGGACGCATTGGCCGCCGGCATGGACCGCGCGGGGTACGATCCCGGGCAGATCACGCTAGCAAGCTTTCATCAGATGGCGTCCTGCCGAATGGGGCTCAGCCCGCAGCACTCGGTGGTCGGCCCGGACCAGCAGTGTCACACGGTTCGCGGCCTGTTCGTGATGGACGCGAGCGCGTTCCCGGATGCGTCCGGCGTCAACCCCATGATCACAATCATGGCCATGGCACACCGAGCCTCACGCTTCGCGACCGCCGCCTGCTGACTGAAGTGGTCGCCGCCCCCAGGTGGTTCGAGGAGCTGGAAAAGCGGGTTAATCAGGAGGGACGGCGATGAATCGGTTCGGGCGATTGGGACTCCACCAACGGTGGGACCATCAGCCCTCGATTCAGTCGCTTCCGGAGCCGAGAGTCCCTGGTAGGAGGCGGTGTATCGATGGGCACTGCACGCACGATTCAGGGAGTCGCTGAGTCGGGAGAGGGAATTGCCCTGCGGTTTGCACTCCGATGGCAAGTATGGCGACCACGAACGCGATTGCGGCTGATCCGCTTGCAACTCTCACTGCAACCTGGTCGTGGTCAGGGCTCTGAAGCGCATCCGCCCCGCCCCTTGAACGGTCGAACCCGTCCCGGGCGGCTAGCGATTCCGATGTCAGGGACGCGTCGATGATGGATGGCGAAATGACATACTCAGCACTGCTGACATCCATAAACGGTTTACCGAGGACTGATGTCCAGGAGGCGAAGCCTTGAATGCCAGAAACATCATCGGAATCGTGGTGTTCCTTATCGTCGTTTACCTGGTGCTCCACTTCTTGTTCCACGTGATATGAGCTACTTCGCCCAGTCTGAGAACGAGGTGTTCTCTCGAACGCCTGGTGACCTATAGGGGCGGCAAAACTCGATTGGTGGTCGGCGTCCTGGCGCTGGCGCTTCGCGTCCGTGCAACTGCGTTTCGCTCGCCTCAGCGAGGCAACTGACCAAAGCCTCAGGCCACGGCCGCGCTCTACGCGCTGCGACCTGGTGTAGGGGGCAAAAGTCGATCCAATCCAGCAGGCAGCAACCATAGGCTGCGGCAGACCACGCAGAGTCAAGGCGACACCACCACTTACAACTCCCGCCTCATCTGCAGAGGAACCAACCGAACTGGACGGACTTTTGCCGCCCTACAGGTCCTGGGCGGCGCTGATCAGGGTTGGTTGACCACGAAGCTCATCGCCTGGCTCTGTCGATTGCGGTCGTAGCCGATCAACTTGATGTAGCAGCCCGGGTGTGCGGTCCTGCACGCCTCGATCTCGGCCAGCACGTCCTCGGCGGCTCGGGCGTCGAACAAGGGGAGCTTCCACATGCTCCAGTAATGCTCGTTCGGCGCTGGCTGCCGGACGTACTCGATAGCCGGAATGAATCCCTTCTTCAATAGGTACTGGATCTGCCGGCCGATCTGTTGTGTGCTGAGCGGGGGCAAATAGGAAAACGTCTCGAGCTTCACTTGCGCATCCTCCATTGACCCCTTCACGATCCAGCACCGACCGGGTCCAGGTGGTCCACCTCCTCGAACTCGAACTTGATTTCCTTCCAGAGCGCTAGGGCCTCGCGCAACTCCGGTGACTGCCGGGCGGCGTCCTTCAAGATCTGGGGCCCCTCTGCAGTTAGGTCGCGGCCTTCGTTGCGCGCCAGCACCACGGCCTCCAGCGCGACCCGGTTCGCCGTGGCTCCCGCACGATTCCCCTGCGGATGCCCCTGCGTCCCGCCGCCGAACTGGAGCACGCAGTCATCGCCGAAGATGGCCACCAGCTCGGGCATGTGCCAGACGTGGATCCCTCCGGAGGCGGCAGGCAGCACCCCGGGGAGCGAGGCCCACTCCTGGTCAAAGTAGATCCCCCGGCTCTTGTCCGCCGGAACGAAGTCCTCCCGCAGCAGGTCGTTGATCGCCATGGTGGCGCCGCGGTCGCCCTCGAGCTTGCCGACCACCGTGCCGTTGTGCACGTGATCGCCACCGGCCATGCGCAACCACTTGGCCAGCACGCGCCAGTGGATGCCGTGATTCTTCTGGCGGTCGATCACGGCGTGCATCGCCCGGTGGCAGTGCAGCAGCATCCCGTTCTCCCGGCACCAGCGGGAAAGCGAGGTGTGTGCAGTGAAGCCCATTGTCAAGAAGTCGGACATGATGATGGGAGCACCCAGCTCTTTCGCGAACTCGGCTCGTTGGTAGACGTCCTCCATCGTGCCGGCCGTCACATTCAGGTAGTGGCCCTTCCGCTCGCCGGTCTCGCTCTCCGCTTTCCGCACTGCTTCCATAGCGAATTGGAAACGATCGCGCCATCGCATGAATGGCTGGGAGTTGATGTTCTCGTCGTCTTTGGTGAAGTCCAGGCCGCCGCCCAGGCATTCATACACCGCGCGGCCGTAATTCCTGGCCGAAAGCCCGAGCTTGGGCTTGATCGTGCCGCCCAGGATTGGCCGGCCATACTTGTTCAGCTTGTCTCGTTCCACCTGGATCCCGTGCGGTGGGCCTGGGAAGGTCTTGAGGTAGGCGACGGGAAGCCGTAGGTCTTCGAGCCGCAGGGCGCGCAAGGCCTTGAAGCCGAAGACGTTGCCCACGATGGACGACATCAGGTTGACGACCGACCCCTCTTCGAAAAGGTCGAGCGGATAGGCGACGTAGGCGATCACCTGGTCCGGTTGTCCCTCCACCGGCTCGATCCGGTAGCAGCGGGCCCGGTAGCGGTCCAGGTTCGTGAGGAGGTCGGACCAAACGGTGGTCCAGGTACCGGTGGACGATTCTGCGGCGACGGCGGCGGCAGCCTCCTCTGGCGCCACCCCAGGCTGGGGCGTGACCCGAAAGGCCGCCAGAATGTCGGTGTCCTTCGGGGTGTGGCCGGGATGGTAATAGGCTTCGCGGTACTCGTGGACGCCCGCCTCGAAGGTGACCCTCGAGGCGCTGGTCTTCGGCTCAGACATGCTCGTGCTCATGGGCGGTTTCTTCCTCCTCATGCTCATGGATCATCGACTCGTGGAGGCTGAGCGGCACCTTGAGCAGCATCGACTTCTCGGCGCTGAGGATTCGATGAACAAGCAACAGCTGGACGAGGGCCAGCGGGTCGCTGTGGTGCTTGTGCATGACACCGTCGGTGAAGTCGCCAAACTGGTCCGGTGCGAGGTGCCGCAGGTGCTGGTGGCGCGCGTCGATGTGATCCCAGATCCGGTTCTCGAGGTCCTGGACGGTCGCGGCATCGATCGTTCCGTCGATTTCCAGAATGTCGGCTGTCTCCCCCTCATCTTCTGACTGCATCGCTCGCAGGCCCTTTCCCGGGTGACCCAACAGGCCGTCCAGGTTCAATCGTGGAAGTGTTGCCCGCTGGATGATCCGCACGCTGAGGTGTTCGTCGCCGCCACCGTCCGGCTCCGGCCGGTAGAAGCGAACCACGAGATCTCCGAAGCGGCGTTGGGGAGCGATGTAGGCCACCACGTCGTCCTGTCGGGCGACGATTTCCTTGTAGACCTGCTCCTCCGTATATCCGCGCTTGGCCACGTCGCGCTGGACCTTCCATTTGCGCTTGAGCGGTTCTTCGGGATCCAGCCAGACTTTGAGGTCGAACAGGCCTCTGACCCCGGGGACCAGGAACGGATGCAGGCCCTGGACGATGACCACCTCCTTCGCCCGGATCTCTTCCGGCGCTCCAAAGGTGCCATCCCGGTGGTCATAGACCGGTTTCAGGATCGGCTGGCCGCGCTTGAGGGCGAGCAGCTGATTCTCCATCAGCGCAAAATTGTTGGCCCGGGGATTCAGCGCGGTGATCCCAAGCAGGTTGCGTTCCCGGCGGTCGAGGCTGTGGTAATCGTCTAGGCACAGGCTGGTGATCCGGTCTTCAGGGAAGATGCGGTAAAAACCCGCGGTCAGCGTCGACTTCCCGCTGCCGCTGTCGCCGCCGATGGCAACGAAAATGGGACGCGGCATGCCCGTCCGGGTCGCGGTTCCCATTATCGCCACGCTAGCCTATCCAGTTCATGAAGTCCAATACATATAAACGATTATTGCTATAAGATCGGCGAATGATGCGGCGAGCCGTCACTCTTGCAGGAACCGCCCCTCGGCCGCTCGCGCAGCAGTTCGAGCACCGAGTAACTGTTCATCAGTTGCGGATCTTCAAGGCGGTGGCCGACCACCGCAGCTTCTCTCGGGCCGCGGAGACGCTCCATCTGAGCCAGCCGGGGGTCTCACACCAGATCAAAACGCTCACCGCCGCAGCGGAGGTGTCCCTGTTTGAGGAGATCGCCCGGCGCATTCACCTGACGGCCGCCGGCCAGTTGCTGTACGAGCACGCCAGCCGGATCCTGACGGATTTCGAGTCGGCCGGCCTCGCGCTCGAAGAGCTCCATGGCTTACGCCATGGCTTTCTCCGGCTGAGCGGTGACACCACCGTCGGTATCTACGTGTTGCCAGACCTGCTGGGTGCCTTCAAGGAAGTGCATCGAGACGTGGAGATGCGACTGGATGTTGGCAACCGGCAGCACGTGTACGAGCGGTTGCTCGCCAATGAAACCGACTTCGCGGTGGTGGGTCGACCCTGGCCCAGGCCGGCGATCCCGCTCATCGTCCGACCGTTCCTTCCGAATGAGCTGATTGCCGTCGCCTCGCCGCAGCATCCGTTAGCCAAGGTCCGGCGGGTTTCCCTGAAGCAACTGGCGGCTGAGCCCTTCATCCTTCGCGAGCCGGGCTCGGGCACCCGTGAGACCTCTGAAGAGGCACTCCGCCACTCCGGGCGACCGGTGTACACGGTGATGGAGCTCAGCAGCAATGGCGCCATCAAGCGGGCCGTTGCCCGCGGCCTGGGAATCACCATCATCTCGCGCTATGCCGTGTCGCTGGAGCTGAAGCTCGGGCTTCTGGTCGAGCTGCCGGTGGCCGGCTTTCCCCTGCACCGGCGGTGGCACCTCGTGTACCCACGCGACAAGCGGCTTGGATCGGTGGATGAGGCATTTCTCGACTTCCTTGCCGAGGGTCGCTGGCGGGCCGGTCTGGGGGAATCGGTCAGCACAGACTAGAGAAGCAGCCGGATGCCGACCGCGGCTGAAGCGAGGGCGAGTAGCCGAATGATGGTGTGACCGGCTACGCGCCGGGACAGGTGGGCGCCCACCTGGCCTCCGACGACGGCGCCCGCGGCCAGCGCCAGCGTGATGCCGGTGAATGACCCGTAGTCGCCGCGGACGATGTGGGTGAGCGTGCCCGCGCCGGCGGTGATCATGACAAAGAGCGATGTCGCGGTCGCGATGTGGACAGGGAAGTCGAAGAGGGTGGTGAGGAGCGGCACCTGGATCGGACCCCCGCCAATGTCTCAGAGCCTTTAGAAGCAAGCGGGTTCCGGCTGGCAGGAGCATTCAAGGGTTCGATCAACTGACTTCCGCGCAGTTGTTCTATCGCTCGCTCGAGCAATCCGTTGCCGGCAGCCTAGGCGATCTCAGCCGCGGCTGTGCGCCAGCGATAGATCATGTTTTTGAACGATTGCCATCTAATGGACCAACTGATTTGCGGAATTCTTATGGTTCCGCGCCGGCTCGGAGCATCAAGCGTAAGGGAACCGAAAGCGAATCGAAACGTGAACGAAGCAGAAGGAGAATGCCTGCACCAGGATTCGAACCCGGGACCAACTGATTAAGAGTCAAGTGATCGCTTTTCGAATACGAATCGTCGCTCAGACCACCTGACGAATGATCAGGTCATCTATCACCTCCTCTTGGGTTGTGTAGCTGTGTAAGACCATTTCCTTGCATCTTCTCGACGATTTCCTCTCGCAGAAATGCGGCAAGGAAATGCTCTTCCGCAGGGCTGTGTATCCCATTGGTATGGCAGGGCCATAGCGAGTGGCAACACATTCATCGGAGTGGGGGAGACCGTCGTCGGCGATCAGTCGGTCCGCAGTGGCGCCCAGCTGGCGGTCGCACGGGTCAGGACCGTGGTGCCGACATTAAGGGCCGAACCAACCAAGCGGTCTTTTCGAAGGTCAGCTAAACGGCGCCGGGTACGCCCTTGGCTGGCTACCCGCTCCGGACTCTCGCGCCATTCTCTCGCGACGAGTCTGTTGTGAGGGCCATCCAGCGACCGGGTGTCAGGCCATAGGTTCGCTTGAACTGACGTGTCATGTGGCTTTGGTCAGCGAAGCCAGCCTCGGAGGCAGCTCGGGCAAGTGATTGCCCGCTCTCTATCGCAGCCCGCGCCAGCGCCAGGCGGCGCAAAGTCCGGTATCGATCGGGGCTCGTCCCAAACGCCCACCGGAAGTGGCGAGCGATCGTGAAGCGGTCAGTACCCGCGATCTTTTCGAGGATCGAGGCCGAGGTCTGCTCACGTGCGTGGGCCGCGAGATAGTCGCGCGCGAGCTCGACCCCCCTAGTATCGATAGCCGCTGGGCGGCGGTCGGGGTGGCCGCTTAACGAAACGAGGCCGTCGGCGACCGCGACGGCGATCTCAGCGGAGCTGAGCTCATTGATCGGCTCGTCGATATCGGAAAGCAGGGATGCCATAAGTCCGGTCGCCGGTACCAGCTGCTGAATGGGATCGGCGACAAACGGCAGCGCGCGACCGGCCAAAGCGTCACGAACGAGCTCGGGCGGTATGTAGAGAATTCGGTAGCCGAACCCGCCGTCACTTCCCGCTGCGCCGTCGTGCGCTTCATCAGGATGCAGGACGTGAAGCTGACCCGGCAGGCAGATGTGGCGCGAGCCGCGGTAGTGAAACGTCTGCACGCCGGCTGTCGTAATTCCGATGGCGTAGGTGTCGTGCCGATGCGGTTCGAATGCGCATGTGGAGAGGTAGACCTCGGCGCGTTCGATCCCGTGCGCCCTCGGTCCGAACCTGATCGAGTCCGACCGCCGGGTGCGGGATTGTTCAAGACCGCCGGCATCGATACCTCCTACCTTCTGCGGCATGGGACAAAGGTATAACGCCCGCAGTGCCTGAGGTGCTTCTGGTCGATGGCATTCGTTGGGGATCGGTCGGGCCGCTACTGTTCATTTCGCTGGCAATCATGGGCAGTCCCGGTCCCGCGACCATCAGCCTTATGGCCGCCGGCTCGGCCTACGGCGTGCGGCGATCGCTCTCGTACCTGATCGGGATCATCGTTGGCACAACGATCGTGCTCCTGGCGGTCGCGACTGGGATTACGGCCGCGCTCCTGGCCGTTCCAGCGATCGGCTCCATCCTGATCTGGATCTCGGTGGCGTACATCCTCTGGCTGGCTTACCACATCGCGACCGCACCGCCACTCTCGGAACCGACCGCAGCCTCGAGCATGTTCTCGGTTGCGGGGGGAACTTTCCTCGGCATCGCCAACCCGAAGGCCTGGGTCGCCATCGCTGCGGTCTTCGCCAGCGGCCACCTCGCCGACGACACGACGACGGACGCTGCGGCCAAGATCGCGGTGCTGACCGCGATGATCATTGCGATCTGCGCGATATGGCTCGTCGCCGGCAAATCAATCGCGCCATTGCTCCGCGACCGAGGTCGAGCCCGCGTGGCAAACGCCGCGCTTGCAATGGCCCTCGTCGCCGCGACCGCGCTCGCCGTGCTTCATTGAAACAGTCGTTTCCGAGGGAGCAAGCATGGCTGCGGTAGCCCTGCCCGACTGGCTGGACTTCCGACCCCGGCTCTTTCCCAGCTGCAACTTCGCATGGCTGCGAGGCCCCCGGCCCGTCCTGGTTGACAGTGGCTTCGGCACTGATCTTCAGGCGACCCTCGCCCTGCTGCCAGACGAGCCGGCGCTCGTTTTCAACACCCACTGGCACTCGGATCATGTGGGCGGCGACGCAGGGCTGGCAAACCGATTCGGGATGCCGATTAGTTGCGCGCCGAGGTGCACGATCGTTCAAGACATTCGATATCGAAGGCTCCTACGGTCCGAGGTAATGACTCGACGGTCCTATCGGAAAGCCCATCTCGGGAGGAGTAAATGAGCACCTACGTCTCGGTCGCCGGACTCCAGCCACATCAGATTTGGGACGGGGTGGTCGCCCGCCCTCTTCACGGCGAGAGGCTTACTGTCGGAATCCTCGATTTCGAACCACTCACGCACGTGCCAGAGCATCGTCACGACAACGAGCAATGCACCGCAGCGACGGCATCGTCCTCGTGCAGGTGACCTTCAACGTCGGCCGAACCACTGAACAGAAGGTCGCCCTCTATGACCGTGCAGCGCAGCTGCTGGCGGAGGCGGCGGGAGTGAGTCCTGACGAAGTGTTCATCAACTTGGTCGAGGTTCAAAGGGAGAACTGGTCCTTCGAAAAGGGAGTCGCGCAGTTTGTTGCGCAGGCCGAGACGAAATAGAGGAGGAGCAATTCATGGCAAAGACGGTCGGACCTTACAGCCCATGGCGTCGGATTGGACAGACGATCGCCACGTCAGGTCAGATCGGCCTGGTCGAGGACGGGAAGGTGGTCGAGGGCGGCTTCGGACCCGAGCTCGAGCAGACGCTCCGCAATCTCAGCAACGTGCTCGCCGACGCCGGTGTGACAAGAGAACAGGTCATCAAAGTCAACGTGTACCTGGCTGACCTCGCGGACTGGCCGGCCCTTAATGGTCCCTACGCTGGGTTCTTTGGCTCATCGCTTCCAGCGCGGACCGCCTTCGCGACCTCCGCGCTCCCGCTCGGTGCCAGGGTCGAGATCGAGGCCTGGGCCGTCGTCGAGGAGACGCGATGATCGCGCTTGACCTTTACGTCGGCGAAAATGCGCTCGCTAACCACCTGTCGTCGCCGAAAGGGTCAGCGTGGACGAGGTGTGGGCAGATGAGCCTCCACCTGCTCCCAGATGTAGCCGGATACGGGTTTGATGCGTGACGGAAGGGAGTGAAAGAACACGCATGGATCACGAAGAGATTCGGCGGCGGTTTGAAGCACTGACTACCGCCCATCTGGCGGATGCGTGCATTCGCGCCCAGGCCCCAGTGCGGTGCGCCCCCCCGCTCTTGCATGCTGTTCTTCCAGGAAGCCGCCTGGCGGGGCGTGTAATCCCTGCTCGACACGCCGGCAGCGTCGACGTTTTCCTTGAGGCGCTGCAAGGGGCTGCTCCGGGCGATGTGTTGGTGGTCGACAACGGCGGACGGCTCGACGAAAGCTGCGTAGGCGATCTTGTTGTCCTTGAAGCCCACGGGGCTGGACTCGAAGGCATCGTGATCTGGGGCCTGCATCGTGACACGGCTGAAATACGAGCGATTGGGTTGCCTGTCGTCAGCCTCGGAGCGATCCCTACCGGTCCTCAACGGCTCGATCCACGTCCTCATGGCGCGTTGGAGTGTGCCACCGTGGGAGATTGGACGGTGGATCGGGAGGATCTGGTCCTGGCCGATGACGATGGGGTGCTTTTCGTTCCATTGGCTGCCGCAGCGGATGTCTTCACGCTCGCAGAGACGATCCGCAACACTGAAGGGCATCAAGCCGAACTCATGCGCGGAGGAACCTCCCTGCGCAACCAGGTTCAGTTTGATACTTACCTTGCTAAGCGCCAAAAAACACCTTCCCTGACTTTCCGGGATCATCTGCGAGGCGTGGGCGGCGCCATTGAGGTATGACCACTCCATCACATGGTCGCGGTAGCGGCCGCTTTCTCTTTCTCGATCGGCGGGGCCCCTGCCCCGATTCGACCCACCGGCGGCCGCGGCCCGTCGCGGCCTAGCGAGAGAAGCCCCCGTAAATGTTTCGCGCCGCGGCGAGGCCTTTAGGCGGATGAACCGCCGCGTCTCACACCTCATCGCGGGTTGGCGCACCGGGCTCTCTCGCCCCGTGCTCATCCTTCAAGCGGGAAACGCCCTCAACTACTTCGG
>DASWBA010000159.1:0-11953 GCA_036390825.1 Candidatus Dormiibacterota bacterium
TGGGCGCCGACCCGGGTGAAGATCCGATCACACAGGCCGATGACGGCCCGCTCGGCGGGCACGAAGCTGCCGGCCTGCGCCAGCAGAACGATGATGCCGGCCTGTCGTAGGTAGGTCGACTTGCCGGCCATGTTCGGTCCACTGAGCAACACGACTTGCTGATCGAGAGGGCTCAGCCGCAGGTCGTTGGGCACGAACCGACCGGGCCCCTGCGCCGCCTCGACCAGCGGGTGCCGGCCGCCGACGATCTCGATGCCAGGCTCGTCCTGCAGGGTGGGCCGCACCCAACGATGCCGGCTTGCCAGGCTCGCCAGCGCGGTGACGGCATCGAGCTCGCCCAGCCAGGCGGCGGTGTCCAGCAGATCCTTGCCGGCGGCGGTGATGCGACGGCAGAGCTCGCCAAAGAGCGCCTGCTCGCGCGCCACCATGGCACTCTTGGCGTTGAGGACGAGCGTTTCCTTCTCCTTGAGCTCCGGCGTGATGTAGCGCTCGCCGTTGACCAGCGTTTGCTTGCGCACGTACTCGGACGGGATCGCTTCACGGTTGGCGTGACTGATCTCGATGTAGTAGCCGAACACCTGGTTGAAGCCGACCTTGAGCGACCGGATGCCACTTCGCTGGCGTTCGTGCTGCTCCAGCGCACCGATCCACTCGCGCGCGCCGCGCGAGCCGTCGCGGATGCCGTCCAGCTCGGCGTCGAAACCCGGACGAAAAACGCCTCCATCCCGAAGCGTCGCCGGCACCTCGTCGGCGAGCGCCGCTGCCAGGGCCGACTGCAGCTGGTCCAGTGCCGTGGGTCTGGGCGGCGACGCTAGCTCCGCGAAGCGGCCGGCGATGCGCTGAACACCGGGCAGGGCGCGAAGAGCTTTGAGCAGTGCCTGCAGGTCGCGGGGCGTCGCCAGTCCCTGGCCGGTCCGGCCCGCGATCCGTTCCAGGTCGGGCAAGCCGCGCAGCTCGGCCTGCAGCTGACCGCGAGCAAGTGGATCCGAGACCAGGACCGCGACCTTGGCGAGGCGCTGCTCGAGTGGCTCACGGGTGCGCAACGGCTGGTCGAGCCAGCGCCGTAGCTGTCGCGAGCCCATCGGGGTCGTCGCCTCGCGGACGATCAGCCCGGCGAGGTCTTCACTCGACGGTGATCGATCAGCCTCGAGTCCAAGGCTCCGCCGAGTCGGCGGATCGAGATGCATGAACGCGCGCGGATGCTCGGCGTGCAACCGGAGCAGCCCGGGCTCGAGCCGGAGATGTGACCGCTCGGCGTGCCGCAGGAGCGCGTGCGCGGCCGCGAGCGCCTCGGGCCACTCGTCGCAGCCGAACGCCGCCAGCGTCTCGACACCGAGCAGGGTCTGCAGGCGGTCGACCGCCGCACGCGCATCGAAGTCCTGGGCATCGACCCAGTTGGTCGGCGTGCTCCCCACCAGCCTGAGCAATCGTGGTCGGTCTTCTTCCGAGGCGACCAGCTCGGCGGGCCGGAGTCTGGCCAGCTCATCCCGGAGTGCCTCGTCGCTCGGCTCGACGCGCAGCAAGGCCAGCTCGCCGGTCGAGCAATCGAGGGCTGCGATGCCGTGGTAATGAGAGCGCAGGCACACCGCCACCGCGTAGTTGGTTCCACCAGAAAGGTACGCATCCTCGACCACGGTTCCGGGTGAGAGCACGCGGACGACCTCGCGCCGCACCAGGCCGCGGGCGGCGGCGGCATCCTCGACCTGGTCGCAGAGTGCGACCCGCAGGCCCGCCTTGAGCAACCGGCCAACGTAACTCTCGAACGCGTGATAGGGAACACCGGCCATCGGGACGCGATGGCCTTTGCCCAGCTCGCGTGAGGTGAGCGTGATGCCCAGCAGCGGTGCCGCGCGCTCCGCGTCTTCCCCGAAGGTCTCGTAGAAGTCGCCCAGACGAAAGAGAACGATCGCGTCCGGGTAGTCCTGCTTGACACGCTGGTACTGGTCGAGGACGGGGACCGGCTTCAGGGCGTTGCCTAGTTGAGCACCTGGCCTCGAAGCTGCCAGGCTGTGGCCTGCTCGACGAGCACCCGGCGCACCGTGCCGGTCTGTGCGCCCAGGGGCGCGGTGCCGATGATGACCCTGTTCTGCCGGGTCCGGCCGGTGACCTCGCCACCCTCCTCGCGCTCCACCAATACCTCGACCGTCCGGGCGAGCCAGCGGCGGTTGGCGTCTTCCGCGATCCGTCGCTGGGCCTCGAGCAGGACGTTGATCCGCCGTTTCTTCTCGGGCGGGGTGACGTCGTCCGGATGCAGGGCGGCCGTGGTGCGCGGGCGCGGAGAGAAGCCCTGGATGTGGACGACGTCGAACTTGATCTCCTCCAGCAGTGCCAGAGTTTTCTGGAATTGTTCCTCGGTTTCCCCGGGGTAGCCGACGATGACGTCGGTCGAAACGGAAAGATCAGGGATGAGGTCGCGGGCGTGGGCAATGATCGCCCGGTATTCATCGGTGGTATAGCGGCGGCGCATCTGCTTGAGGATGACGTCGTCGCCGGATTGGAAGGGCAGGTGCAGGTGCTCGCAGACGCGGGGCAGGTCGCGGATGGCGAAGAGCAGGTCATCATGCACGTGGCGCGGATGCGAGGTCAAAAACCGAACTCGCCAGATACCGGGGATCCGCTCGACCGCCTCGAGCAGGTCAGCGAGTCCAGCCTTCGTTTCTGGGTCGTGATAGGAGTTGACCGTCTGGCCGAGCAGTGTCACCTCGCGCACCCCCTGTACCGCGAAGCGCCGTACATCTTCGACGACATCAGTCAGGGGCCGGCTTCGTTCGGTGCCGCGGACGAAGGGCACGATGCAGAAGCTGCAGACCTCGTTGCAGCCGAAGATCACGGGGACGTAGGCGGTTAGCCCGTGCTGCAACATCGCCCCGCCGGTTTGCGCCGGATCCGTCTCGTACTCGCCTTGCAGATCCTGAATGAAGGCTTCGTACTGGCGCATGTCGAAGCGGTAGTCGAGGTCGGGCAGCCGATCGTACAGCCGATCCTTCTCCTTGTTGGCCATGCAGCCGGTAATCGCGATCGCCCGGCCCGGTCGCGCGCGCTTCCAGGCCTTGAGCTCGCGGAACCGGCCGTAGGCTTTCTGCTCGGCGTTCTGCCGGACGGAGCAGGTGACGAGGATGGCGAGGTCGGCCTGGTCGAGATCGGGGACGGCGCTGAAGCCGGCCGCCGTCAGGCCCTGGGACAGATAGTCCGCATCCGACTCGTTCATCTGGCAGCCGCTGACCCAGAGGTGGAACCGCTGACCCGATGGCGCCCGCTTGCGTCCGTTGGGGCGCGGTCGCGAAAACGCGTGTGGTTCGAAGGTTAGCGGTGCGCCGGGAACCCGCAGCCGTGGCGGGGCGGTCGACTCAGGCATCGACCGAGTTTAACGGGACTCGACCAGCAGACGGATCCCGGTCCGCTCCTCACCGTCGATCGAGATGTCGATGAACGAGGGGATGCACACCAGGTCGATGCCGCCAGCCGCAACGTAGCCCCGGGAGATCGCGATCGCCTTGACGGCCTGGTTGATGGCGCCGGCACCGATCGCCTGCACCTCGACCCGGGTCTGGCTGCGAACCACGCCCGCGATCGCGCCGGCGACCGCGACCGGCTTGGAGGTGGCGGAAACCTTCAGGATCTCAATAGCCGGCCGGGTCGCGCGAGGTATGCCGGCAGCCGGGCTGGCCGAAAGCGTCTTCTCCCCTGTCGAGCCGTTCGATGGCGGTGTTGTTTCCAGAGTGTCCATCTATTCTATTGAGATCGGTGACCGAACGTTTGATTGCCCCCCGACACCTTAACCCCAAGTCCAGGGGTCGTCAAGCGCTTACTCGATACTCACCTCGCGATCGACCCGCTCCACCCGGGTTGCCTTGCCCGAACGGGCATCGATCTCGGCCAGGACCGAGTTGAATTGCACCACCCCATCCGCCACCTTGAAGCGGTACGGGACCCCGGTCAGGAAGCGCTGGAGGCTCGCCTCCTTGTCCATCCCGATCACGGAGTCCCGGGGGCCCACCATCCCCAGGTCGGCCACGAACGCCGTGCCACCCGGAAACAGCCGGGCGTCGGCGGTGGGAACATGTGTGTGGGTGCCGAAGACGAAACTGGCCCGGCCGTCGAGGTACCACCCCAGGGCGATCTTCTCCGAGGTCGCCTCGGCGTGCATATCCATCAGCACCAGCTTGGTGCCGGCGCCCTGGCGCAAGATCTCATCCGCCGCCTTGAAGGCCGAATCGATCGGTGGCATGAAGAGTTGGCCCTGCACGTTGCCGATCAGCACCTGTCCCTTTTCCCCCAGGTCGTGACAGAACCAACCCCGTCCCGGCGCTCCGGCCGGGTAGTTGTGCGGGCGGAGGATGGGTCGCCGGTCGTCGAATCCGGTCATCATCTCGCGCTGGTCCCAGATGTGATTGCCGGAGGTCAGCACGTCAATGCCGAGACCAAAGAGATCATCGGCGATCTTCGGCGTCAGCCCGAAGCCGCCGGCCGCATTCTCGCCGTTGGCCACCACCAGGTCGATGTTCAACTCTCGACGCAGCTGCGGCAGGAGTCGGGCTACGGCTTCACGCCCGGGGCGACCGATGATGTCGCCGATCGCCAGCACGGTAACGAGCATTGGGCGATCCTAACAAGGTAGTCGCGATCGACGCCCTGCTGGCCGACCTCTCGATGGCCACCATCGGGGCGACCTTCAACCAGTTCCGGGAGACGGGTCCCGACGATGTGCCCGACGCGCCCATGATTCGGCGTGCGAATCTGGGGCATTACCTCGCGGAACGCGACCAGGCGGACGTGCTCGCGATCGGCGAGGCCGCCGGCTATCAGGGCATGCGCTGGTCAGGCATCGCCTTCACCAGTGAGTTCGATGTGTTGCGCTGGGGGGATCCCTATCGGCGGTCGAGCCGGCGGCCCCGACCCTGGAAAGAACCCTCGGGGACGATCGTGCACGGCGTGCTCGATGAGCTGCGCGCCGAGCGCCGCGTCATCCTGTGGAACACGGTCCCCACGCACCCGCACCTGCCTGGTCAACCCCTTTCCAACCGGCGACCGACGCGGCCGGAGGTCGCGGCCGGCCTCGCCTATGCGCAGCGGCTGATCGAGATCGTTCGGCCGCGCCTGGTGGTCGGCGTCGGCCGGATCGCCGCCGACACGGTGGGCAATGGCGCGGTGTACGTCCGCCACCCGGCGCAATCGGGAGCAACCGCCTTTCGTGCCGGGATGCGCGAGCTCCTGCAAGCATCCCGGTGAAAACAAAAGAGGCGGCCCCGGTGGGGGTCGCCTCTTGTCTTACTTAGCGAATTCGACGATACGGGTCTCTCGGATCACCGTCACCTTGATCTGGCCCGGATAGCTGAGCTCGCCTTCGATTCGCTTTGCGATATCGCGAGCAAGGATCTGGGCGCGGCTGTCGTCGATAGCGTCCGGCTTGACGATAATGCGGATCTCGCGGCCCGCCTGGATCGCGAACGATTTCTCGACGCCTTCAAACGAATTGGCGATGCTTTCCAGCTTTTCGAGCCGCTTGATGTAGGTGGTGAGGGTTTCGCGGCGGGCACCCGGCCGAGCGGCCGAGACCGCGTCGCAAGCCACCGTCAGAATCGCCTCCAGGCTGGTTGGCTCGACGTCCATGTGGTGGGCGGCAACCGCGTTCACCAGCGTGTCTGGCTTGCCGAGCCGCTTGAGGAGTTCTCCGCCGATGATGGCGTGCGACCCCTCGACCTCATGGTCGATCGCTTTCCCGATGTCGTGCAGCAGGCCGGCCTCACGGGCCAGCGCCACGTCGGCGCCGATCTCGGCCGCCGCCATTCCGCAGAGGAAGGAGACCTCTTTGCTGTGGGTCAAGACGTTCTGTCCGTAGCTGGTCCGAAATGCCAGCGTCCCCAACAGCTTCACCAGCTCGGGATGGAGTCCCGTCACGCCGGTCTCGAACATCGCCTGTTCGCCTTCTTCCCGAATCCGGTTCTGGACGTCGCTGCGAGCCTTGGTCACCATCTCTTCGATCCGCGCCGGGTGGATCCGGCCATCGACCAGGAGATGATTGAGGGCCACCCGTGCCACCTCGCGGCGGACCGGGTCGAAGCCACTCAGGATGACCGCCTCCGGCGTGTCGTCGATGATCAGGTCGACACCGGTCGCGTGTTCGAGCGCCCGAATGTTGCGCCCTTCACGGCCGATGATGCGGCCTTTCATTTCATCGCTGGGGATGGCTACCACTGAAACCGAGGTCTCCGCGGTCTGCTCGGCGGCAACCCGCTGCATCGCGGTCACCAGGATGTTGCGCGCGCGCTTTTCGCTCTCCTCCTTGACGATCTGCTCGCCCTCGCGAATCTTCTGCGCGATCTCCTGGTTGAGTTCCTTTTCAAGGTTGGTGAGGATCGTCGTCCTCGCTTCGGCCCGCGTCATCCCCGAAATTCGCTCGAGCTCTTTGACCTGCTCGGCGAGGGCATCGTTGACGCGTTCCCTGGTCCTCCCGATCTCCAACTCTTTGGCGGTGACTGCCTGGTCCTTTCGGTCCAGGTCTTCGAGTTTGCGGTCGATCGACTCTTCCTTCTGCTGGACCCGACGTTCCGAACGCTGGACCTCCGCACGTGCGTCGCGTACTTCCTGCTCCAGGCTCATGCGGATGCGGTGGGCTTCCTCTTTCGCTTCGAGGACCATCTCCTTCATCTGGGTCTCGGCATCCGACAGCAGCTTTTCGCGCTCCGCGTTGGAGACGAGATCGCGCTGGCGGTTGGCGTTGCCAACCCAGAGGTAGGCGATCAGAGCACCCACGGCCGCACCCACCACGACCCCAACGACCAGGAGTAATGGAGTGGGCATAGTTACACCTCGCTTATGGACTTTTAAAGGTTCTTCTCACTGCGCGTGGGCGCAGTGGGACTAGTCGTTACATGGCGACAAAATCTTGACTATTTTAGTCGCGTTCAGCGACACTGTCAAACTGGCCGGCGGCCTCCCACTCATCGCTCAAGAGACGGCAGACCCGGTAGACGAGTCCACTGCTGAATCCGCGACGGCTGAGCCGGGGACCCAGGTAGGCAACCAGCGCCTGCGCATCGGCGAGCTGGCGGTGGGCCAGCAGACTTTTCCCCAGGGCCAGGGCCTCTCCTGCCTCGGCATCGGCATCGACCGCGGCCAGCGCGGGCCCGGCCGTCGCTTCCTCGATGCCCTTGGCGCGCAGCTCCTGGGCAATCAAGGCATGACCCCGGCCCCGACTGCGGCGGCGCACCAGCGTCGCGGCATACTCCTGGTCGTTGAGGTAGCCGTCTGCCTGGGCCCGGTCGAGCGCCGCCTCCACCGCAACCTCGGCATACCCGAGCCGCAGCAGCCGCTGCCGCAACGTCGCGCGCGACTGCGGCTGGCGAGCCAGCCGCTTCACCGCCTCGGTGTAGGCCGCCTGCGCGCTCTCGGGCTCACGCGCGGTCGGCGTCGCTCGCCGGCCGCCGCTTCTCACGCCGGCTGGAGGATCTTCTCCGCGGCCTTCCCCTTCAACTGCGCGATCAACTCCTCGCCCAGCTTGGGGTTCGCCTTGAGGAAGCCAACCGTTTGTTCGCGTCCCTGGCCCAACCGCTGGCCGTTGCACGAGAACCATGAGCCGCTCTTTTCCACCAGGGTCGCCTCGACTGCGGCGTCGAGCACGCTGCCCCAGTACGAGATGCCCTCGTTATAGAGGATGTCGAACTCGGCGGACTTGAAGGGCGGCGCGACCTTGTTCTTGACCACCTTGACTTTGACCCGGTTGCCCGTCACGTCCAGGCCGTTCTTGATCGAGTCGACTTTACGGATGTCGAGCCGGATCGAGGCATAGAACTTAAGTGCGCGGCCGCCGGTCGTCACCTCCGGGTTGCCGAACATGATGCCAACTTTCTCGCGTAGCTGGTTGATGAAGATCACCGAGGTGCTCGACTTGGAGATGGCGCCGGTCAGCTTGCGCAGCGCCTGCGACATCAGCCGCGCCTGCAGGGCGACGTGGCTGTCCCCCATCTCGCCGTCGATCTCCGCCTTCGGCACCAGCGCCGCCACCGAGTCGACGACGATGACATCGACGGCGCCGGACCGGACCAGCACGTCGACGATCTCGAGCGCCTGCTCACCGGTATCCGGTTGCGAAATCAGCAGGTCTTCGGTCTTGACCCCGATGTGGCCGGCGTAGACCGGGTCCAGGGCATGCTCGGCATCGATGAAGGCGGCGACGCCACCCAGCTTCTGCGACTGGGCAATGACGTGCAGCGCGAGCGTCGTCTTGCCCGACGACTCCGGGCCATAGATCTCCACCACCCTCCCCCGCGGGATCCCGCCAACCCCGAGCGCCATGTCGAGGGTTAGCGATCCGGTCGGGATCACGTCGATGTTGCGCTGGGCCGCCGCCTCCCCCAGCTTCATAATCGCGCCCTTCCCATAACTGCGCTCGATCTGGCTGAGCGCAGCCGTCAATGCCCGTTCCTTCTCTGACATCTAGTCTCCCCTTGCTTCGTGATGGGGCCTGGCCGACCCGACCACTGTAATACGGATTTGTGTAACTGTCAACACTAAGACCCCAGGGTCTGGACCAGGAGCTCCAGGGCGGCGATCACCGAGCGACGCCGGTTGTCCCAGCGGTCGCCGGACCATTGAAAACGATGCGTTAGTACCGATTCCACTCCCTCTCTGGGGGAAGGCAGGGTGGGGGACGCGATCCCGATAAACGTGAGACCAACCGCCTTGGCGCCCTCCGCGTCGGGCCCCGCCACCCCGGTGATCGAGACACCGATGTCCGCCCGCAGCAAGCGGCGAACGCCACTCGCCATCGCCGCGGCCGTCTCCTCGCTCACGGCCCCGTGACGGCGCAGCGTCGCCTCGGGCACCTCCAGCTGTTCGACCTTCACTCGGTCGGCATAGCTGATCACGCCGCCGAGAAAGTAGGCCGAACTCCCGGGAGCGTCCGTGAGCGCCGCGCCAAGCAGGCCGCCGGTGCACGACTCCGCCACTGCGAGCGAACGGCTCTGCTGGCGCAACCGCTCCCCCACCTGCTGGGCCAGCGCAAGAATCTCGGGATCCGGCGGCACGGCTCACCGGTAGTTGATGAATTGCAATGGGACCTGCGTCTCGGTCGCTTTGAGGGCGGTGATCACCTGTTGGAGCAGATCTTTCTCCCGGCTCGAGACCCGGATCGCATCGCCCTGGATGCGCGGCTGGACCTTGGGCGAGACCAGCTTGATCTGCTTGACCAGGGAGCGCGCCAGTTCGTCGTCGATCCCCTGCTGCAACTCGAGCTTTTGCCGAACGGTTCCCTTCGCCGCCGGCTCGATCGGTCCGGGCTTGAGGATCTTGAGCGAGAGCTGGCGCTTGACCAGCTTGCCCTGCAGCACGTCGAGCATCGCCTTCATCTTGAAATCACTCGGGCCGTTCAGTGTGATCTCGCTCTCGCCCAGGTCGATCGAGGCGCCGGTGTCCTTGAAGTCGTAGCGGGTCGCGATCTCCCGCTGCGCCTGGTTGACGGCGTTGACCAGCTCCTGCCGGTCGAACTGCGAGACGACGTCGAACGAAAATTCTTGCGCCATTGAGTCCCTATCCTAACCGCGCGTTTTGACAGCTGTCTGTCGCATCTATGAGTTGGCGTCGTCGAGGTCTCTGACCAGCTCATCGACCTCGAGCAGGTTCATCAGTACCTCGCGGGACTTGCTGCCCTCATAGGGCCCGATCACGCGATGGTCGGCGAGCTGGTCAACGATACGAGCCGCCCGCGTATAGCCGACATTGAGCTTTCGCTGCAGCAGCGACACCGAGGCGCGGCCTTCGGTGGCGACCACGTGCGCGCCTTTGGCAAAGAGGGGATCGCGCTTGGCGCCCTCCTTGACCCAGGAGACGGTGGCCTCGACATTGAAGATCTCCTCCTGGTACTGCGGCTTACCCTGGCCTTTCCAGAAGTCGATGATCGCCTTCATCTCCCGGTCGGAGACGAAGACGCCCTGCAGCCGGGTCGCCTTCCCCGCCTCGACCGGCAGGTAGAGCATGTCGCCGCGGCCGAGCAGCTTCTCCGCGCCGGTCTCGTCCAGGATGACGCGGGAGTCGATGCTCGAGCTGACGGCGAACGCGATGCGGGAGGGGATGTTGGCCTTGATCAGGCCGGTGATGATATCGGCCGATGGCCGCTGGGTGGCGACCAGCAGGTGGATCCCGACGGCACGAGCCAGCTGGGCAATGCGGCAGATCAGCTCCTCGATCTCGCCGGCCGCCACCATCATCAGGTCGGCCAGCTCATCGATGACGATCACGATGTAGGGCAGGGGATTCAATCCCATGTCGGCGGCCTTTCCATTGAAGTCGGCGATGTTGCGGACGGTGTGGCTGGCAAACAACTTGTAGCGCGTCTCCATCTCGGCCACGGCCCAGCGCAGGGCCGAGGTCGCGTGATCCGACTCCGTCACCACCGGCACCAGCAGGTGGGGCATGTCCTGGAACATCGAGAACTCGACCCGCTTGGGGTCGATCAGGATGTACTTCAGTTCCTCGGGTGTCGCCTGGAACAGCATGCCGGCGATCAGCGCATTGATGCAGACACTCTTGCCCGACCCGGTCGCACCGGCGATCAGGAGATGCGGCATCCGGGTCAGGTCGCCAACAACGGAATTGCCGGAGACGTCGGTCCCGATGGCGAGCGACAGCAAGGTCTTGTCGTTTTGAAAGCTCGGGGTCTGGATGATCTCTCGCAGCGTGACGAGGCTGGTCGCCTTGTTAGGGACCTCGATCCCCAGCGCCGGCTTCCCGGGAATTGGGGCCTGGATGCGGATCGCCGCCGACAGCGCGAGCGACAGGTCATTCTGGAGCGCGGTGATCTTGCGCACCGGCACCCCGTGACCGGGCTGCAGTTCGTACTGCGTGACCGAAGGCCCGGAGTTGACGCCGATGACCGTCGCCTCGACATCGAAGCTTCCGAGCGTCTGCTCGATCAGCTTGATGTTCGCCTTGATCTCGTCGTGCAAGCGTTCCTTGCGGACGGTGACCGTGTCCAGCAAGGTCAGGTCGGGCTTCATCCAGACCCGTTGAATCTCGTCTTCGATGAGGGTGGACGCCACATCACCACTGGGCACCACGGTCAAGACCGGCTCAGCGGCTGCGACCTTCTTGCGGCGCGGCTCGCTCGCCGGCTCGTCGTCGATTGGATCCTGCAAGGCGGCTACTGCCGATTCCAGCTCCGGGGACGGCGATGGGGCCGGTGGGACGGTGGGCCGGGCGGCCGAGGCCACGCCGGTGATCGGGACCAGCACCGGCTCCGCGGTCTCCGTGCGAATCACCTGGTTGCGGGGAGTCCACGCCTCAGCGGGTCTCTTGTCATTGGACGCCGGCTTTGGCTGCGGTCGGTTCTCGAGGTAATGCTCACGGAGCGCTCCTACCGTCCCGCGGATCGAAATGTCGAAAGCGAGCACGAGCCCACCGAGAAACACCGCGCCCAAAATCAGAACGCTGCCGGCGGTGCCGGCTAGGCTGCGCAGGGCTTCGCCCTCAACTCGCCCCGCCGACCCGCCGCTTGTCCCCGCGGAGAGATGTAGAAGCCCCAGTGAGCTAACTAGCAGCAGAGCGATGCCGAGGCCACGTCCCCAGGTCATCTTTTCGATCCACGGCATCAGCATTTCCGCCCCGGCGACGACTGCCGCGAGGATGACGAACGCCACACCCCAGCCAAACAGGCCTACGAGCCCGCCACGTACCGCGTGCAGGGCGGAGCCGCTCGCCTGGACCGCGACCGCCAGCACGAGCAAGCCTGCCAGCAATAGGAAGCCGATCCCGGCAAGCTCGCGCTGCTGGGACTTAGGCACTTCCAGCTTCGGCAGGCGAGGCGCCTTGATGCGAAAGCGCTGCCGCGAGGCCGAGCGCTTGGGGCGCGCGATCCGCTTCCGCCGGGTTCTCACACTGGCTGGGTGGCTGCGACGTCTGCTGTGACGAATGCCCGCATTCTAGCGTGCCTGCACGGGTCGGAAAAGGGCCTAGGGCA
>DASWBA010000160.1:0-29151 GCA_036390825.1 Candidatus Dormiibacterota bacterium
CACTGACTCAAGGATACCGGGAAGGGCTGCGGCGACTAAATGCCCATGACGCCGACGAGTTCGTTGACCGAGTCGGCGGATCGTTGCAGGGCGGCACGCTCTTCGTCCAGCAGCTCGAGCTCGATGATCTCCTCGGCGCCGCCCGCCGCGAGCTTGACCGGGACGCCGACGAAGAGACCGCGGATGCCATATTCGCCCTCGAGCCGGACGGCGCACGGCAGGATCTGCTTGCGGTCGAACATGATCGCGTCGACCATCTCCGCGACCGCGGCCGAGGGCGCGTAGTAGGCGCTACCGGTCTTTAGAAGGTTGACGATCTCGGCGCCGCCGTCGCGAGTCCGCTTCACGATGGCGTCGATGCGATCCGGCTTGATCAGTTGGCTGATCGGGACTCCGGCCACCGTGCACATGCGAGCCAGGGGGACCATGGTGTCGCCATGCCCTCCCAGCACGTACGCTTCCACGTCGCGCACCGAAGCGTTGAGCTCCTGCGCGATGAAGGTGCGGAAGCGCGCTGTGTCGAGGACCCCCGCCATGCCGACGACCCGTTCACGGGGAAACTTGCTCACCTCGTGCGCCAGCTGTGCCATCGCATCCAGCGGGTTGCTGACCACGATGAGGATGGCGTCGGGTGATCGGCGCACCAGTTCCTGCGTCACGCCGCGGACGATGTTCATGTTGGTCTTCACCAGGTCGTCGCGCGACATGCCAGGCTTGCGCGGCACGCCGGAGGTGATCACGCAAATGCTCGACCCCCCGGTCTCCTCGTAGCCGTTGGTGCCGGTGATCCTCGAGTCGTAGCCGACGATCGGCCCTGCCTCGAGCATGTCGAGCGCCTTGCCCTGCGGCAGGCCTTCCACGATATCGACCAGCACAATGTCCGCGTAGCCGCGCTCGGCAAGGCGCTGGGCGAGGGTGGCGCCGACGTTGCCGGCGCCGACAACGGTGATCTTCGAGCGACCCATCCGCACGCTACCGTAGCAAATTCACCTCGGGCGTCGTTACACTGCCTCGGGGTGGCAGGCAACCAGCAAGCCGCGGTGTGGAAAGGCGAGCGGCGCTTTCTGCGGACGCTGCACGAGTCCGCGGTGCGCACGCATCTGTCCTGGCCCAACATGCTCGTGCTCAGTGCGTTCTGGTTCGCGATTGCCTATGTGATGCAACCGCTGGGCGGCACCATCATCCCGCTGCTCGTGGACCGTTTCACCGACCCGATGACGATCCACCTCGGACCGTTCGCCATCGCGGCGGACGTCAACACCTACGTCGCCGTGCTCGATACGGTCGGCGCCGCCTTCGCCATTGTCTGGCAACCGGCGATCGGGGCGATCAGCGACAACAGCACTTTCGCGCTCGGGCGGCGTCGCCCGTTCATCGCGCTCGGCGTCATCGGCGACATCATTTTCCTCACGCTGATCGCGTTTGTCACATCGTTCTGGGGATTGCTTTTCGCCTACGTCTTCTTCCAAATCGCCTCGAATACGGCCCAGGGTCCCTACCAGGGGATGCTGCCCGACCAGGTGCCGCAAAACCAGCGCGGCGAGGCCTCCGGCTACTACGGCCTGATGAACATGGTGGGCACCATCGTCGGGTTCCTGGTGGTCGGTGCGCTGCTGATTCCCACCCATCATGTCCGGCTCGCCATCCTGACCCTACCGGTGGTGATCGCCGTCGCCGGCGCGCTGGTGATCTTCGGCGTGCCCGATCGCCGGCGCACGGCCCCCTCGGATCAGCGCCTGCATCGGTCGGTGCTCCTGAGCGTCGCCATCGATACCAGGCGATACCGCGACTTCGCCTGGTTGATGGTCTCCCGGCTTTTCTTCCTGATGGCGCCGGTGGCGATTGGGACCTACGCCTTCAACTTCATCCGCTTCACCTTCAACTACTCAGAAGGAAAGGCGTCGCTCTACAGCAGCGCCCTGCAGGCAACCATCCTCGTGTTCGCGGCGGTGCTCTGTATGACCGCCGGCTTCCTCGCCGAGCGCTACGGCAAGAAGCGGTTGATCATGGCCGCCTGCCTGATCGGCGCGCTCGGGTCGACCCTGCTGATCTTCGCGCCCAGCCTGCCGTGGATCCTCGCCTTCGGGCTGATCGTGGGCATCTCCCTCGGCACCTTCCTCTCCGTCGACTGGGCATTCATGACCGACCTGATCCCCAAGGCCGAAGCCGGGCGCTACATGGGCGTTTCGAATATCGCGACCGCGAGCGCCGGCCTGATTGCGCGACCGATCCTGGGCCCGATCATCGATGCCTTCAACAACAACCGCACGAGCGCGGTGGGCTACCGCGTGATGTTCGGAATCGTCACCGGCTTCTTCTTGATCGCCCTGCTCACGCTGCAGCCGGTGCGCGAAATCAAAATCGACTAGCGCCGCCAGAGGGAGGAACTGGACCGCATCCGGGCGCCTGTCCAGCCGCCGCCGAGCACATCAGGTGCGGCAACCACAGCAGGCCCGCAAACACGACCAGGGTCACGATAACGAGCGCCAGCCCGCCGATCACGAGCCGTCGGCGGCTCGCAGGCTTGGCGCCGCCGAGATACGCCGGGCCTCCAGGCACCTCAGTCGATCGCGGGGAGACTGATGGCGATTTCCGTCCCCTTGCCTTCGGTGCTGGTCACCTCGATCTCGCCCTTGTGCGCGTCGACGATCCACTTCGCGATCGCCAGGCCAAGGCCGCTGCCACCGTTCTCACGGGTGCGCGCCTTGTCCGCCCGGTAGAAGCGCTCGAAGATATGTGGCAGATCGCCCGTCGGGATCCCCTCGCCGTTGTCGGTGACGGTGACCTGCGCGCGGCCGTTCTGGCGGACGACCCCGACCGACACCTCGCCGCCAGTTGGCGTGTGCGTCAGGGCATTGTCGATCAGGATCAGCAGCAGTTGGCGGACGCGGACCAAGTCGGCGTCCACACGCACTCCGCCATTCAGATCTGGGCGAAGCTGGACGCCCCGTTCATCGGCCAACGGCGTGGCCTGCGTGATCAGACCCCTGACCACCTCGTTGAGCTCGACCGGCCTGGGATTCAGGCGGAGTTGCCTGGCATCGGCCAGCGCCAGCGTCGTCAAATCGCCGACGATGCGGTTCAGCTGTTCAACCTCCTCCACGATGCTCTGCGCGTAGGTCCGCGTCTGGCCGTTCGACCGTCGCAGCCAAGCCTCCACGTTGGTCCGGATCAGTGTCAGCGGCGTGCGCAACTCGTGCGATGCATCGGCCACGAACTCACGCTGACGCTGGAAGGCGCGGCTGATCGGCCGCAACGAGCGGGTCGCCATCAGCAGCGAGGCAAGCGCCCCGAGCAGGATCGCGATTCCCGAGGCCAGCACCAACTGCCTCACCAGGCCCGACAAGGCGTCGCCCACCCACGAGATGGGCTGCGCGACCTGCATCACACCGACGACCTTTTTCGACTTCGGGTTGAGGATGGCGCTGGTGTGCACCATGTAGAGGTCGGGGCCGCTAGTAACTCGCGTGTCCGCGGATTGGCCCGCCCTGGCGGCGGCGATCGGATCGTTCAGGCTCGGGCTGTTGAAGAGCTTTTTCAGCGCAGGCTGCGGCTGGCCGACCTCTTGGAGCTTGACGTCCAGCACGCGAACGAAGGTGTCGGCGACGCTTGGGTCGAGTAGGCCCTGCGCATTGACAGAGACCGTATCCGTCGCCACCACTTCCTTGGCGGCCTGGCTGACCGCGTGCTTCAAGTCGTTATCGGCCTTTGCCTCCAGAGACTGTGAGACAGTCACGTAGACGATGAGGTCGAAGAATCCGAGGATCAGGACGAGCAACACAAAGTACTGCGCAGCGAGGCGCACCAGCGCGCCCCGGAACATCATCCCGACAGCCGGTACCCGACCCCATACACCGTCTGGATGAGCTTCGGGGAGCGGCCCTCGTCGATCTTGTCGCGCAGGTACGAGATGTAGACGGCGACGCGGTTGGTGGTGCCTTCGAAGTTGTAGTCCCAAACGCGCTCGGCGATCTGCGCTTGCGTCAGCACCTGGTTGGGGTGGCGCATCAGAAACTCGAGGAGCGCGAATTCGCGCGCGGTCAACTCGATCGGGGTGTCGCCCCGGCGGACCTGGTGCGTCTTCAAGTCGAGGACAAGGTCGGCAACCTGCAACCGGTTGGCATGCCCATTCTTCTGTTCGCGTCGCATCAAGGCCCTAAGTCGCGCCAGCAGTTCTTCGAACGCGAAGGGCTTTGGCAGGTAGTCGTCGGCGCCGGCGTCGAGGCCCGCGACGCGGTCGTGGATCTGGCTGCGCGCCGTGAGCATGATCACGGGCGTCTGGATCCGATTCTGGCGAAGCCAGCGGCAGACTTCCATGCCGTCCTTCTTGGGGATCATGAGGTCGAGAATGATCGCGTCATAGCGTGCCGTCTCGGCAAGCTCCTGGGCTCGCTCGCCGTCCGACGCAATGTCGACGGCGTAGCGTTCATCCTCCAGGAGCTGCTTGAGCAGCGTCGAGAGCTTGCGCTCGTCCTCGACGAGGAGGAGGTTCATGGACTTCCGCCCCCCAGTCTAGCGGTTCGGCCGGCTGGCTTTTGGCAACGGCCAAAAGCCCGAGCTTAGAACGCGACGGCGGCGGCGGCCGACCCGCGCTGGGCCGCCAGCTCGGGCCCGGTGAGCAGGTGGTTGCCCGAGATGCGCGAGCCGCTGTCCAGGAACTTCCCGAGGCTGTCGCGGGCTCGGCGGACGTTCCAGCCGAGGATGTCGCAGTACTCGACGAAGGTCTGGCCGTCAAAGAAGCGATGGGCTTCCGTCTGGTAGGCCTCGACGCTGAGATCGGCGACCGCCTGCCAGATGACGCGCGTCAGCAGCGATTGGACCGCTTCCAGTGGGATATCCGGTTCCGTTGCAGCCTTTCTCATTCCCTTCCTCCGCAGCGAATGCCCCGCACGGCCGGTTCGCCGTGCCATTTGAATGATAGTTTCGCTAATTTAACAAGTGTTACCGATAATGTCAACCACGCCGCCGTGGACCAGCCGTTGGGTGCACCAGCAGGCCGGCGGCTCGCAGGTCGGGACCCAGGCGCGTGAGGCCGCGCGCCGCGGCCGGCGGGACCAGCACGACGTGTGGGATCCGCTCGAGGTGCTCGGCGATGGGCCATAGGTCTTGCGCGCTCGTCATCCAGCGCAGCGCATCGAAACGGGCCAGGTTGACCGGGCGGCCGTAGCCGCGAAGGGTGCGCTCTCCGGCGAGGTTGAAGTACTGCTCGAAGTACGACATCGCGAGCTCACGCACCGTCCGGTAGACCGGCTCTCGATAGCGCAGCCCGGTGAATTTGCTGGTCGCGATCGCACCCCAGAGGGAGCGCCTGCGAAAGACGGCGATCACGTGGTCCTCGTCGCGGACCGCCGTCAAATCCATGATCAGGGGAGGGTCGCCCTGGACGCGCAGGGCTGCGGCCGCCAATACGGCGCCTTCGATGCAATTCGCGGTTTGATCCGCAAGCACCCGCCGCGGCGAGCGGAAGGTCTCCTCGTCGGCCTCGATGTTGTACGGGATCGCGTCAAGGAAGCGCTGGATCTTCGCCGGTGTGTCGAGCCGCCGGCGAAAGACCGCCCGCTCCGCTGCCGTCAGCTCAGCGAGCGCGCGTGCCATGGGCGGCTGTGGCAGAATCTGTAGTTCGATGCGGCTGTGGTGAAATCGGTAAACACGCCAGGTTCAGGGCCTGGTGAGCGCAAGCTCTTGAAGGTTCAAGTCCTTTCAGCCGCACTCCTCCTCGCTGATACATATACGCGAGCCTTTTCACACCGGGGCTGGCTGATCCGGGGCTCGCTGATTCATCGTCCGACTTCGTAGTACCAGTCGCTGATGTAGGCGTAGCGTTCCTCGGGCTCGACCGCCGAGTCGATGTGGACGCCATGGAACCGGCGGCTGATCGCCATCACGTATCGCGGGCTATAGAGAAAGACGGCAGGGATCTCTTTGGCGAAGTCCTCCTGGAACGTCGTGTAGGCTTTCGCCCGCGCCGTCAGGTCGAGCGTGTTGCGGCCCGCCTCGAGGTCGCTATCGATGAAGACGTTCTTCTTCATGCCGGAGAAGTTGAAACCGCCCGGGTGCGCCTGTGACGAATGCCAGAAGGTGTAGACATCGGGGTCCGGCCCGTTGTCGAAGGCGGTCAGGGTCATATCAAACGTCCGCGGGTTGAGGTAATCGTGGATCAGCGAGGCGGTCGTGACCGGCCGCACTTCGGCCACGATGCCGACCTGGGCCAGCTGGTCGGCCACCTTGGCGGCGACCCGCTCGTAGGGCGGCACGTCACTCGATACCGTGAGACCGAAGCTGAGGGTCACGCTGCCCTTGGTGCGGATGCCGTTGACGAGCGCCCAGCCCGCGTCGTCGAGGAGCTTGGAGGCGGCCGCGGGGTCGTAGGCCGGTTGCTGGGCGGCGCTATCGTATGCCCAGGTGATGGAGCGAGGAATCGGTCCGTCATCCGGCACCGCCTGGCCGCCGAGCACGTCGCGGATGATGGCTGCCCGATCGATGGCTTTCGCGATCGCCTGCCGAACCTTGACGTCCTGGAAATAGGGTTCGTCGCTCTTCAGGTTGAAGAGCAGCTCGGCATATTGATAGGTCGAGGATTGGAGGACGCTGACCTGCTTGTTGGCATGCTCCTGGGCGGCGCCGGAGGGTGTGAGATTGGCGAGCCCGTCGATCTGGCCGCGGTCGAGGGCGTCGAGCGCGGCCGCCTGCGATGCGAAGCTCCGGATCGTCATGGTGTCGAGCCAGGGTCGGCGCCAGGCGAATGGGTTGCGTTCCAGCTCGATCCGATCGCCGAGGTTGGCCACCAGCCGAAAGGGACCGGTCCCGACCGGATTTAGGTTGGGCGAGGCCGAAGCGAGCTCCGCCATCGCCTTTCCCGCGAGCAGGTGCCCTGGAAGGATATCGAGGAGTTCCAGGTTGGCGAGAAAGCCGGCGTTGTGGCCGGGCAGGGCGAAGCGCACATGGTTCGAGTCGATCGCGGTGGCAATGACGTCCTTCCAACTCTGGTTGAGCACGGTGCCGGGAAACTGCGGGTCCTGGACGGTGCGGACCGTGAAGACGACGTCGTCGGCGGTGACCGCCGTCCCGTCCGACCAGCGGGCGTCCGGGCGGATGGTGAAGGTGTAGGTCCGCCCGTCGGGGCTCACCTCCCAGTGGGACGCGAGCCGACCCTGAATGGTGCCCGTCGGCAGCACGCGGACCAGGGTCTCGAACAGGAGGGCGTCGAGGTCATTGGACCCCGCCGTCGCCGCCCCGTACAGCGGGTTGAGCGAGCCGAGTTGGCCGACGACGCCCTCGACGAAGGTGCCGCCGCTTCGGGGCGCTTCGGGTGCCAGGATGACACCACGAAAAACCAGCACCAGGACCGTCAGCAGAGCGAGGAGCGGCACGCCCACCGCGGTGGCGAGCAGCCCGCGCCGGATCAAACCCTGATGTAGACGACGGAAACCACCACGAACAGGACGACCAGTCCGATCGTGGCATAGAAAAGGTTCTTTTCCAGCCCGCGCTTGGTGCGGTAGCCGCCGCCCGAATCTCCGCCGCCCCCGATGGTG
This sequence comes from Candidatus Dormiibacterota bacterium, assembly GCA_036390825.1. Taxonomy (GTDB): domain Bacteria; phylum Chloroflexota; class Dormibacteria; order CF-121; family CF-121; genus CF-13. The sequence goes on from DASWBA010000160.1 coordinate 7,536, forward strand.
CCACCCAGCCCGCTCGCCTTGGGCGTCTGCAGCAGCACGCCGAACATGACCAGCAGCGCGAGCGTGAGTTCGACGATACCGAGAAAGGCTTTCATGCTATTTAGGGCCGCTGAATTATACCGCCAATTCGCCAGCCAACCGGCCCATGCCCCTGTAATCTATCGCGTTGACATATACACAAATCCGTAGTAGTATGCGCGGGTGTACGGCCCGGTCCACCGCCTCCGGTTGCCCCTCCTCCTCCTGGCGCTGCTGGCCGCCTCCTGTGCCCCGGGCCGTACCCCCTCCACGGTCGCCCTGGCCCTCCCGGCCATTCCCGCGGCACCGATCGTCAGCGGAGCCGACCGGCTCGTGCCGTTGCCCGACGGGCCGAGCGCCTTTTCAGCCATTACCGGCGAGCTGCGTCGCGCGAGACGGTCAATCGACCTCGAGCTCTACGAGTTTCAGCGGCCCGACCTGGCGGCGCTCCTGCTCGACGCCCACGATCGAGGCGTGACGGTCACCGCCATCAAGGACCCCTCGGAGCGCAGCAGCCGGCCCATCTGGGCCGAGCTCGAGCAGGGCGGTGTCCGCGTTGTGGCGTTTCCGATCGAGCGGTTGACCATCGACCACGTGAAGCTGCTGATCGTCGACGGCGTCGAGGCGATCGTCGGTGGCATCAATTGGGGCACGCACTCGCGTGTCAACCACGACCTCGATGTGCTGGCAGTCGGGCCAGTTGTCGACAACCTCGAACGCGTCTTTCGCCAGGATCTCGCCCTCGCGGGCGAGGCGGCGTCGCTGCCCCCGCCGGCGGCGGACCGGCAGGTCCAGGTGCTCGTGACGCACCCGGGCGAGGACATCCGGGCCGCGGCGCTGGCCGCGATCAGCGCTGCCCGCCAGTCGATCGACATCGAGATGTTCGTACTCAGCGATCGGCTCGTGCTCGACGCGCTGGCGTCCGCGGCCCGCCGCGGTGTCCGCGTCCGCGCCATCCTGGACCCGACCCAGCCGCAGAATGCGGCGACCATCGCAGAACTCCAGGCATCGGGCGCGCTGATGCGCATGTATGTTCAAGCGGGCGACGAGTTGCTGCACGCCAAGGTTGGGATCTTCGACCGACAGATCGTCCTCTTTGGCAGCTGCAACTGGTCCCGTTCGGGATTTACCCGTAACCACGAGCTCGACCTGTTGGTGCGCGACGCAACGCTGGCTCGCGTCTTTCTCAGCCAGCTCGAGCAGGACTGGGTGCTGTCAGCGCCGTGAGGTCGTCGCCCGTCATCTCGACCGGTGGGGTCAGCCCGACCACGCGTAACAAGGTGGGCGCGACGTCACCCAGCTTGCCGCCGTCCCGAAGCGCCTTAACGCCGTCATCGCCGGCCAGGATGAACGGCACCGGGCTCGTCGTGTGGGCCGTCAGCGGCGCGCCGCTTGCGTCGACCTTCAGTTCGGCATTGCCGTGATCGGCCGTGATCGCCAGGATGCCGGCTGGAAGCACCGCGTCCGCGATCCGGCCGAGCATGGCATCGACAACCTCGACCGCCTTGACCGTTGCCGGGAAGACGCCGGTGTGCCCCACCATGTCGGGATTCGCGAAGTTCACCACGATGAAGCGGTAGCGGCCGCTCCGGATGCGTTCGAGCAGCTCATCGGTGACGGGGCGGGCGCTCATCTCGGGATGCGTGTCGTATGTCGGGACACGCGGAGAAGGGACAAGAAGCCGATCCTCGCCGGGGAACGGCGCCTCGCGCCCGCCGTTGAGGAAATAGGTGACGTGCGCATACTTTTCCGTTTCGGCGGTGTGGAACTGCTGCCAGCCGGCATTGGCCACGACCTCGGCCAGCACGCCAGGCAGCGGCTCGTCAGGAAACGCGACCTCGGCCGGCAGGCCTTTCTCGTACTCGGTAAAGGTGACGAAATGCGCGAGCCGGGGCCGGTGCCGGCGCTCGAAATAGTCCCAGGTCTCATCCACGATGGCGTGGCTCAATTGACGGGCGCGGTCCGGACGGAAGTTGAAGCAGATGACGCTGTCGCCATCGCCGATCGGGGGTGGGGGTGACTGACCCGGCGGCACGATGCGGGTCGGAACCAGGAATTCATCGGTGATGCCGGCCTCATAGCTCCCTTTGATGAAGGCGAGCGGGTCGGGCGCCGTCGGTCCGTTCGCCTCCACCACGGTTCGATAGGCGCGTTCCGTCCGGTCCCAGCGCTTGTCGCGGTCCATCGCGTAGTAGCGGCCACTGACCGACGCAATCCGGCCGGTGCCGATCGTCGCGATCCGCTCAACGAGCTCGGCCATGTAGCCGGCGGCGCTGGTGGGCGGCTCGTCGCGACCGTCGGTGAACGCATGCAGAAAGACGTGGCGCACGGCCAGCGAATGCGCCATCTCGAGCAGCGCATACAGGTGTTGGGTCGAGCTGTGGACGCCACCCGGCGAGACCAGGCCCATCAGGTGCAACGCGTGGCCCTCGGCGGCCGACCGCATGGCCGCGCTCAGCACCGGGTTGCTAAAGAAACTTCCGTCCTTGATGGCGAGGTTGATCCGCGTCAAGTCCTGGTAGACGATGCGACCGGCGCCAATGTTGAGATGGCCAACTTCGGAGTTCCCCTGCTGTCCTGGTGGCAGCCCGACGGGTTCGCCGGCGGCGGACAGCGTCGTGTGCGGCCATCGCTCCCACAGCGCATCCCAGTTCGGGGTCTTCGCCTGCGCGATGGCGTTCCCCTTGGAGTCGGTGCGGTATCCCCAGCCGTCGATGATTACGAGGACGAGGGTCGGGCCGGCTACACCCGTTGCGACTGGGCTACCTCGGCGCTCACCCGCACGATCTCGGTGAAGTCGTCGACCTTCAGGCTCGCGCCACCGACCAGGGCGCCGTCGATCTCGGGCTGCTCCAGCAGGCTCCGCGTGTTTTGGGGCGTCACGCTGCCGCCATAGATGACCCGAATTGCCTGGGCATGGCGAGGATGCGCGCGCGTGAGCAGCGAGCGGATCGAGCCCATCGTCTCGTTCGCGTATTCCGGCGTCGCGGCTCGCCCGGTGCCGATCGCCCACACGGGCTCGTAGGCGATCGTGAGCTGCGCGGCATCGTTCACCTCGACGCCCTGGAGGTCGGCATCGAGCTGGGCGGTGATGATCTCCGCGGTCTGGCCGGTGTCATATTCCTCGAGGTTCTCGCCGACCGCGAGGACGACGTGCAGGCCGTGCCGCATGGCTGCCTTCACCTTCTCGTTGATCTCGGCGTCCGTCTCGCGAAAGATCTTGCGGCGCTCAGAATGCCCGAGGAGCACGTAGGGGCACCATCCCGCCAGCATCCTGGGCGAGATCTCGCCGGTGAACGCGCCCTGATCCTGCCAGGCGGCGTTCTGCGCGCCCACCTGCAGACGTGAGCGCTGCAGGACGCCGGAGATCTCCCAGAGCATGATGGCTGGGGGCAACACCAGCAGGTCGACCCGGTTCTCGTACGGCTCGAGGGTGGCCCGCAGCCGGCCGGCGTGGTCGACGCCCTCGGGCACCGTGAAGTGCATCTTCCAGTTGCCAGCGATCAGCGGCCTACGCATGGTTCTTGTCACGAAGCACTGCGATCCCGGGAAGGATCTTGCCCTCGAGGAACTCGAGGGTCGCCCCGCCACCGGTCGACACGAAGGACATGCGTTCGGCAAGGTGCTGCTTCTGCAGGGCCGCCACCAGGTCACCGCCGCCGATGATCGTTTCCGCATCGCTGCCGGCCAGCCCTTCAGCCAGCGCATCGGTGCCCCGGTCGAATGGGGGGACCTCGTAGACGCCGAGCGGTCCGTTCCAGACGACGGCATGCGCGCCGTCGCAGGTTTGCAGGAACCGCTCGACCGTCATCGGACCGACATCGAGGACCTTCATGTCCACGGGAACAGCGTCGATGGCGACGGTTTCGACCTTTATCCCCGGCCTCGCTTCGGCCGCGATCACCGCGTCGAGCGGCAGCACCAGCGTGCCGATGCCCGGTCCGGGCGAGGCGAGCAGCGAGCGGGCGACGTCGAGCTGGTCGTCCTCGACCAGCGAGCGGCCCATCTCCAGGCCTTTGGCTTTGAAGATGGTGCAGGCCATGGCGCCGCCGACGCACAGCCGATCCACGCGCTGCAGGAGGCTGCGCAGCACGCCGATCTTGGTTGAGATCTTGGAGCCGCCGATGATGGCAACCAGCGGATGGGGCGGGTCGACCATGATCCGGCCGAGCGTATTGATCTCGCGCTCCATCAGCAAGCCCGCGAACGCCGGCAAGTATTCCGCGATTCCGGCGGTGGACGCGTGGGCGCGGTGGGCGGTGCCGAAGGCATCGTTCACGTAGAGGTCGCCCAGCGCCGCGAGCTGCTTGGCGAAGGCCGGGTCGTTTTTCGTCTCCCCCGGGTGGAAGCGGACGTTCTCCAGCATCACGATGTCGCCGTCCTGCATGGCCCTCACGGCCGCCTCGACCGCGGGACCAACGCAGTCATCGAGATGGTGCACCGGGCGCTCCATCAGGTGGCTTAGGCGCTCGGCCAGCGGCCAGGTTCGGGAGGCCTCATCGACCTGGCCATCGGGACGGCCGAGGTGCGTCATCAAGACCACTCGGGCGCTCCGCTCGACCAGGTCCGTGATGGTCGGGATCGCCGCGCGGATCCGACTGTCATCGACGATGCGGCCCGCCTTCATCGGAACGTTGAAGTCGACCCGCACGAGCACGCGCTTGCCGGCGACGTCGACGTCACGAATGGTGGCTTTGTGCAGCGCGCCGCCGATCGTTGCGTCCGTAGTCAGTTCAGTCGGTCGCCCATGAACACGGTGAGGTCGACGACCCGGCACGAATAGCCCCATTCGTTGTCGTACCACGCAAAGACCTTGCCGTGACGGTCTCCGACCACCATGGTGAGCGGCGCATCCACGATCGACGAGTAAGGGTTCCCCTTGAAATCGCTCGATACGAGCTCCTCCTCCGTGACGGCCAGGATGCCTTTGAGGTCGCTGGCAGCCGCCTCCCGCAAGGCCTCGTTAATCGTGTCCGCGGACACGGGATCCCGTGTCATCACCGCCAGGTCGACGATGGAAACGTTCGGAGTGGGAACGCGTAGCGAGATGCCGTGGAACTTTCCCTTCAGCTCGGGCAAGACCAGCGCCATCGCCTTGGCCGCACCGGTGCTGGTGGGGATCATGGAGAGATTCGCGGCTCGGGCTCTGCGGAGATCCTTGTGCGGCGCGTCGAGTAGGCGCTGGTCGCTGGTATACGAGTGCACGGTTGTCATCAGCCCCGCCTCGATGCCGAAGCTGTCGTGAAGCACCTTGGCGACCGGAGCCAGGCAGTTGGTCGTACACGAGGCGTTGCTGACGACGTGGTGCTGCCGCGGATCGTATTTTTCGCCGTTGACGCCGAGCACGATCGTGATGTCCTCGTTCTTGGCCGGCGCCGAGATGATCACTTTCTTCGCGCCACCCTTATCCATGTGGACCTTCGCCTTGGTGGCGTCGGTGAAGAGGCCGGTCGATTCGATGACGATGTCGATCCCGAGGTCGCGCCACGGCAGGTTGCCGGGGTCCCGCTCGGCAAAGACTTTGACCTGTGAGCCGTCAACGGTCAGCTGATCGCCGTCGGCGGCGACGTCGCCCTCGAAGTTGCCGAGGATGGAGTCGTACTTGAGAAGGTGGGCCAGGGTCTTCGTATCCGTGATGTCGTTGACGGCGACGATCTCGAGGTCGGCCCGACCGCGGGCAGCGCGGTAAACATTGCGCCCGATGCGGCCAAACCCGTTGATGCCAACCTTTACCGGCATGACGTCCTCCTCCTTGTCAATCTATTAGACCATTTCGATTCGCCTGCATCACCAGTCGCCGCAGCCGATTCGCGACCGCGGACTTGCTGACCTGCGCCAGCTCGGCGAGCTCTTTCAGTCCGGCCCGAGGATGCGCGAGGCGGAGCTCGGCGATCTCGCGGAGAGCGGGCGCGAGCGCCTGCAGTCGAGCATCGCGCGCCTGCAGGCGGCGAATCGCTTCGCGCTGCTGCAGCGCCGCGCGCAATCGCTTGTCGAGGTTGGCCGTCTCACCGTTGGCCCGCCGGTTCGCCTGGCTGCGCATGTCGCGCAGGATCCGGTCGTTCTCGAAGCGCATCACGGCGCGGTTGGCTCCCATCAGCCCAAGCAGGCGGGAAATCGGCTCGGCGCCTTTCAAGTAAAAGACGCTCCGGCCCCGGCGCGTTGTTCGCTTCAGGGGGATGCCGGTGCGGGCCGCGGCGGCGGTCACGAGCGTTGCCCCGTTTTCCGGTAGCGCGAGCTCGAGGTGGTAGGCGTCGGCCGGGTCGCCCATCAGCCCGCGAGCCAGAAAGGCCCCTCGCAGGATCGCTCGAGCGCAGCAGGTTTCATCGGAACCCCGTCCGGCCGGCAGGGTCAACCGCAATCGGTAACTGGGCCGCTTCTCCGTAGCGCCCTTGCGTACCGTCTCCACCCGGCCGCCGGCAACTTTGGCCAGGTGAACGACCTTCCGCGCCACCGCGTTGCGGGGGATACGGAGCGTGACCGGAGTGCCGTCCGGGCTTCCGACCAGCGCCTCGGCCACGGCCGCGAGCTCGGCTTGCTGACAGCACGGGCGCGCCGGCTGGACGTTGGCGAGCTCCGCCTTGACCTCATCGGTGAATGACGCCCGGACGGCCATGACCTCAGATTACCTTCGGGAAATCCCGCAACCCTGACCAGTAGACTGGGGCGGTGCTGATCAAGATCGGGATCGACCCGGTGCTGGTGACGATCGGGGGTCTCAAGGTGCACTGGTACGGGATCATGATCGCGATTGGCCTCTACGCCGGCATCCAGGTCGCCCTTCGCGACGCCACGCGGCGGGGCATCAACCGGGACCAGTTGATGAACGTCGCGCTAGTGGCCGCGGTGCTGGGCATCGTCGGCGGGCGCCTCTACTACGTCGTGCAGAACAATCCCAGCTTTTACTGGCACCACCCGACCGAGATCATCGCCGTCTGGCAGGGCGGCATGGCCTTCTTCGGCGCGATGGCGGGCGGAGCGGTGGCGGTGGCGATCTCCTCCTGGCGCTGGCACATCCCGTTCTGGAGCCTGCTCGACGTGGGGGCGATCGGGATGACGATCGGCCAGGCGTTTGGCCGCATCGGCAACATCATCAACGGCGACATCGTGGGCTATAAGACGAACGGCTGGGGGTTTGAATACACCAATCCCAACACCTTCGGGCCGCTGAACGTCACCGTGCAGCCGGCGAGCCTCTACGAGCTCCTGATCAGCCTGGCGCTGTTCGTCTTGCTCTGGAACCTGCGCACCCGGGTCCACCCCGAGGGCATGCTGGCCATGATCTACGTCGTCCTCTACTCGGTCAGCCAGTTCTTCATCTTCTTTCTGCGGGACAACATCGTCATCCTCGGCGGCCTCAAGCAGGCGCAGGTAACGTCGCTCGTGGTGATCGCGCTCACCCTCCCCGTGATTGCCTACCTGCTGCGAAGCGAACGCCTGGCGGGCGATCCCCAGGTGCAGCCGGCGGAAGCCAGACCCGCGGCGGAGGAAGTCCCCGGCTAGGCAGCGCGCTTGCGTCGTTCGCCGCGTTTCAGCAGAAGTTCAAGGAAGCGCTCGGGCTGGAATTCCGCCTTCTCCACGATCGACTCGACTTTGCCCTCCAGCCGCTGCCGGTCCTCGGGCGTGAGGGACTTTGCCGTATGCACCAGGATCGGCACCCGGCTCATGTCCTTGTCGCGGCGCAGGGCGGCGATCACTTCGAAACCATCGACCCCCGGCATCACCAGGTCGAGGATGACCAGGTCCGGCTTGTTGCGCAGCGCTTGCTCGATGCCGGCCCGGGCGTTGTCGACCGAGCTGACCCGCACGTTGTAGGGCTTGAGGATCGCTTTGACCAGGCTGACCGCCTGGGCGTCGTCGTCGATGACCAGCAGGTTGGCGGGCATCTTCTTGGCCAGCTTGCCATCCGCCATCAAATCGAAGCGCACCATCAGTTGAACGAGCTGCTGGCGGTCGATCGGCTTGACCAGCACCTCGCAATCCGCGATCGGCACCGACGGCGCGTCGGGCGCCACCAGCAGCACGAGCGGGATCTCGCGGGTTCGCGGATCCTTTCGCAGCTCGCGGACGAGCGCGGGCGCGCCGCTGGGCGGCAGCTGTCCGTCGATCAGGATGGCGAGCGGCTGGAGGTGCGACGCCTTCTCGAGTGCGCGCGGACCGTTTTCGACGTAGATGACCTCGTAGCCAGCGCGCTTGAGGAACGGCTCGATCCGCTGACGTGACCCGGCGTCGTGGTCCGCCACCAGAATGTCGGGAGGCCGCCGGTCGCGATCGACGACCGGGGCGTCGACGACGCCGTGAGCACCGGTGAAGGCGCGAACGGCTTCGGTGAGCTTCACCGCGCTGTCATGCAAATACTTGAGGTACTCGCGCCGCTCCTCGACGGTGAGTGGGTGCGCGCGCTCGTCCAGCAGGACGCTGGAAAAGCCGACCAGCGTGTTGAGCCGCGAGTTGATCAGATGGCTCTGCTCGGCGCTGGGCGCGCCGGACCCCGACGCCGCCGCCTGCGGGAGGGCGACCACGCGCCGCTCCCGATCCTGGCTCTCCTGGAGGAGCTTGCGCACCTGTTCCATTTCTTCGTTCTGGGCATGGATCTCAGCCGCCAGCGCGGTCCGTCGAGTCACCCAGTCGGTCGCCAGCTTGTTCGACTGCTCGGTGAGCTCGCTGTGGCGCTCGACCAGCGCCTGGTACTCGGCCCGTTGCGAGGTCAGCTCGCGGTCGATCTCGGCGAGGCGCTCCGTCACCGCGGTCCGCTCGGCGAGCATCTGCTCTCGGTCCAGGCCCCACTGGATCTGATCGGCCTGGAGAGCATCCCGGTCTCTGGTGACGACAGCGAGCTGCTCCCGCATTCGGGCCAACTCGGCGGTAACGCCGGCCAGCTCGGCCTGCCGCGTCGTCGCCGCCTGCTCGGCCGCCGACAGCCGGTCTCGCACGCCGCCCAGCTCGCGCTCGGCGGCCCCGACCGCCTGCCGCGCCTGGTCACGATCGGCAGTGACCTGGTCGCGCTCCTGTTCGACACGATGGACGGTCTTGCGCACGTCCGCCAGGGTCGCGTTCAGCGATTGGACCTCGGCGCGCAGCTTCTCCGCCTCGGCGTTGATCGCCTGGCGTTCGCCGGCCCAGCGGCGGGCGGCCTCGTCATGGCTGGCGAGTTCGGCCGACAGAGTCTGGGCAAGCGACTCGACGCGCGCGAGGAACTGCCGCCCGTGGTCGACGGTTTCGCCGAGCGCGCTAGACAGGTTCGGCGAGTCCGGCACGCCCCTATAACGGCGGTCGGCGGCGTGGCTGGCGCCTCGCCCCGTTTTGGCCGGCGGCGGCCAACTCGCCTAGGTCGAGATGACTTCGGTCCGGCTCAGCTTGCCCGGGCTAGACCGCTCCCCGGGCGGCTCTGACGCCTGAGTCCGCTGGGGTAGCTCGGGCGGCCCATCATGGGCCAGGATCTCGTTGCAGAGGGCGACGCACAGGTTGCAGATATAGACGTCGCGGGGGCCGGCGACCAGCCGCACCTCACCCTGGGCCTTGCCACAAAACGAGCAACGGCGGGCCACCCGATCCACGGGCCGAATTATGGCAGAGCGTTCGCGGCGGGGGCCATCAGAGCATCTCCTTGATGGCGACCGCCACCGCCCTGCTGATCCCCTTGACCTCCATCAGCTCCCCGACGCTGGCGTTTCGGATGTTGTCGGTACTTCCGAAGTGGCGCAGCAGCGCCCGTCGCCGGACGGGACCCAACCCGGTGATGCCGTCCAGCACGGAGACAAAGGCGTCCTTCTTACGGACGACTCGGTGAAATGTGATGGCGAACCGGTGCGCCTCGTCGCGGACCCGCTGCACCAGGAAGAGCGCCTCGGAGTCGATCGGCAAACGGATGGGCTCGCTCTGGCCGGGCCGGAATAGCTCCTCTTGCTCCTTGGCCAGGCCGAAGGTCGACACCGCGGCGAGGCCCATGGCTTCCATCACCTCGCGAGCGGCCGACAGCTGGCCCTTGCCGCCGTCGATCAGAACCAGGTCGGGCAGGCGGCTGAAGCTCGGCTCCTCGGGGATTCCCTCTTCGGACCGGGCGTGCCGGCTGAAGCGGCGGCGCAACACTTCTTGCAGCATGGCGAAGTCGTTCGCGCCCTGGACGGTCTTGATCCGGAAGTGGCGGTAATGGGCCGGCTTGGGGCGGCCATCCTCGAAAACCACCATCGAGCCGACCGGGTACTTGCCCTGGATGTTCGAAATGTCGTAGCACTCGATCCGGACCGGGCGGCTCGGCAGCGCCAGCCGGGTCTGCAGGTCGTTGAGTAGGGAGGCCGTCCGGTCGGCATCGTAGTCCAGCTTGATGCGCAGCTGGCGCATCGTCTCCTGCGCATTGGCGGCGGCCTGCTGCAGCAGTTCCCGCTGCTTGCCACGCTGCGGAACCCGGACGGTGACGTTGCTCCCACGGCGTTCGGTCAGCCACTGCTCGATCAGCTCCCGGTCCGGAAGCGCGGCCGGAACGAAGACCTCCTTGGGGATGTGGGTGGCGTTGACGTAGTACTGGCTGACAAACGCATTGAGGATGTCGGCATCGGTCTGCTCTTTGTCGAGGCCGACGAGGTCGAAGTTCTCGGAGCCGGACAGTCTCCCCTCGCGCACGCTGAACACCCGGACCGATCCCTGCCCGTCCGCGCGCGCCAGGCCGAAGAGATCCTGGTCGTAGCGGCCCATCGCCAGCACTTTCTGGCGCTCCGCCATCCGCTCCATGGCGTCGAGCCGGTCGCGGTACCGTGCCGCGGCCTCGTACTCCAGCTTGTCGGCCGCCACCTGCATCTGCTCCTTGAGCCGCTTCGCAACGTGATCCGAGCGGCCGTCGAGGAAACTCGCCACCTGGTTGAGCTGCTCGTGGTAGTCCTCGCGATTGATGAAGCCGGCGCATGGTGCTGAGCAGAGATTCAAGTGATAGTAGAAGCAGGGGCGTCCGAGCGCGAACTCCGAGTCTTTGCAGCTCCGATAGGGGATGACACGCCGGACCGTTTTGAGCGTTGTCCGCAGCGCGATCGCGTGCGTGTACGGCCCCCAGTAGCGGGCGCCGTCGTTGGCGGGCCGGCGGACCAGGGTGATGCGCGGGAAGTCCTCGCTCAAGGGCAACTTGATGTAGAGGTAGTTCTTGTCATCCCGGAGACGGATGTTGAAGCGGGGACGGTGGCGCTTGATCATCGTCTGCTCGAGGACGAGCGCCTCTTTCTCGGTCGCCGTCGTGATCACCTCGAATTCGTAGACGCGCGCGACCATGGCGGCGATGTGCTCGGGCAAAACACTCGAGGCCTGAAAATAGTTGGGCACCCGGTTGCGCAGGCTGAGCGCCTTGCCGGCGTAAATCACCCGGCCCTGGACGTCGCGCATCAGGTAGACGCCCGGCGTCTCCGGCAGCGCCTTCAGTCGTTCTCGAAGATATTCCGGCCGCTCCGTGATCGGAGCCGCCTTCTGGGTCGCGGTCGCCACGTCCTTAGGCTATCGCGAGCTCCGGGTCGAGGACACGCTTGAGGTACTGGCCCGTATAGGAGCGGCGGTTGCGGACGATCTCCTCCGGAGTGCCCGCGGCGACAACTTCGCCGCCCTTGTCCCCACCTTCCGGCCCGAGGTCGATGATGTGATCCGCCGTCTTGAGCACGTCGAGGTTGTGCTCGATGACAACCACCGTGTTGCCGGCATCGACGAGGCGATGGAGGACGTTGAGCAGCCGCTCGATGTCGGCGAAGTGCAGGCCGGTGGTCGGCTCGTCGAGGATGTAGAAGGTCTTGCCGGTGTCACGCCGGCTCAGCTCCTCCGTCAGCTTGACGCGCTGCGCCTCGCCTCCGGACAGCTGCGTCGCCGGCTGGCCCATCCGGATGTAGCCGAGACCAACCTCGCACAGGGTCTGCAGCTTGCGCTTGATCTTCGGGATGCGGTCGAAGAACGTGGTCGCTTCCTCGACGCTCATGTCGAGCACGTCGGCGATCGTCTTGCCGCGGTAGGTGACCTCGAGCGCCTCCTGGTTGTAGCGCTTGCCCTTGCAGACCTCGCAGGGGACGTAGACATCCGGCAGGAAGTGCATCTCGATCTTGATGATGCCGTCGCCTTCGCAATTCTCGCAGCGGCCGCCCTTGACGTTGAAGCTGAACCGGCCCGGCTTGTAGCCGCGAACTCGCGCCTCGGGCATCTCGGAGAACAGCTCGCGGATGTAGGTGAACACGCCCGTGTAGGTCGCCGGGTTCGAGCGCGGCGTCCGGCCGATCGGGGACTGGTCGACGTTGATCACCTTGTCGATGAAGCCGAGGCCGGAGACCTCCCGGGCGGTGCCGGGGCGATCCTTCGCGCGGTAGAAGTGCTGCGCCAGGCGCCGATACAGAATGTCGCTCACCAGCGTGCTTTTGCCCGAGCCACTGACGCCGGAGACGCAGATCAGTTTGCCCAACGGGAAGTAGACGTCGATGTTCTTCAGGTTGTTCTCGGTCGCGCCTCGGACCACGATCATCTGCCCGTTGCCCTTGCGGCGCCGCGCCGGCAGCGGGATGGATCGCTCGCCACGCAGAAACGCTCCCGTGATCGACTCGGGTGATTTCAAGATGTCATCGAAGGTCCCGGTGGCGACGATCCGCCCCCCATGCTCGCCCGCGCCCGGACCGATGTCGACGATGAAGTCGGCGGTCCGCATGGTTTCTTCGTCGTGCTCGATGACGACCACCGTGTTGCCGATGTCTCGCAGGGTCAGCAGTGTGGCGATCAGCTTGCGATTGTCGCGCTGATGCAGACCGATCGACGGCTCATCGAGAATGTAGAGCACGCCCATCAGCTTGGAGCCGATCTGGGTAGCCAGCCGAATTCGCTGCGCCTCCCCGCCCGAGAGCGAGTCGGCCGCACGAGCCAGGCTCAGGTAGTCGAGACCCACGTCCACCAGGAACTGGAGGCGTTCACGGATCTCCTTGAGGATGGCGCGGGCGATCAGGAGCTCGCGCTCCGAGAGCTGAAGCTTGGTAAACCAATCCTGGGCGGCCGTGATCGAAAGGTCACAGACGTCCATGATCGAGTTGTCGCCCACCGTCACCGCCAGGAATTCCGGCTTCAGGCGCTTGCCTTTGCAGACGGGGCACGGCCGCGGCGTCATCAGCCGCTCGATCTCGGCGCGGATGAACTCGGACTCCGTCTCCCGGTGACGCCGCTCGAGGTTGGGAATGATGCCCTCGTAGGAGGTCTCGTACCAGCGTCGCTGTCCTTCGCTCGTCTCGTACTTCACCCGCAAGGGATCGCCGTCGTTGCCGTAGAGGATGATCTGTCGCTCTTTGACGGTGAGCTTGCCGAATGGCTTGTCCATGGGGATCTTGTAGCGGCGCGCGACCGCCTCGACGAGGTCGTTGTAGAAATACGAGGAGCGGCCCAGGCTGCGGATCGCCCCTTCGCTCAGTGGCCGGTTCTTGTCCGGGATGACGAGGTCGGGGTCGATCTCCAGCTTGCTGCCCAGCCCGGTGCATGACGGGCAGGCGCCGTGCGGGTTGTTGAACGAAAAATTGCGCGGCGCGGGCTCTTCCATCGAGAAGCCGTCGTACGGACAGGCGAAATTCTGGCTGAAGAGCTCGTCCTTCCCCTTGCCGTCGGTGGGGACGACCAGCACCAGGCCGGATCCCATCTTGGCCGCGGTCTCGACCGACTCGCGCAGGCGGCTGATGCCCTGCTTGTCGATCACGAGCCGGTCGACCACGATCTCGACGTTGTGCTTCTTGTTCTTGTCGAGCGTGATCCGCTCGGTCAGCTCGTAGAGGTTGCCGTCGACCCGGGCCCGGACGAAGCCGGACTTGCGCGCCTCGGAGAGGACATCGTGGTGCTCGCCCTTGCGGTCGCGAACGACCGGCGCCAGGATCATCACGCGGCTCCCCTCGGGTAGCTCCATCACCTTGTCGGCAATCTGCTCGGTCGTCTGGCGGGTGATCTCGTGGCCGCTGATCGGGCAGTGCGGGTGGCCGATGCGGGCCCACATCAGTCGCATGTAGTCGTAGATCTCGGTCACCGTGCCAACCGTCGACCGCGGGTTATGGCTGCTCCCTTTCTGGTCGATCGAGATGGCGGGTGACAGCCCATCGATCTGATCGACGTCGGGCTTGTCCATCTGCCCGAGGAACTGGCGGGCGTAGGACGAGAGGGACTCGACATAACGGCGCTGCCCCTCGGCATAGATGGTGTCGAAGGCCAGCGACGACTTTCCCGATCCCGAGAGCCCGGTGAAGACGACGAGCTTATCCCTGGGGATCGTCAGGTTAATGTCCTTCAAGTTGTGCTCGCGTGCACCACGAATGACGATCTCGGTGTGCTGCCCTGGCTTCTGCTCCCTGCCACCCGTGGGCGGGCCCGCCGGCCCACGCGAGCCGCGCGAACCGTGCGATGCGAGCGTTTGAGGCGTTTCCGGGGTGGGGGCTTTACCCACGGACCTTCGCCCTCATGCGACTGGTCTTCGGTTTGCGCCACTGGCCCGACTCGGCGGCGGCCGCCGGCGGCAACGAGTCTCGATATTCCATGGCGTCGCGGCGCAACCCTACCAGCCGGTCGCGAAGCTCGGCGGCCCGCTCGAACTGCAGGTCGCGCGCGGCCCTCTTCATTTGACGCTCGAGATCCTTGATCAAGCGCTCGATCTCGTCCGGTGGCAACCCGGATGCCAGGGTGGCGATCGTGTCTTCGATCGCTTTCGACTGCTGCCGCTCGAGGTTGTAGACGGCCTTGACGATGGTGGCCGGCGTGATGCCGTGCTCCTCGTTGTAGGCGATCTGGATGTTGCGGCGGCGTTCGGTCTCATCCATGGCTCGCTGCATCGAGCCGCTGACGCCATCCGCGTAGAGGATGACGTGCCCTTCGACGTTACGAGCCGCCCGCCCGATGGTCTGGATCAGCGAGCGCGCGTCGCGCATGTAGCTCTCCTTGTCGGCGTCGAGAATGGCGATCAACGCGACCTCCGGCAGGTCGAGGCCTTCCCGCAGCAGGTTGATGCCGACCAGCACGTCGTAGACGCCCAGCCGCAGGTCGCGCAGAATCTCCACCCGCTCGAGGGTGTCGACGTCGGAATGGAGGTAGTTCACCTTGATGCCCATCTCGCGCAGGTAGTCCGTCATGTCTTCCGCCATCTTTTTCGTCAGCACCGTGATCAAGGTGCGCTGCTTCTTGTCGACCCGCTTGTGGATCTCCCCCAGCAGGTCGTCGATCTGGCCGGTCGTCGGTCGCACCTCGACCGTCGGATCGACGAGACCGGTGGGCCGGATCACAACCTCGACCGTCTGCTGCGAACGCTCTTCTTCGTAGGGACCAGGGGTGGCGGAGACGTAGACCACTTGTTCTACCTTGCGCTCCCATTCGGCAAACGTGAGCGGCCGGTTGTCGAGCGCCGACGGCAGCCGGAAGCCATAGTCGACCAGGGGGATCTTGCGGGACCGGTCGCCGCCGTACATGCCGCCGATCTGTGGGACCCCGACATGGGACTCGTCGACCACGATCAGCGTGTCTTTGGGGAGAAAGTCCATCAGGGTGTACGGCTCCTGCCCGGGACGGCGGCCGGTGAGGTGGCGGGAGTAGTTCTCGATCCCGGCGCAGCTGCCGGTCTCCCGCATCATCTCCAGGTCGAACATGGTTCGCTGCCGAAGCCGCTGGGCCTCGAGCAGCTTCCCCTGGCTCTCGAACCAGGCGACCCGCTCCTCGAGTTCGTCGTTGATGGCGTCGAGCGCCCGCAGTAGTTTCTCCCGCGGCGTTACGTAGTGGGTCGCCGGGAAGACCTGAAACGCCTCGACCTCGCCGATGATCTCGCCCGTCAACGGGTCGAGCTGGACGATCCGTTCTACCTCGTCGCCGTTGAACTGGATCCGCGTCGCAATCTGGTCGTAGGACGGCTGAACGTCGACGGTATCGCCGCGAACCCGAAAGCGCGACCGCCCGAAGTCGACGTCGTTGCGCTGGTACTGCAGGTTGGTCAGTTTCCGAAGGAAAATATCGCGGCGAAAGCCCTCGCCGGCGTGGATCTCGACGGACTCGCCGAGGTAATCTTCGGGCGACCCGACGCCATAAATGCACGAGACACTCGCCACCACGATGACGTCAGGCCGGGTCAGTAGGGCCCGGGTGGCGGACTGGCGCAGCCGGTCGATCTCGTCGTTTCTCGACGAGTCTTTCTCGATGTAGGTATCGCTGCGGGGGATGTAGGCCTCCGGCTGGTAGTAGTCGTAGTAACTGACGAAGTACTCCACCGCGTTCTGCGGGAAGAACGCCCGGAACTCGCTGCAGAGCTGGGCGGCCAGGGTCTTGTTCGGCGACATGACGAGGGTCGGCCGCTGGATCTCCTGGATCATCTGGGCGACGACCATCGTCTTGCCGGAGCCGGTCACCCCCTGCAGGACCTGGTGTTTGCGGCCCTTGTCGACGCCATCGGCAAGCTTCTTGATCGCCTCCGGCTGGCCCCCCGCCGGGGAAAAGCCAGCCGTAAACGAGAACTTTGGCACCTCTTAATTGTAGGTTCGCGGTTGCGACAACTTACGGAGGTCTAGCCACTCTTGCCGGAGCCGAAACCTCCGGGCTCAACCGGCCGTTTTCCCACCCGTGGGACGCCTGAAGCGAGCCGGGATGATCGCGGCGGCCCTGGCGGGACTCGTCGTGCTGGGCTGGGTCTCATACAGCCGCGCCGCATTCGGCACCTGGAATCCGATGGCACAGCCAAATCGAATCGACTACTGTGACCGGCGGTATTATCCCGGATCGCATTTCACCCGAGCCCGGATTGACTCCGTGGGGAACAGTCTTGGCGTTTTTCCGTTCCGCCAGGTGGGAATTACGCCCAGCGGCGCGCCGATCTTCGCCAAGCCGCTTCCCGACAACGTACGCCATATGTATCCAAATTCCGCGCCGCTGCCATGCGACATGGCCGTCTACCTCAAGGTCAGCTCGGATGACTACATCGCCTACGGGATCAGCGGCGGGCCCTAGTCCTCGACAGGCGCGTGACCCGGGTTCACGGTGCGTTTGCGCTCCAGGTAGGCGATCAGACCAATGAGGAGGGTCAGCCCCAGAAGTAAGCCTCCGATGGCGTCAGAGAACCAGTGCCAGCCGAGGTACACGACCGCATAGCCAACGAGCAAGACCACCAGCACGAGCACCGGGCTGAGGCGCGAACTGTCCCGCCCGAAGAGTTCCCAGCGCTCCGCAAGATAGAGCACCAGCCCGTAGGCGATCGTCGCCCGAAGCACGTGGCCACTGGGATACGAGTACTTCCCGATGTCGTGGCCGAGCGCCGGCAGAACATCTGGAAAGCGCTGGAAGGCTTTGCCGGGCGGAAGGCTGGGGATGACGAGCTTGCCGAGCAGTTCGAGTCCGGTGGCGACCAGGATCACGGCAACCGGCAGCACGGCCAGCAGGCGCAAGCCCCGAAACAGCGCCAATCCAAGCAGGGCAGCGATCACCAGCGTCAGCTCGATGCTGCCCAGATAGGCGAAGATGCCAAGCCCAAGGTCCTGGCCCATGCTGGCGCGACCCTGCACGTAGTGGGTCAGCCGTAAGTTCGGCCGGTCGAACGTGCCCACGGTGACCAGCACGGCCATCAGCAGAAATGCGGCGAAGAAGACACCGGCTGTGATCATCAGCCGGCGGCTGAGGACCGGCCAGCGGGGTCGGGTCAGCGTTGGCACTTGCGACAGTAGACGGTGCCGCGGCCGGCCAGGCGGGTTCCCTGCAATGGGGTCCCGCATGTTACGCAGGGCTCACCGCTTCGTCCGTAGACGAGCAGCTTCTCCTGGTTACCCCCGCGGACGCCAAAGGCGTCGACGTAATTGATGATCGAAGAGCCCCGTGCCGCAATGCTGTTTTCCAGTACCTCCTGGATCGCCGAGTAGAGCGCCCGGCGTTCACGCGCAGTGAGCCGATGCGTCCACCGGCTAGGACGGATCCGAGCCCGAAAACATGCCTCGTCGGCGTAGATATTGCCCACGCCGGCCAGGAACGACTGATCGAGCAAAGCCGATTTGATCGGCCGCCGCCGCGACTTGACGATCCGCTCGAATTCGGCTTCGGTCAGATCGCCATGGATCGGCTCCGGGCCCAGTCGCGCAGGGAAAGCGCGAGCGGCGACGAGCTCGTCCTGGGTGCCGAGCAGGAGGCGCCCGAACTGCCGGGGGTCGTCATAACGCAACTCCAGACCGCTGTCGAGCAAGGCCCGGAAGTGCGTGTGCTTGACCAGCGCCTCTTCCGGCTCCCAGACCCGAAGATGACCGGTCATCCCGAGGTGGACGACCAGACGTTGACCGTCTTGATCTAGCGGCATGACGAGATATTTGCCGCGCCGCTCAACCGACCGGATCGCCCGTCCGCGCAGCTGGCGCACGAACGTGGTTGGATTCGGATAGCGGACCAGTCGCTTGCGAATCGCGGGATCGCGCGTCAATTGCACCGACTCGATACGGCGGCCGGCCAGTTGTGGCCGGAGGTCTCTCGCGATGGTCTCGACTTCGGGAAGCTCGGGCATTCAGGCCTTGGCGGCCACCAGCCGCACCCGCTCCATGTCCTGCCAGTTCGGCCCGAGCTTGAGATCGACTTGCAGTGGGACTTTCAGTGGATAGGCGGTCGCCATCAGGTCAGGCACGACTTCGATCAGTCGATCGCGTTCGTCCGGCGGGACTTCGAAGACGAGTTCGTCGTGCACGGTCAGGATCATCCGGCCGGCCAGACGCTGCTCATGCATGTAGCCATTGAGCCGGATCATGGCCAGCTTCATGATGTCGGCCGCGGATCCCTGCACCGGCATGTTGATGGCGATCCGCTCCGCGCCCTGGCGCAGCATGCGATTCGGCGATCGAATGTCCTGGATGTAGCGTCGGCGATGGAGCACGGTCTCCACGTAGCCCTGTTCGCGGGCCTGGATCTTGATGCCTTCGAGGAACTCGCGCACCCGGTTGTAAGCGCGGAAGTAGGCGTCGATGAAGGCGCGCGCCTCTTCGGTTGACATGCCGGTATCGCGCGCCAGGCCGAAGTCGCTCAGGCCGTAGAACAACCCGAAGTTGACGACTTTGGCCAAGCGCCGCTGGTTGGCCGTCACCTGGTCCTGCGGGATGCCGAAGACTTCGGCGGCCGTCCGAGCATGAATATCTTCGCCGCGGGCAAAGGCGTCGAGCAGCACCGGGTCGTCGGTCATATGCGCCAGGACACGGAGCTCGATCTGCGAGTAGTCAGCCGAGAGCAAGACATCGCCCGGCCGGCTGGGCACGAACGCTCGGCGGACCTTCTGGCCAACTTCCGTTCGGATCGGGATGTTCTGCAAGTTGGGATCGGAGGACGAGAGGCGGCCGGTGGCGGCGACGGTTTGATTGAAGCTGGTATGCACCCGATGGGTGCGCGGGTCGACCAGCAACGGCAGCGCGTCGACGTAGGTGCCTTTGAGCTTGCTGAGTTGCCGAAACTCCAGGATCTTGGCGACGACGGGATGCTGGTCGCGTAGGCCCTCGAGCACGTTCGCGTCCGTCGAGTAGCCGCTCTTGGTCTTGCGCCCACCCGGCAGGCTGAGATCTTCGAAAAGAAATCTCGCCAGCTGCTGCGGCGAGTTGACGTTGATCGGCCCGTGCGCGACGTCAGCGATCTCCTGGTCCAGGCGCTGCAATTGCTCATACAGCTCACGCGACACCTGCTGCAGGTAGGGCAGGTCGATCGCCACGCCGGCGATCTCGATTTCCGCCAGCACCGGCACGAGCGGCATTTCGAGATCGCGAAATAGTTCCGCATTGCCCAGCCGGTCCAGCTCGGACGCGAGTCTCGGCGCGAGCTCCAGCATCACGCGCATCCGATCGCCGAAAAACGCCGCGGCCCGCATGACGTCGACCTGGTCGCAGGTCATCGCCGTCTTGCCGCTCCCGAACAATGCTTCGCGCCCCTCGATCGAGCGATGCAAGACGTCCGATGCCAGCGCCTCGAGGCTTGGCGAACGCACCCCGGAGTTCAACAAGTACGCGGCCACCAGGAGATCCCAATCAACGCCGCCAAGCTCGATCCCGTGGGCCCGAAGCGCCAGGTAATCGGCCTTCTGGTTGAAGCCGAGCTTCGATGGCCTGGCGCTGTGGAGGCTGGGGGTGAAGCGTTGCAGCACATCGCGCACCTCGAGGCATCGCTCCTGCTCGTGCGCCACCGGGACGTAAAAGATGTCGCGCTCGTTCATGCCGACCACGAGGGCGGCGATCCGGCCGTGTCTCGGCACGTCGTCGAGCGTCACCACCTGGAAGCCGACGCGGTCGGCCGCCGCAAACGCCGCGATCAATCGTTCGAGTTCGGCCGTCTCGCGCACGACGGTCACCACCTCGGTTGGCGGCGTCTCCAATGCCAGCGTCGACTGCGCGGGTTGACGCACCGGTTCTCCGTCGAGGGGGAGCCTTCCCTGCTCTCTCGCCGGCGGGGCAAAGATCGGTGGCGCCGACATGGTGCTGCCGTCGCTCCAGGAGGTTGGCACCCTCGCCGCCAGGCTGCGGAAACCCAGGTCGGCGAGGATGGTCCGAGCGGCGTCCGGCCGGTAGTCCTTGGCCGACCCCTGGCTCAAGTCCAGGGTGACGTCGACGTCGAGCAGGATGGTCGCCATCTTCTTGCTCAGCAATGCTTGCTCCCAATGCTGATCCAGCAGCTTTTGGACCTTGGGCGGCGTGACGTTGGCCCGGTTCTCGACGAGGCTCTCGACGGAGCCGAATTCTTGAATCAACTTGATGGCGGTCTTTTCGCCGATGCCGCGAATTCCGGGGATGTTGTCCGAAACGTCCCCCACCAGGCCCTTGAGGTCGACGGTCTGAATCGGCTCCAGGCCGTAGCGCTCACGGACGCGGTCCGGCGTGTAAAGAATCGTCTCCGACACGCCGCGCTTGCTGGTCAGCACGAAGACGTCCTCATTGACCAGCTGCAGCGCGTCCAGGTCGCCGGTCACGATGGTGCTATGCAGCCCCTGCTCGCGGGCCTGTCGGGCGAGTGTGCCGATCACGTCGTCGGCTTCGACGCCCTGGACTTCGTAAATCGGGATGCCAAACGCCCGCACGATGTCACGGGTGAGAGGAAACTGCGGCGACAGCTCCGGCGGGGTGGGGCGGCGCGTCGCCTTGTACTGGGCCAGCTCCTCGTGCCGGAACGTTCGGCCGCCCAGGTCGAAGGACGCGAGCACATAGTCAGGGTGCTCCTGCAGCGCCAGCAAGAGCATCGACGTGAACCCGTAGGCCGCATTGACCACCCGGCCTTCCCGGTCGGTCAAGGACGGGAGCGCGAAAAAGGCTCGGTAGACCAGGGAGTGGCCGTCGATGAGGACGAGCCGCGGCCTCTCTTTTGGCTCATCCTGTGGCGCTGTCACCATCAAAGTTTAGGCGCGCCGGAATCCTACAACCGTTGGCTTTGTCTGAAAAACCCGATGATAAGATAGGCTCGAATTCAGGATGGCTAAATTCGTCGAAATGCAAGTCGACTCCATCCGTGTCCACATGCCCAGCGGGCAGCACGTGGTGATCCTGAAAGAAAAAGAGACCGACCGATACTTGCCGATCTGGATTGGCATTTATGAGGCCAATGCGATCGCCCTGAAAATCACGGGCATCACGCCGGAGCGCCCCATTACCCATGACCTGCT
>DASWBA010000161.1:0-13829 GCA_036390825.1 Candidatus Dormiibacterota bacterium
CCGGCGTCGCGAACTCGAGGTGGTCGGCGCTCCTTGCTTTCAGCTCCGCCGCAATGTCGGGACCTTCCCCGGGGGCCAGTTGCGCGGCGTGGACACGCAGTCCGTAACCAAGCTTTTGCGCTCGGGTCAGGATGGCGCGAGTTTCGCGCGCGGTGAAGGCCGGCGTTTCGCACCAGGCGTCGCAAAAGACGGCCCATGGCCTGAAGGCGGGCAGCATCTCGTCGATCAGCGAGCGAACATAGGCATCGCGGTCGATGCCAGGCGGAGGGACGTGGGCCCCGAGGAAGGTCGGGACCACCCGCAAGGGCGTCCGACTTGCCAGATTGCGAAGGACATCGAGCAATTTCGCCTCGTTGTCGAGGTCGAGACCGTAGCCGGTTTTCGCTTCGATCGTGGTCGTCCCGTTGGCAAGGAAACGGTTGGCCCGACCCTGCGCGAGCTCGAGCAACGTCGTGCCATCGGACGCACGGGTCGCTCGCACGGTACGCACGATGCCACGCTTGTCCGACTGCTGGGCCTGGTACGGAACGCCGCTCACGCGCTCGAAGAACTCATCCGCGCGCGAGCCGGCGAACACGGGGTGGGTATGCGCGTCAACCAGGCCGGGGATGACGCAGGCACCGTGCGCATCGAGCAGGTCGCCGTCGAGCGTGACCTGCGAGTCGAGGTCGCGGTCCTCGCCGATCCAGACCACGCGTCCTTCCCGCGCCGCCAGGGCGCCGTCCTCGATTCGCCCGAGTGGATCGTCCGCCGCCGGCACCATGGTCGCGAGCTGACCCGCGTGGCGGAGGGCGAAGTCGGCCCGGATCAAGTGGCCCGGTCGATACCGTGCCGGCGGGCGAACTCCACGGCGATCTCGTAGCCCGCGTCAGCGTGGCGAATCACGCCCATCCCCGGATCGGTGGTCAGCACCCGCTCCAGGCGGTCCGCCATCGCTGGCGTCCCATCGGCGACCACCACCATGCCGGCGTGAATCGAGTTGCCAATGCCGACACCGCCGCCGTGGTGCACCGACACCCAGCTGGCGCCTGCCGCCGTGTTCACCAGCGCATTGAGGATCGGCCAGTCCGCAATCGCGTCGCTGCCGTCACGCATGGCCTCGGTTTCGCGGTACGGCGATGCCACCGAGCCCGCGTCGAGGTGATCGCGCCCGATCACGATCGGCGCGGCGAGCTCGCCCGCCTTCACCATCTCGTTGAAGCGGAGGCCGACCTTCGCCCGCTCGCCGTACCCGAGCCAGCAGATTCGGGCCGGCAACCCCTGGAACTGGACCCGCTCGCGAGCAAGGTGGAGCCAGCGATGCAGGTGCTCGTTGTCGGGCAGGGTCTCCATGACAGCGCGATCGGTGCGATAGATGTCCTCCGGATCGCCGCTCAATGCGACCCAACGGAACGGGCCCTTTCCCTCGGAGAAGAGAGGTCGGATGTAGGCGGGGACGAAGCCGGGGATCTCGAAGGCATCGGTGACCCCCGCCTCGAGCGCGAGACCCCGCAGGTTATTGCCGTAGTCGAAGGTCTCGGCTCCCTTTCGTTGGAAGCCGAGCATGGCCCCGACGTGCTCCCGCACCGACTGCTTCACCATCTCCAGGTATTCCTGCGGATCGCGCGCGCGCAGGTCGCTCGCCTCGTCGACGCTGAGCGGCGCCGGGATATAGCCGCGCAGCGGATCATGTGCCGACGTCTGGTCGGTGACCACATCGGGCCCGAAGCCGCGGCGCAGCAGCTCCGGGTAGACCTCCGCCGCGTTGCCCACCACGCCGATCGAGGTCGACGACTTCGATTGGCGCGCGTCTTCAGCCCAGCGCACCGCCTCATCGAGGTTCGCCGTCGCTTTGTCGAGGTAGCGAGTCTTCAGCCGGCGCTCGATTCGGGCTGGATCCACCTCGACGCAGAGGGCGATGCCCTCGTGCATCGTGACCGCCAGCGGCTGCGCGCCCCCCATACCGCCAAGTCCGCTGGTCAACACGATTCGACCGCGCAGCGTGCCGTCGAATTTCTTGGCAGCCAGCGCGCCGAAGGTTTCGTAAGTTCCCTGGAGGATGCCCTGGCTGCCGATGTAGATCCAGCTGCCGGCCGTCATCTGCCCGTACATGATCAGGCCAAGCCGCTCCAGCTCCCAGAAGTGCTCCCAGGTTGCCCAGCGCGGTACCAGCAGGCTGTTGGCGAGCAGCACCCGCGGAGCGTACTCGTGGGTTCGAAAGATGCCCACGGCTTTCCCGGACTGCACCAGGAGCGTCTCGTCGTCCGCGAGCCGGCGCAAGGCGGCGACGATAGCATGAAAGGACGGCCAGTCACGCGCCGCCTTGCCGGTGCCACCATAGACGACGAGGTCTTCGGGCCGCTCGGCCACCTCGGGATCGAGGTTGTTGCAGAGCATCCGCAGCGCCGCCTCCTGCTGCCAGCCGCGCGTGGTCAGCTGGGTGCCACGGGCGGCGCGAATCGGCGTGGCGACGGTCATGCCGGCGCCATCTTTGCCAGCATGCCGCTGCGAATCAGCTCGACGGCGGTGCGAATCTCCGGCTCGAGCACGCGGTCGTGGTCGAGGGATGGCACCTGGGCGCGGATGACCGCGTGCGCCGCGCCGGTAAGACGACCCGGCTTGAGCGGCGCCAGCAGGTCGATGCCCTGGGCGGCCCCCAGCGCCTCGAGCGCCAGGATGGTTTGCGTATTGATGGCGACCTGGCGCGCGCGTTGGGCGCTGTGCCAGCCCATGCTGTTGTGATCCTCCTGGTCGGCCGAGGTCGGCAGCGAGTGGACGCTGGCCGGCGTCGAGAGAAGCTGGTTGTCGGTGACGAGTGCCGCCGCGGTGTACTGCAGGAGCATGTAGCCGGAGTCGAGACCGGAGTGGCGCGTGAGGAACGGCGGCAGCTCGGAGAGGAAGCCCGTCAGCATGCGAAACAGGCGCCGCTCCGAGATACTGCCGAGCTCGCTGAGCGCCATGCTTGCGGTGTCGAGCGCGAGCGCCAGCGGCTCACCGTGGAAGTTGCCGCCGGAGAGCACCGCTTCCTCCTCCGCGAACACCAGCGGATTGTCGGTGCCGGCGTTGAGCTCGACGTCGAGAACCCGGCGGAGATAGTCGATGGCATCGGCGCAGGCGCCATGGACCTGGGCGGCACAGCGGAGCGAATAAGCATCCTGGACGCGGTCGCAGAGCACGTGCGACTCGACGATCCCGCTGCCCTCGGTCAGGGCGAAAATGCGGGCGGCCGATGCCACCTGTCCCGGGTGCGGCCGGACGGCGTGGATCCGTGGATCGAAGGCCGTCCGCGAGCCGCGCAGCGCCTCGACGCTGAGCGCCGCCACCACGTCCGCGGTCAACAGCAGCCGCCGGGCGTCGTGGAGCAGCAAGCTGGCGGCCCCGGTCATGAAGTGCGTGCCATTGAGCACACTGAGCGCATCCTTCGCCTGCAGCTCGGCCGGCTGGATTCCTGCTTCGCGCAGCGCCGCCGCGGCAGGCTTTCGCTCCCCCTTCACCAGCACCTCGCCCTCGCCGATCAGTACCAGGCCGACGTGGGCTGATGGCGCCAGGTCACCGCTGGCGCCGAGTGACCCGGTTTGTGGCACCCAGGGACAGAGGTCGTGGTTCAGCAGGTCGAGCAAGCGCTCGGCGACCAGGGGGCTTACGCCCGAGGTGCCCTGGCAGAACTGGTTGACGCGGACGACGATGCCCGCGCGCACCAGTTCTTCGGGCAGCGGTGGGCCGACACCGACGGCGTGGCTCATCATAAGGTTGCGTTGCAGCTGCCGGGTGTCGGCGGGAGGGATGCGGACGTTCTTCAAGGCGCCTACCCCGGTGGTCAGCCCGTACACGACCCGGTCCTCGCGCACGAGGCGATCGACGAGCGTGCGCGCAGCCTGCAGCCTGGTTTTTGCGGCGGGGCCTAGCATGACTCGCTCGCCATCACGGGCAACCGCCACCACATCGGCGGGGCGCAGCGACTGGCCGTCGAGCGAGACTGACACGGCTGCGCCCATGTTACTCACGGCAACCGTAAGGAATGATTGACGCCGCGGGCGCCGATGGCCCGCAGGCCCGCCCCGGACGTAGAATTGGATGGCTGATTTTGGCCAAGACCATAACCCCGCGGGGGCGAGAAGCGGGGCAATGACACGTGCGTCCATCGGACGCCTGGCGCTGAGCACCCTACTCGCCCTAACGCTCGGTGGCTGCGTCATCCCGAGTCCCGGGATCACCAAGGCGACGCCCTCGAGCTCAGCGCTCGCCATCGCGAGCCCGACGCCCCAGACCATCACGCCCCCCACCAACCTGGCCAGGCCGGGGACCCTGACCTTCCTCTCCGACACCACCTATCCACCCCAGGAGACAATTGACGTGTCCACGCAGCGTGCGGTCGGGTTCGACATCGACATCGCCAAGGCGATCGCCGCCAAGATGGGCCTGAGCGCCGCGTTCCAGACGACCGACTCACCAAAGCTCGTTGGAGCGCTGCTCGCCAAGAAGGGCGATGCGATCATCTCGGCGCTGCAGATCACGCCGGACCTCCAGCGCCAGGTGGCACTCGTTGCCTACTTCCAGGCCGGGCAGGCGATCCTGGTCCGCAAGGGCGACGCCGCAACCATCAGCAGCATCGGTGACCTGTGCGGCAAGAAAGTCGCAGTGCAGGTGCAGAGCCCAGAAGAGAACACCGTCGACGAAGCCAACGGGGGGCTCTGCAAGAACGTGAAGATCACCAAACAGGTTTTTCCGACCGACCTGCAGGCGGTCCTCATCCTCAAGCAACGGGGCGTGGACGCAGCGCTGGACGACTCACCGGTCGCGGCCTACTTCGTGAAGCAGACGCCGGACCAGCTGGAGCTCGCCGGGCCGCCCTTCAAGACCAACCCGGAGGGGATCGCGGTCGATCCCAAGAACGGTGAGCTGCTGAAGGCGGTGCAGCAGGCGATGATGGCCATCTACCAGGACGGCACCTATCGCCAGATCCTGACGGCCTGGAACCTATTGGACGGCGAGATCCCGGCCTCGCAGATCATCGTCAACTCCTCACCGACGAGCTCCTAGCGCCGGCCGGCGACCTCGGGCGGCTCGACTTTCCAGTCCGCGTCCTCTTCCGGCACGGCCGGGCTCACCAGGCGTCGGTGATAGGTCTCGATCCGGATGATGCCGACGGCCGTCACGGCCAGCGCGAGCGCGATGCCGAGCAGCGCCTGGCTTCGCGCGGTGGAAGCGGAGAGCGTGGGGTCGGAGAAGGCGCTCCCCTGCAGCAGGTTGAGGACGATGCCACTGAGCCCGCCGACCGCGATCGAGGCCAGCACGGTGGCGCCGGCCAGCCGAACCAGAAGCGACTCCGTCAGGCCCAGCGCGAGCCATCGCTCCCGGGCCATCACGGTGATGGCGCCGAAGGCGAGGAGCAGCAGCAGCAACAAGAGGACGGTCTCGATAAGACCGGCTCGATAGCCGCCGACGTCCGCAGGCATGCCTGCTCATCCTAGGCCGCCGGGACGCCGTTAGCTGGCGAAGCGGGCCTGGAGGGCGACGAGCTCCGTTTGCGCATCGGCCAGGGCGCGCGATGGGGTGACGGTTCCCAGCACCAGGTCGTGGAGGTGGCGCTGCAGGACCGACGATGCCTCCACGTAGTGAACCAGCTTGGGACGGGGCCGCGCATTCGCCAGGTTGGTCAAGAAGACGTTGATTTGCGGATTGGCTTGGCGCATCTCGGCTGAGTTCTGCAGTGAGGTCCAGATCGGCAGCTCAGCGGTCTGCGGGGCCTGGACCTCGGGGCTGGTCAGGTAGCGAAGCCACTCGACCGCGAGGTCGGTGTGGGCACTGTTGGCGAGCACGCCCAGGCCCAGGAAGCCACTGACGGAGGCGGCCGGCTTACCGATCGAGGCCGCAGCCGGGACGGGCGCGACCGCTCCCTGCCCGAGGATCCGCGAATAGGTCGAGTCGTTCATCGCCCCCCAGACGAAGTTCCAGTTGGTGTTGAACGCCACGCCCCCGGCGAGGAACGCGCGCATGGCGTCGGGCTCGGTGTTCGCCGCACTCTCCGGGGCGACGAGGTGTTCGTCGATCAGCTGGCGCATGAAGGCCGCGGCGCGTTGGGCCGGCTGCTGTTGAAGCAGGGGCTTACCGTTTGCGTCGAAAAGATCGCCGCCGAACTGCGCCGTAAGCCGGACGAAGTCGGACGTCAGGCTCTCATCCAGCGCCCAGGAATCGATGAACGGTATGAGACGGCGACGGATCGCCGTCATTTGTGTATACCAATCTTCCAGCGTCTTGGGCGGGTCCGGAAAACCGGCCGCCTGCAACTGGCTCTTGTTGTAGTAGAGGCTCTGAACATTCAGGACCTGGGGCATCGCCCAGGTCGTGCCCTTGTAGGAAAAGGCATCCAGCAGGCTGGGCAACAGGTCGGAGCGCGCGTCGTCGGGGATCTGGTCCTTGAGGCTGAGCAGCTGCTTGCGATTGGCGAACTCCGGCACCCACACCTGGTCGAGGGCGACCACGTCGTAGGGGGACGGGTTCGAGAGCCCGGCCGCAAGGATGCTCTCGTAGAGCTCGCGGTAGTGCGCGGTCTCGATCGACACGAAGACCTTGTTGTCGTGGAGGCTGCGGAACTTGTTGGCCAGGCTTTGCAGGAGGGTCGGGTCGTAGCCGACCTGGTCGAACAGCAGCGACCGGATCACGGTCGCGCCCGGCGGCGGCGTGGGGGCGATGCCGGTCGATCCGGTGGCGCAAGCATCCAGCAGCGAGGCAAGGGCGACGCCACCGCCAACTCCCACGCCCAGGCGCAGGCCCCGGTCGATGAAGGATCGCCGGCTGTACCGGCGTGACAATAGGGCGCGCGTCTCGGGCACGACGCAGTGAGGCTATCAGCGGTTTGTTAACAGGCCCATCGGGTCGCGTCGGTGTGCGGCGACAATGCCGTGACGGCTGGGTAACAAGCTCAGCCCGCGGTCGGGTCGCGGCTCTCTGTTGGGCTGAGCAAGGCCGCTTCGCGGCGCTCGAGCTGCAGCTTGGCGCGCGTGTCCCAGAGCGATGCGAGCCAGATCACCAACAAGAGGCCCAGCGGAACGAGGTCAGCGCCGCGCGGACGCGGCGGCGGCAAGCTACCGCGGGAGCCGTAATCCTGGAACTCCGCCCAGCCGACGCTGGTGGCTTTCCACAACAACACGGTGAAGCCCGCCACCACGAGCCAGAAGCGGCCCCGCGCGGCGTAATACAAGCGCACCAGCCCCATTCCTGGGACCGCGGCGAAGGGCCAGACCACTCCTGGACGAGGCGGCCGGTCGTCGTCGTTCGCTGCTTCGACGGCCATCCCATCCACGGTGATCACGAAGGCCAGCAGCGCGATGAACCATCCCTCGCCGAGCAGATCGATGGGAAGAAAAGGAAACCCAGTATTGCGGAATGTCGGGGTCAGCAGCTGCCAACTGACCCAAGCAATCCAAGCCATGAGGCCGATCCCCGCGATGACGATCGCCGGCATGCGATAGGGGCGAAGGCGGTGAACCTGGACGATGACCAGCGCGAGGACGACGACGATGGCCACCGAGGACTGCCAGCCGAACCGCTGTGGCCACTGCACCGGAGGAATTGCGGTCGACCACGGAGTGAGCAGCGCCGTCAGCAGCAGGCCACCGATGAGCAGTTCGCGTTCGGAGCGGCCGGTGCGCACGAGGATGCTGCCGCCGAAGCGCTGGAGGCCTTTGGCGAAGAGCGAGACGAAGGCGAAGCCGACGCACACCACCGCCAGGACGAGGAAGAACCCGGCATTCGCATTTCCCCGTACCAGCACGAACGCACCCACGAAGACCGCCCCCAGCGCCAGGAAGCCCCGAACCACGGTGCCGACCTTGGCCGGTTTTGGATCGAGCCAGGGAGGGGGTTTGGATGACATCGAGGAGAGCCTATCGGCAGTCTACGGGAGAGGCGGCGCACTCCATAGAATCGCCTTACCCGCATGCTCCCCATTCGCGACTACAATCCGCCGCGCCGTCGGGCCCTGCTTACCTTGGGGCTGATCCTGATCAACTTCGGCGTCTATTTCTACCTCGCCCAGAACCCGGTAATGGATGAGAACGCAATCGCGCGCTATGCCGTGATTCCGGCCGACATCACCGCCGGACGCCACCTGGGCACACTGATCACCTCGATGTTCCTGCATGCCAACCTGCTGCACGTCGCGGGCAACATGCTCTTCCTGTGGATCTTTGGCAACAACGTGGAGGACAAGCTGGGCGAGCTGAAGTTCCTGATCGTCTATTTCGCGTCCGGCATCGCCGGGAGCCTCCTCCAGATCTATATCACGCCCGACTCCACCGTCCCGATGCTGGGGGCGAGTGGCGCCATCTCCGGCCTGCTGGCCGCCTACGTCCTCTACTTCCCGCGGGCCCGCATCCTGACCTTCGTCGTCCCGTTTTTCATCTTCACCCTTCCCGCCTTTGTCTTCATCGGCTACTGGATCGCCTTGCAGGCCCTCAACGCCTTTCTCAACATCGGCGCCATCGGCGGCGGGGTCGCGTTCTTCGCCCACGTGGGCGGCTTCGGTACTGGACTGATCCTCGCCCTGCTCCTACGTCCTCGGGAGCACGTCGATCCGCACCCGGGCTTCGGTGGGTATCCCTAGCGACGGGGCGCGTTACGGGGTCGCGTCAGCGGGCGTACTGCCGGATGCGGCCGTCCTCGACGCAGTACAGGTGGTCGGACACCGGGAAGGCGGCCTCGCGGTGCCGTTCCTGGACGTCGTGGCGCAACCGGCCCATCAACTGGGCGCGCTCGCCGGCGGCGATCAGCGATCCCCGCTCGGGAACGCCGACGACCGGCACATCCTCGAGCATCTCTTCCAGCCAGGCCCAGACCTCGGGCAGCAGCATCAGCGCAGCCCCGTACGGTCGGGCGTCGACGTAACTCAGCATCAACATCTGGGCGCGACCGTTCTTGTCGGTTTCGAGGCCGGTGAACTTCATCCCATTACGGAACATCAAGGCCAGGTTGGTGAGCGCGATCACCTCGACGTGGTCGCGGCCGACGTTCCACGCCGTAAGGTCCTGGGGCAGCAGATAGCGCATGCCCTGCGCGTAATGCGCCGCGTAGGTCACGACCATGTCACCGAGCATGCGCCGGTAGACGACCGGACCGCCGGCCGACTCAAGGAAACTCGCCGGGCGCAGCACTGGAAGGATCAGCGGCGCGCCGAAGGCGGCCTCGCTGTCACATTCCTGGTCGAGCCGGCGCAACCGCGCGGCAAACAGGCGGTCGAGCGCCGACGGCTGTTCGCGGTACTGCTGATAGAAGCTGTCCAGGTTGAAACGCAGGTCGCTTTCCTGGACGCGGCGAATGATCAACTGAAACGGCTCCGGCCCTTTCTTGACCGTCCAACCCGGGCGCAGCGCGGTCAAGCGCTTCAGCACGTGGTTCTGGAAGTCGTGGGCGTTCATGGTCGTCTGCTGGCCCATTGCCGGTGTAACGAGGTCCCGGAGGCAGGCTTGCAGGCCGTCGCTTGGGTGTCGCATGCCGCTTAGCCGGTGGTTGAGTGGCGGCCGGCCGGGGCTTCGAGACCGGGTCGTAAAGGCCTTACAACAGGCCCGCGACGGTGACGCGGACGGTGCGATCGACACGATTGCCGAAAGGTTTTCGGAGGCCCTGGCGGAGCTGCAGTCCCTGCGCCAACCGATCGATGCGGGATGGCTCCGGCTCGCGGCGCGAATCGCCTACCGCGCGGCGGAGATGCCGGTCGCGGCAGATTTCGCGCAGCAGGCGCTGACGCGCGAAGAAGACGCGGCAACCTGGAATCTGGTCGGACGCTTGGGCGTCTGGCTCGACAACAAGGACGCGGCGACGGCGTTCGCGCGGGCCGCCGAACTGGAGCCGGAGGTGTTTCTTATCCCCTACCGCGTCAAGCGCGACCGCTTCACCGGGATGGCCGAGGTCGCGCTCGCCGCCATCCCGGAAACCTTCCAGGCGCAACTCACCAACACCCTGATCGTGGTCGACGACCTACCCGATCTGGACGCCGTCCGCGATGGCGAGGATCCCGACTTGCTCGGGCTGTACGAGGGGGCCACGGTGCTGGAGCATGGGCTGCCGGAGCGCATCGTCCTCTACCAACGCAACCACGAAAACATCGTGGCGGACGAGCGGGAGCTGGCCGAGCAGGTGCGGGAAACGATGCGCCACGAGGTTGGCCACCACTTCGGCATGGAAGAAGAAGAACTGCCCTATTAGGTCTTGATTGGGAATGGGTTTCCCGACGGTGGAAGAGTGAGGGTGCCCCCCTGGTCGATGGTGCCGAGCGCCGCGACGAAATCAGCGAACCCCTGCTGCGGGTCGTAGCCGGTCAACGCCTTGTAGGTCGCGCCCAGCGTCGGGCCGCCCGCCCCGCACACGGTCGTCCAGTCGAAGGTCAACTGGGAATGGAGGTAATAGAGGAAGAGGTCGCCACAGCCGGACGCAATCTGGTCCGTATCACCGGCGGTGTTGTCGTTGACATAGTCCCGATGGCCCTGGGCCCACCAGTCCTGTTCGGTCGAGTTGAACTCCTCAGCGATCTCCGGATGGCGTTCGAACGCCAGCACGCGGGAGAGTGATTCACCGTTGGTCACGCCGCAGTCCCAGCCATTGTTGATGGCCGCCTCGAAGACCTCGACGATCTCGGCGGTCAGAAAGCCTGGCGCACGAAGCGGGTCGGAGAGCACGTGCACATCGGTGCCGGCGCAAGTCATGTGGTACGCGCCGCCCGCATTGGGATCCGCGTAGACGTAAAAGGGTAGGCCGGGTGCGGTCAGCCCACCAAACCACACCTGCGCCGCGGCGAAGTCGGCCTCCGCGCTATCGAGCATCGCCTTGGCGGCGCCATCGCCCGACGGCGTGCCATCAGTGAAGACGATGAAATTCTGTGTCTGCCCGGCCTTGGCCTGGCCCCGCGCCGCCGGATGCCGCAGCCGGTGGGCCTGGGCGACGCCCGACGCGAGCGTGACCCCCGGCGGCATGAAGACGCGCGCGGATACCTTTGAGCCAAAGAGGCTGCGCAGCATGACGGTCGCTTCCCCTACGCCTTTTTCTTCGCGGCAGCGCCGGAGCTTCGCTCGATGCGGAAGCCGATCCGAACCTGCACCTGGTACTCGGTCAGACGGTTGTTCTGGACGACGGCCTTGGAGTGAACCACCTCGACCGTCTCGATGCCACGAACCGTCTTGGCGGCCTCGTTGACGGCCTCACGAGCCGCATCGCTCCAACTCTCTTTCGAGGTTCCCACCAGTTCCAGGATTTTCAGAACGGCCATGCTTTTCCTCCTATAAACCGTAGAGTCGCTTGGCGGCGGCGACGATGTGGCGAGCGGAGATCTCAGCCTTATCCATTAACTCGGTCGGTTTTCCGGAACCGGGAAGTCCTCGAACGGCGAGGTGCACGACACGCGGCGGGGACATGTCGGCGGCCAGCGCCTCCATCACAGCGGCGCCGAGGCCGCCCTCCGGGTAGTGATCCTCCACGACGACCAACCGGCCGCGGGTCAACGCCGCCGCCTCCTGCAACGTCACCTTGTCGACTGGCTTGACGCTGTAGAGGTCGATGACGCGCGTCTTGATGCCCTCCGCTTCGAGTTCGTCGGCGGCGGCGAGGCAGTTATGAAGGGTGACGCCCGCCCCGATCAGGACGACCCGGTCGGTGGGATCGCTGCGGACCAGCTTGGAGCCGCCGATGGGGAACTTGGTCCCGTCCTCGTAGAGGACCGGGTACGCGCCGCGCGTGGTTCGGATGTAGCTGATGCCGTGCTGGTCGGCCATCGCCCTGACCAGCTGCGCGGTCGAGGTTGCATCCGATGGGTAGAGCACGGTCGAGCCATGGACGGCACGCATCATGGCCAGGTCCTCGAGGGCCATCTGGGACGGGCCATCCTCGCCGATCTCGACGCCGGCGTGCGATCCGGCGAGCCGGATATTTGCCTGCGAGATCGCCGCCATGCGAATGAAGTCATAGGCGCGGGTCAAGAAGGCGGCAAAGGTGGAGGCGAACGGGATGTAATGACGCACGCTCATGCCGGCCGCGGTGGCGACCATCTGTTGCTCAGCGATGAACATCTCGAAGTATCGATCGGGATAGGCCTTGGCGAACTCTTCGGCAAAGGTTGAGTTGCTCACCTCGCCATCCAAGGCCACCACGGTCGGCCGAGCGCCCAGCGCCTTGAGCGTATCGCCGTAGGCCTTTCGGGTAGCGATCTTCTCCCCTTTCTTATAGGTCGGGAGCGTGATGGCCGCCGGCGCATCTTTGATGGCGGGCTCGCCCGGCTCCGGCTTCAGCCCGTCAACACGCAGATGCCGGATGCCGCCCAGCTCCGTGATGGCGCGTTCCGCCATGTCCGGCGGCAGGGCCTTGCCGTGCCAGTTTT
The DNA here is from genome assembly GCA_036390825.1 of Candidatus Dormiibacterota bacterium. Lineage (GTDB taxonomy): Bacteria > Chloroflexota > Dormibacteria > CF-121 > CF-121 > CF-13. The sequence continues at coordinate 12,344 of DASWBA010000161.1, forward strand.
CCTTGTTCTCGATTTCGCTGAAGCCCTTCCCCTTGATGGTGCGGGCGATTACGACGGTCGGCTTGCCGGTCGCCTCCCGTGCTTGCTGCAAGGCCTCGTCGATCTGCTCCAGATCATGGCCGTCGATCACAATTGCGCGGCCGCCGAAAGCCTGGACCCGGTCACGATAAACATCGGTCTGCCATTCGTACTCGGTCGGTCCGCGCTGACCGAGGCGGTTGATATCGAAGATAGCGGTGAAGTTCGAGAGCCCGTAATAGCCGGCCTTGTCGAGGCCTTCCCAGATCGATCCTTCCGCCAGCTCGCTGTCGCCGGTGAGGGTCCAGACGTGGTAAGGCAATTGGTCCAGCTTGCGACCGGCGAGCGCAACCCCGACCGCGATCGGCAGGCCCTGGCCGAGCGACCCGGTCGCAACATCGACCCAGGGAAGGATCGGCGTGGGATGCCCCTGCAGACGCGAGCCAAATTTGCGGAAGGTGAGCAACTCATCGTCGCTGATCACCCCGACCGCCTTGAAGATGGCGTACAGCAAGGGCGAGGCGTGGCCCTTGGAGAAGATCAGGTGGTCGTTGGTCGGCGCGCTGGGATCGTTCCAGTCGTAAACGAGGTGCCGCGTGATCAAGACCGCCATCAAGTCGGCCGCGGACATCGACGAGGTGGGATGCCCGGAGGCCGCAGCGGTGCTCGACCGGATGCTGTCGACGCGCAACTGCTGGCCGAGCTCGCGGATGAAGTCAAATCCCTGGGTCGTGCGGATTTCGCTCACCGAGCTTTTAGCCAATCAGCTCACCCCTAGGTAGTGTCGCCCCCCTTCATAAGATTAGCCGCCGGCTGTGGCCTGCCGCTGGTCGGATCGGTAGGGCCCGCGCGGGCGGCGCCGACGGCCGTGCCAGGACTGCTGGCCGGAACGCGCCGGTCGCGGACCGCGAGCAGCGACGACCGCCGGCTCCACGAGGGAGGCGGCGACGTAGCGCCAGTCGCCCTCTGCCAGCAGATGTGCGACGTCGAGCTCCTGGAGGGCCGGCGCGCCTTGCCGGCGAAGTTGCCGCCAGGCCGTCTCGTCCTCCGGCGTCAGAAAGGTGAGGGCTCGGCCCTTGACGCCCATCCTGGCGGTGCGCCCAACTCGGTGTGTGAGCCATTGCGGCGAATCGGGCAGATCGTAGTTGATCACGAGGTCGACATGGCTGATGTCGAGGCCGCGGGCCGCGACGTTGGTCGCCACCAGCACGTTGGTCCGCAACCCGCGGAAGGCGTCCATCGTGCGATCCCGGACATTCTGCGAGAGATTGCCCTGCAGATCGGCGCTGTCATGGCCGAGGTTGCGAAGATCCCGGCTGAGCTTACGAACGCCATGCTTGGTGCGGCCGAACACGATCGCCGAGCCCTTGTGATTGCGCAGCAACCGGCTCAGGGTTCGAAGCTTCTCGGGCCGGCTGACGCGCAGCAGGCCGTGTTCGAGGGTCTCCTCGGCATCACTGGCAACGAC
>DASWBA010000162.1:0-60399 GCA_036390825.1 Candidatus Dormiibacterota bacterium
CGGCGGCGTCTGCTGGATGACCGTGATCTGGATCGTCTCCGTGATCGTGACTAACACGGTCTGGCAGGTCACCGTGATGGTGCCCGTCGAGTGGGCATCGCCGAGGGCGATGATCGCAATCGTGTTGAACTCGGCGAGCTCGTTCTCCTCATCCTGGGGCGTGACGAACTTCAGGTTGGCGAAGCGGGTTTCGTCGTTCTTGATGGCGGCCACGATCGGCGCGACGCTGCCATGGATCTGCGACTTGGCCTTGGTCAGTTGAGGCTGGAGCTTGGCAGACACTTTCGAGGTCGAGACGGCCTGCGTCACCTGCGTGGCGCACGAAGACTCGCTGGTGTTCAGCTTTGTGATCAGGTCATCACCCGCTTTCTTCACCGCGCTGACCAGCACGACCTTCGAGTGCTCGTCGGCGGGCTGGATCACGGCGACGGTGTTGTGATCATCGTGCGAAACGATGATCAGGGTCGTGGGGACAGCGGCGACGGTCAGCACGCTCACCGCGGTGACGGTGATGATCCGTTCGCTGATCCACGTGGTCAGGATCGTGAACATTACGCTGGGCCTCCTTGAGGACCGGATCCTCTGGAAGAATGAACGCCGGATAAATGCCGGCCATCGATGTCGGATGGCGGCCGTTACCGGCTCGTACCGGGGCGGTCAAGCGCCGGGACGTCGCCGTCGGTGGCCCGTCACTTCCGCGCACCCCGGCGGTGCCATGTTTGTGTTGACGCCTAAACTTGAGCGCGGCTATACTTCTGCGCAATATGGGCTCCAGGCAGAGGGGGTGCAATCCAGTTGTCGGAGATCAAGGTTCGCGAGAATGAGACCTTTGAGAGCGCCCTTCGCCGCTTCAACAAGAAGATCAAGCAGAACGGTGTCCTCTCGGAAGTCCGTCGGCGCGAGCACTACGAAAAGCCCAGCGTAAAGCGCAAAAAGAAGATCGCAGCGGCGCGCAAGCGGCGGGCTCGCACCACGTAATCCGACCCGCCGAAAGGCAGAGGCGATCCTGGTGAAGATATGAGGCAGCGCGGCTCCTCAGCGATCGATCAACTCCGCCGGCGCGGGCGTCTGTTCGCGCGCGATCTCCGGCTCGGACACCTTGGCGCTGGTCGGCGCTGGCCGCCCTACGTGCGCTCGGCGGCCATCACCCTGGTGCTGGCGCTCGCCACCGCGCTGGTGGTCGCTCAGAACTTTCTGCCCAACCGGCTGAACCTTCATGCGGGTGACGTGTCCAGCCAGGACGTGGTATCGCAACGCTCAGTCCGCTATGAGAGTCAGACCAGGCGTGATGAGGCGCGGACCGCGGCTGAGGCGCAAGTTCCGGACCAGTTCGACGGATCGGTCAGCAGTCAGCAGCGACAGGCGATCGATTCGCTCGCCACCAAAGTCGCTGAGATGCGCGCATCGTCGAGCTCCGGGCCCGACCGGTCGGCACAGCTGAGCCTGCTGGAACCACAGCTCAACGATGCCCAGCGGCAGTACCTGCTTCAGGCGGACGAGGGGACGGTGGCTACGATCTTCAAGAGCGCGGGCGACATCCTGCAGCAGCTGGAAAGCAACGGCATCAAGGCAGACACCTTGAACAGCGCCCGTGACTCGGCCCAGACCCGGGCGGCGGCGCTTCACCTCGACGCCACCGGCGCATCGACGGTGACCACGTTGGTCCGCGCCCACCTCAAGGTGAACTTCCTGCAGGCCGAAACCGAGCTGAAACGGCAGCAGGCGCGAGACGCCATCCCGGCGGTCTTCGTCACCATCGGCCAGGGGCAGACGATCATCCGCTACGGCGACCAGGTCACGCCCTTCCAGCTCGAAGAGGCACAGGCGGTCGGGCTGCTGGCGCCGACCACCGACTGGGCTCGCATCCTGGCCGTCTTCATGCTGGTCATCATCCTGTTCGCGGTGGCGCTCGGATACCTGGGGCAGTTTCGGCCCGCGATTCTGCGCGATCCGCGACAACTCGCCACCCTGGGGGGGCTGATGCTGGTGCTGCTGGTTGTCGCCAAGGTGGTGGTGCCGCTCAATCCCAACGCGCAGTACATGGTGCCGATGGCGGCGGTGGCCATGCTGGTCGCGGCCTTGATGGACACCGGCCTCGGCATCATCGTCGCCCTCGCGGTGGGCTTGCTGACCGGCATCATCGCGGATAACGTCCTGCCGCTCACCCTTGTCGGCTTCCTCGGTGGCGCCATCGGGTCGATCTACGTGCACCGCCTCGAGCGGCTCGGGCAGTGGGTGACCGCCGGCATCCTGGTGGCCGTCGCCCAGTTCGTGACCCTGGTCTCGCTCTCCCTGATCGAGCGTCATCAGTCGCTCGATGAGATCATGGCCATCGGCACGGTCGCGCTGGTCAACGGCCTGCTGTCGGCCCTGATCGCTGCCGGCCTGCTGCCGTTCCTGGGAGAGATCACGCGGGTCATCACGCCCATGAAGCTGCTCGAGTTGATGACCCCTAACAACCCGCTGCTGAAGCGGCTCATGGTGAGCGCGCCGGGTACCTACAACCACTCGATCGTGGCCGCCAACCTGGCGGAGACGGCAGCCGAGGCGGTCGGCGCCAACCCGGTACTGGCGCGGGTCGGCTGCTATTTCCACGACATCGGCAAGATCCGCCGGCCGCATTTCTTCGTCGAGAACCAGGCGGACATCGGCAACATCCACGAGAACCTGTCGCCGACCACGAGCTCCGACATCCTCAACGCGCACGTCACCGAGGGCGTCGAGCTGCTCAAGCAATACCGCTTTCCGACGGCGATTCGTGAAATCGTGCAGCAGCACCAGGGCACCACGGTAAAGCGCTACTTCTACCGCCAGGCGCTCGAGCAGGGACTCGATGTTCGCGAGGATGACTTCCGCTATCCGGGCCCGCGGCCGCGTTCCAAGGAGGCGGCGATCGTGATGATCGCCGACACCATCGAGGCGTCGGCCCGCACCCTGAAGGATCGCAGCACCGAAGGCATCCGCGATCACGTGCACCGGATGATCCAGGGGTTCGTCCGGGATGGTCAGCTCGATGACTGCGACCTCTCCTTTCGTGACCTCCACCTGGTAGAGGAGGCGATGTCCAACATGGTGGTCAGCATTTACCATGCCCGGATCGAGTACCCCGCCGCGGTGCAAGAGACGGCGAAGGCCGGCGAAGCGGTCGACACCACCGGAGGCGGCCATGACGGCACGCTCGACGCCGACGACAAGACGATCCCATTGCCGAGGCCCGCGGCCAGGCCACGCCCAAGTACGTCTTAGAAGGCCCTCCCCACCCGCCCGCCGCAGGCGGGGGACGGAGAAAGACTGGCGCAATGTTGCTCCCCTGATTGCGATATGTATGCAGTGGTACTTTCGGGCTCGGTCATCGTGCTTGCCTACGTGGCGGCGGCTGCCGTGATCATCCCCGCCATCTCGATGATCGGCTTCGGCAGGGTTCCCAAGTTCCTTCGCCGTGGCGAGGATCCCGGCAAGACGCGGACTCGAATGGAAGGTGGCGGCCTGCTGCTGATCGGCGCCTTCATTCTCAGCGATGCGCTTGCCGCCGACCTCGGCCGGCGGTCAGAGGTTCCGCAGGATTGGATCCTGCTGGTCTGGGTGTTACTGGCGGGCGGCCTGATCGGGATCCGCTACCTGGCGGGTCGGACCGACCGCGACTCCCGCAAGCCAACCGCGTAGCCGACCCGCAGCCCGGTTACGATACTCGCGTGCTCATCCAGATGAGCCGTTGGGGTCCGGCTTCGCTGGCCGCCGGCGTGGATCTGGCTGGGCTCGAGAACGTCTTGCAGGCCGGGGCGCGGATGCTCAAGATCCCCGACGAGACGGTGACGGTGCTGACGCTCACGGGTGATGCGCATCTCCAGGAATACAACCGACGATATCGGGGACTCGACGAGCCGACGGACGTGCTCGCGTTCGCCGCACAGGAAAAGCCCGTCGACCAGCGCTTCCAAGCGCCCCCGGGTACCGAGCACTGGCTGGGTGACATCGTGATTTCCTTGCCACGCGCCCGGCAGCAGGCGCGCACCGCGCATCACCCGGTCAACGACGAAGTCCGCCTGCTCGCTGTGCACGGCTTCCTGCATCTGCTTGGCTATGACCACGCCGAATCAGACGAGGAGGCCGCGATGACCACCCTCACCAACCGGATCCTCAAGGCCACACCATGACGCCGCGCTCCGACGCGGAGTTCGAGGCGGAACGGATTGGCAGCCCCAGCCGGGCGCGTCGGGTGGACCTTCGGCGAACGCTGTATAGCTTTCGTCATGCTGGCCGCGGCATCGCCTGGGCGCTTTCCACCCAAGCGAACCTGCGGGTGCATTTCATCGCCGCGGCCGTCGTGCTGGTCGGGGCCTTGCTGCTTCGGTTCTCGGCGATCGAGTTCGTCGGACTCGTCCTTTGCTTTGCCGTCGTAATTGCCGCCGAACTCTTCAACACCGCGCTCGAGGTGCTGATCGATTACGCCTGGCCGGAGCATCACCCGATGATCGGGCGGGCCAAGGACGTGGCGGCCGCCGCCGTCCTGATGGCCGCCGCCGGGGCTGCGGTGGTCGGCATCCTCCTGTTCGCGCGTCACATCTTCCACCTCTCGTGACCTCCGCCGCGGAGGTTGTGAAGGGTGCGCTCGAGGCACTCCAGGCGAGGGACTGGGACGGATTCGCCGGCCGGTTGCACCCGGACGTGGTGCATCGGACCCCAGGCGTGCCGGAGCCCATCCTGGGGCGCGACGCCTTCGTCCTCCTCAGCCGGCAGGCGGTCGCGCGAGCGCCGGACGTGCGCTTCGAGATCGAACGGATGGTCACCGAGGGTGAGACCGTGGTCGTGATCGGGGAGTGGACCTTCACCGGTCCCGCGGGCCGAGTTCGCCAGCCGTCGGTCAGCGTCATCGATCTCGAGGACGGCTTGATCGTTCGAGACCTGGAGTATCTCGGGCTCGCCACCTGATCCCTGCCCCGCAAGCGGGGGAGGGGATCGGGGTTACATATCCGTGACGGCGCGGATCGCGGTCATCGACGACGAGGCGCCCAATCGCTTCTACCTCCAGACGCTGCTCGGGACGGCGGGCTTCGAGGTGCACGTGGCCGCCGGTGGGAATGAGGGCATCGCACTGGTCGAGAAAGAGCGTCCCGACCTCGTGCTCCTCGACCTCATGATGCCGGAGGTCGACGGTTACTCGGTGTGTGAGCGAATCCGCAAAGGTCCGGCGGGCGCGGGGACGCAGATCGTCGTGCTCTCCGCACTGGATGGCGTCGACGGGAAGATCCGGGCGCTCGAGCTCGGCGCCGACGACTACCTGGTGAAGCCGGTCGAGTCGCGCGAGCTGATCACCCGTATCAAGGGGATGATCGATCGCGCCGATCGACTCCGCCAGCAGGGATCGCAGGCGCGGGGACGGCTGACCGTCGTCGCCGGTGCCAAGGGCGGCATCGGCACCAGCACGATCGCGATCAACCTGGCCGCGTCACAGGCCATCGGCAAAGCCGCAGATGCCGTAGTGCTGGCGGACCTCGCGGTGCCGGTCGGGACGTTGGGCAGCATGCTGAACATCGAGGCGCCCGACCGCTGGGCGTGGGGCGAGGTCCTGGCCACCGGTGCCAGCGCTCACCGCCTTTCGAGTTACCTGATGCACAACACACAGATCCCGTTTCAACTGCTTCCTGGCGTGCGTCGTGGGTCGGCGTATCGTGACGTTTCCCCCGACGCCATCAGCGACTTCGCGACCTCACTGCGCGGTCTGGGTGAAGTGATCGTGGTCGACCTGGGCAATCAGCCGTCGCCGTTCGCCCCGCCGCTGCTGCGCGAGGCTGATGTGATTTGCATCGTGGTCGAGCCGGAAATTATCTGCGTCGAATTGACCGGGTCATTCCTCGATCGTCTGCGGTCGACCGGCATCCTCAGTCATCGCATCCGGCTGGCGATTTCGAACCCGCACGGCAGCCTGCAGCTGAGTCGCACCGAGGTGGCCGCCGCCCTGAAGATGGAGGCGGCGGCGATGATCCTTTACCAGCGCGATGAGTTCTCGGCGGCGAGCAAGCGTCGCCTGCCGATCGTCGTCCAGCAACCGCAGGGTCCGGCCGCGGTGCAGTTCAAAGAGTTGACGCAAGCGCTGGCCGCAGTCTGAGTGCCTAAAGCCGGTCGCACACCGAAGTAAACTGATGCCATTCCACCCGCTTCTACTACCGTAGAGCCGCGCCGTCGCGCCGTTCTGCAGGTCTCCGCTCTTCAGTACCCCGAATTCCGGCGCTACTTCGTCGGCCAGGCGCTGTCGGTCGTGGGCACCTGGATGCAATCGGTGGCGGCCGCGTGGCTGGTGCTGCAGCTCTCGCACGACTCGGCCCTCGCCCTCGCCCTTTTTGGTGCCTTCAGCTATGGCCCGGTTCTCCTGTTCGGCCTGTACGCCGGCACGGTCGTCGACCGGTTCGCGCATCGCGATGTACTACTGCTGACGCAGCTCATCTCGCTGGTGGGCGCCGTGATCTATGCGGTACTCACCGCCTCGCACACCATCACGCTACCGATCGTCATGGTGCTGGCCGCGACCCTGGGCGTCAATCAGGCCCTCTATTTCCCCGCGCGCCAGGCGACCGTGCTCGAGATGGTGGGTCGTGGCGAGCTCGCCAGTGCCGTGGCCCTCAACTCGATCGCCTTCAACCTCGCCCGTGTTGTCGGCCCGGCCCTGGGCGGCATCGTGATCGCGACGCTCGGCGTCGCCGCCTGCTTCTGGCTCAATGCCTTCAGCTACCTGGGGGTACTGGTCGCGCTCCTCACGATTCGCCGCCGGCCGCTAACCGCTGGCCCGCCGCAGACTGCCATCCAGCTGATCGGTGAAGCCCTACGGTACGTGGCGCGCACGCCGACGCTGGCGGGCCTCTTCCTGCTGCTCTTGATCGCCGGCACCTTCGGTGCGAATTTCAACCTCGTGCTGCCGCTCTTCACCCGCGTGGTGCTGCACGCCAACGCCGACACCCTCGGCTACCTCTTTGCCGCGCAAGGTCTTGGGTCGTTGATCGGCGCCATCACGATGACGCTGGCCGGCGGGTTCCTCCTGGAGCCGCGGCGAATCGTGCTCGGAGCGCTGCTCTTCGCCGCCATGGAGCTCGCCTTCGTGATCGTCCCGAGCTTCACCCAGGCGACCATCCTGCTGCTCGTCATCGGCTGGTCGTTCGCCGTCTATTCGATTGGAACCAACACCCTCGTACAGCTGCGCGCGCCCGACCGCATGCAGGGTCGCATGGTCAGCCTCTACTCGATGCTCTTCATCGGGGTGACGCCGATTGGCAATGTCCTCGCCGCCATCGTGGCGCACTTCTTCGGACCGTCGGCCGCGGTTTGGCTCGGGGGCGCGCTGACCGGTGCGGGCGGGTTGGCCGTGCTGGCCTACTTCCTCAGGAGACCCGATTGAACTCGGTCATCGCGCGATCGAGGCCATGCTCGACGGTGAACAGGACGGCGTCGGCGGTCCGGCCGACGATGGCCGCGAGCTGGCGTTGTTCATCGGCCGTAAACGGGCTCAAGACGTAGTCGACGCCGTCGCCCGGTGGACGGCCGATCCCGACCCGGAATCGAATGAAGTCGGGAGTGCCGAAGGAGCCGATCAGCGAGTCGATGCCGTGGTTGCCGGCGGAGCTGCCGCCCTTGCGGATGCGCAGCCGGCCGAACGGGTGGTCGAGGTCATCGTGGATGATCAAGGTGCGCTCGAGGGGGACGCCGTATTTCGCGCGCAGCGCCTTGGCTGCCAGTCCCGACAGGTTCATCATCGTCTGCGGTTTGGCCAGCACCAGCTCGCGCTCGCCGACCCGCATCCGTCCCGTGAGCGATTTGGCGGCTTTGTCTGTGACCCGGGCGCCGTAGCGGCGCGCCAGCTCGTCGACGACCAGGAAGCCCACGTTGTGCCGAGAGCGTTCGTATTGCCGGCCGGCGTTGCCCAGGCCGATCACCAGCCAGCGATCGGACGGCGGCGGCGGCACCGGTTTGCGGCGGAACATCGCCCCGTAGCGTAAAGCACCCAAAAGGGGACCCCCCGCGGCACGTTGCACTGGGGCCAGCCGTGGACGCCCATGAACGTGTGATCGGCCCACGATCGATCCACGCCCGCCTCTGGGCCGCAGCTCTGCTCGCGCTGCTGGTCGCGATCGTCGCCTGGTTCCTGCCCGCCCAGCCCTACCAGGCTCCCTGGGCCTGGATCAGCTTCATCGGGATGTGCATCGTCGACGATTTCTTGCTCGGCTCGCGGGAAGATGCGAGCTGGGGTGAACTGCCGAAGATCGCCCTCCTGGCAGCCGTCATCGTGTTCCGGCGGCATCCTGAAATCACCGTGTTGGTGGCGGTGGTGGCGGCGCCGCTCGGCAGCCTGCTCAAGGGTCAGCGCTGGATGACCCAGCTGACGGCAACCGCGCAGTGGGTGCTTGCCGCCGTTATCGGGGCCGCGACCTTCCGGCTGGTCGGGTTCGGCGACACGCCGCACTTCGTCGCGGCCACCGCCGCACTGATGGTCGTTTACTTCGCCCTCGGGCCGGTCCTCAGTGGCGTTCTGGAGGCCCGCTTGACCCCGACGGATTTCGCCCGATCGTTCGCAGGGCATTGGCGGCTCGCCATCCCGCTGGAGCTGGCGGCGGTCGGCCTCGCCCTCGCCTGGCGCACCCCGACGCTGGAACCTGCCGCCTTGAAGGTGGCCGACGGGGCGCTGGTCGCGGTGGCCGGCCTCTTCGCCGGATACCTGCTGGGCGGGCGATCGAGCCGCGTGTTTGCCGGCGGCACCCCCATGCCTCTTCGTCCGCTGCTCGGCGCCGGCGCCGTGCTCTTGATCAGCGGCCTGGTGCCGTCGCCACTCTCGTGGTTGCTTCCCCTCGGCCTGGCCCTGGTCGCCGGCGTCTGGGGCGTCTGGCGGCGGGTCTGGCCGGTTGCCTGCGGCGCGCTCGGCGCTTACTGCAACGAAATCGTCCGCGCCGCCAACGGCGGCCGCATGCCGGTTGACGGGCACGGCGTGCTGACAGAGGTTGGCAACCGGGCGAACACCTACGTCCTGGCGGACGCGCACACCAACTTCGCCTGGCTGGACGATCGGTTCCACCTGCCCGCGCCCTTTCCGGGCATCGCCAGCGCCGGCGACATCCTGATCGCGGTCGCAATGGCCTGGTTCGTCGCCAGCCTGATGCTGCGTGTACCGCGCACGCGCGCCGACGTCGACGACACCGACGCATCCGTTGCCGAAGCCGCCGCTTAACCTGACGCCGTGGCCGTCCTCGGGACCAGCTTTGCGAGGTGGCGTGCCGAGGCGCTCGGGCTCGACTACCGCGCCGCGTTCGAGCGGATCTGCGCGATGCGATTCGGGCTCGTTCGCCTGTCGGCCTCCTGGCGGGAGATCGCCCAGTTCGGCTATGGACACCTCGATTGGTTGCTCGGCGAGGCGGAGCGTTCCAGGCAACCGGTGCTGCTCACGGTCGGGATGAAGGCGCTCGGCTGGCCGGAGTTCTATCTCCCGGGGGACAGGCACCCAGCCGATCTTGCCGTCCAGCGCGAGGCGGTCGCCCACGTGCGCGACGTCGCCCGACGGTACCGCGACAACCCGACGCTGACGGCCTGGCAGATCGAGAACGAGCCCTTCAACCGATCCGGGCCGAACTCCTTGTGGATCCCACGCCCGGTGGTCCGAGCCGAAGCCGAGGCGGTGCGATCGGTGGACCGCGACCGGCCCCAGGTGGTCACGGGCTTCGCGCACTTCGACGAAAGCCTGGATCGCTCGTCGAGTCGGGACCAGTCGCGATGGAGGCGCCGGCTGGGCTTGATCCTCCCCGCCGAGCGCGAAGCTTTATCCGTCCTGCAGCGGGGGGACGTACTCGGGCTGGATGTCTACCGGTCGATCGGCTGGCGGGATGCGAGTGGCGGCGAGCGTGTCGCCCAGGCGGCGCCGGACCAGCTGGCCAGCGTGGCGTTTTGGCAGCGAATCGCGAGGGAGCAAGGCAAGCGTTTCTGGGTGACCGAGGCCCAGGCGGAGCCATGGGAAGCGCGGCGGCAAACGCTCGCCGATCCCCTGACCATTCGGCCCGAGGCGATTGGGGAACTGGTGAACCGCCTGGTCGGGATCGGCGTGGAGACGATCCTGCTCTGGGGGAGCGAGTACTGGCTTTGGCGCGCCGACAACGGCGACCCGCGCTGGATGGATGCCGTGTCGTTGGTCAAAACGGCCCTTGCGTGAACCCGTCGCGCGTGGTTCTGTGGTGCGCGGATGGGGATCTGGCTGCTGCTGCTCGCGCTCCTCGGGCCGGTCGTGGCCGGATCGAGCCTTCCCGCAACCGGTGCGGCGGTGCAGCCGGTCCAGGTCTACCAACTGGTTGCGCCGGCGCCGGCGCCGCCGGTCATCAAGGCCCGGTCGGCCATCATCCTGGATCTCGACACCGGCGGCGTGCTCTACCAGCTCGACGCCCACGGCCGCCGTGCGCCGGCCAGCCTGTTGAAGGTCGCGACCGCGCTGGTGGCGCTCGAGCACCTGGGCCTCGACCAGGTGGTCACGGTTCCGGTGTCGATCAATCAACTTCCCTGGGACTCGACGCGGATGGGACTGCGTGCGGGCGAGCGGTTGACGGTGCGCGAGCTGCTCTACGGTTTGTTTCTCAACTCGGGCAATGACGCCGCCATCACACTGGCGGAGGCGGCCATGCCACGCGCGACCTTCATGGCGTTGATGAACGCGAAGGCCGCGCAGCTTGGCCTGGTCGATACCCACTTCGTCAATCCCATCGGGCTCGATGACCCGGGTCAGTACACCTCGGCGGCCGACCTCGCCAAGGCGTCGATCGAGCTGACCACGCGGTTTCCAGTGGTGGCTGCGATCGCGTCGATGCCGAGCCTCACCATCCCCGCGACCGCGACCCACCACGCCTATGCGCTCTACAACCTGAACCAGTTGATCCGCACCTATCCCGGCGCGACCGGGCTGAAAACGGGCTGGACCGGACGGGCGGGCGGCTGCCTGATCGCCACCGCCAGTCGAGGCGGCCGCCACCTGCTGGTGGTGGTGATGGGGTCGCCGAATATCTTTAACGAGGCTGCGTCGTTGCTCGACTACGGATTTGCGACTGCATAGCCCGAGCTAACGAGCACGCCCGCGTTTGCACGCCGGAGCGGCCTTCTCGGGTTTCGAGCGCCGGAACCGATGGTAAGCTGACCTGCGAACGCCCCGGCTTGGTGCCGCGGGCGCATTTTTGCATGGTTCGACGTCGATGACGGACACGCTGTTCGAATTGATCGACCGCCTCCCGGCCCGCGGCCGGCTCGAGGGATGGTGGAACGCGCCCATCGGCAGCCTGGAGGCATATGGCGTTCCGTCGAGCGCCCTGCCGGTGTTTGCTGCGTGGCTAGCGATCCGCGCGCGGCGGCCGGTGCTCGCACTGGTGTCCGACCCGGAAGGGTCGTTCCAGGAGGCGGGCGCGTGGTTTCGCGAGGACGTGCGCACGGTCGTGTTTCCGGCGGTGGAAACTCTGCCATTCGACCGCCTTGCACCCGATGAGGAAACCGTGCGGCGCCGGCTGGAGGCGATCGACACGCTCGGCCGCGGTGGGCCGGTGGTCTGCTTCACCTCCTGGGCCGCGATGACCCGGCCGACGCTCGGGCTCGAGGCGTTGAAACGCTGGACCTTCACCGCGACGCCGGGCGAGAGTTACTCGCTCGACGACCTGTTGCACCGGCTGACGACCCTTGGCTACCGGCGTGAGGCGCTGGTCCAGGCGCGGGGAGAGTTCAGCCTGCGCGGTGGCATCCTCGACATGTTCCCGCCAGACCGGCGGCGGCCACTCCGCGCGGAGTTCTTTGGCGACGAGCTCGAGTCGCTTCGCGAGTTCGAGGTCGAGTCACAGGGTTCGGTGGGCAGCATCGCGACGGCGCGGATTCTTCCCGCCGCGGAACTGGTCCTGACTGCCGACTCGGTCGCCGCGGCCGACCTTGCGTTGCGGCAGCTCGACTTCACCAACACCTTGCCGGAGGTGCGCGACCAATGGCTGGCGGACATCGAGCGGGTCCGATCGGGCGCCTACTTCGATGGCATCGAGGGCTTTCAATCCTATCTCGATCCAGCGCAGCCGACATTGTTGAACCATCTACCGCCGGACGCGCTGATCGTGTCGATGGACGGCCGCCGGTCGCTGGCGCAGGCGGGGCAGCGCGAGCAGGAGTTGCAGGAGCTGGTTGGAGTCGAGATCGACCGCGGCGAGTTGCCGCAGGGGTTGCGTTCGGGGTTGGTCGCGATCCAGAGCCTGCGCCAGGCCGTGCTCGGATGGCGGCGGCTCGAAATCGCACGGGGCGCTGACCTGGGCACCATCGACCTGGGGTTCGAAGCGGTCGATGCCTACGCCGGCCGCATCGATGCGTTTTCTGACCGGGTGCGGACGGACGCGCGCGCAAAATCGCGCGTCCTGATCGTGACGCAGCAGGAACGACGGCTTCGCGAGCTGCTCGAAGATCGCGATGTCTACCCCGCAGGTGGTCTCTTTCTCTGGTCACAAACGCCACTGTCCCCTGGCCTGGTGGTGCTTGGCAATCAGCCGGTGGCGCAGGGCTTCCGCATCCCAGCGCAGCAGCTGGAGGTCTACGGCGACACCGACCTCTTCGGCGGACTGCGGCAGCGGGTCCGGCGCGGGGTCGTCCGAGCACGCTCGGCCAGCTGGGACCTGGAGTTCGAGCCGGGCGACCTGATCGTTCATGTCGATCACGGTATCGGGCGCTTTAGCGGCATGCGCTTGATGGGGGACGACGGCCAGGAACGCGAGTACATGCAGCTCGAGTACGCCGACGGCGACAAGCTGTTCGTGCCGGTCGAGCACCTGGATCGAATCCAGAAATACGTTGGCGGCGGCGATGCGGCCCCCAGGTTGCAGCGCCTCGGTTCGGGCGACTGGGATCGGGCCAAACGCAAGGTGCGCGAGTCGGTGGAAGCGGTCGCGCACGACCTGCTCGACCTGTACTCCAAGCGGCAGCTGGTCGAGGGCCACGCCTTTTCCGAGGACGGGCCCTGGCAGCAGGAGCTCGAGCAGTCGTTCCCCTACGACGAGACGCCGGACCAGATCCGTGTCATGCAGGAGATCAAGGCCGACATGGAGGACTCGCGTCCAATGGACCGGCTGCTGTGCGGCGACGTCGGTTTCGGCAAGACGGAGCTGGCGGTACGCGCCGCGTTCAAAGCCGTGATGGACGGGAAACAGGTCGCCATCCTCGTGCCGACCACGGTCCTGGCGCAGCAGCATTTCCTGACCTTTGGCGAGCGGTTTCAGTCCTTCCCGGTCAAAGTCGACATGCTGTCGCGCTTTCGCTCCGATGCGGAGGCGACCGACATCCTGCGCCGGCTGCAGATCGGCGAAGTCGACGTCGTGATTGGCACCCATCGCCTGCTGCAGAAGGACGTGCGCTTCAAGGATCTCGGGCTGGTCATCCTCGACGAGGAGCAGCGCTTCGGTGTGATGCAGAAGGAGAAGCTCAAGCAACTGCGCGCCTCCGTGGACGTCCTCTCGCTTTCGGCAACCCCGATCCCGCGCACACTGCATATGGCGCTCGCGGGGATCCGCGATTTGTCCGTCATCCAGACGCCGCCGGAGGAGCGGCTGCCGATCAAGACCTTCGTGACTGCCGACGACGACGACCTGATCAAGGAAGTCATCCAGCGCGAGCTGCAGCGAGGCGGCCAGGTGTTCTACGTCTACAACCGGGTGCAGACGATCAAGAAGGCTGAGGAGCGGGTGAAGCGGCTCGTGCCGCAGGCGCGCGTGCTGGTCGGTCATGGGCAGATGCCGGAGACCACCCTGGCCGACGTGATGGTGAAGTTCATCAAAGGCGAGGCCGACGTGCTGGTGTGCTCCACCATCATCGAATCAGGATTGGACATCCCGAACGCGAACACCATCGTGGTGGTCGATTCGCATCGCATGGGCCTGGCCCAGCTCTATCAGTTGCGAGGCCGTGTTGGACGCGCGGGCCAGCGCGCCTACGCCTATTTCCTCTACAACCCGCTGAAGTCACATACGGAGAACGCCGACAAACGGCTCGACGTCATCGCCGAACTCCATGACCTCGGCTCCGGATTCAAGCTGGCGCTCAAGGACCTCGAGATCCGGGGCGCGGGGAACCTGCTGGGCGTCGAGCAGCATGGGGCAATCGCGTCCGTCGGCCTGGAGCTTTACAACTCGATGCTGCGCGAGGCGGTCGAGTCGCAGAAGACCGGAATGCCGGTCGAGATGCCGGCCGGACTCACGCTCGACCTGCCGATCGAACACTTTCTCCCGAAGGAATACGTGCCCGATGAGAAACTGCGGCTGCAGGTCTACCACGACCTCGCCGAGATCGAGGACGAGGAAGGGTTGGCGACCGCAGAGCGCAACCTGGTGGATCGATTCGGCAAGCTGCCCGCGCCGGTGCGCAACCTTCTTTATGCATTGCGCGTCAAGCGGCTGGCGCGTGCCGCCGGGGTCGCGGCGGTTGAGACCGATGGCGACTGGCTCGTCATGCGACTGCCGGCCGGTTGGAACGGCGACGAGCGCCGGCTCGAAGCCCAGTTCCGCTCGATCCTCTACGTGCGTTTCGGCAAAGTCCGGATCTCGCTCACCCAGGCCGGGCCGCAGTGGAAAGAGCGCCTGATCGACGTGTTGGGCGAGATCGAACGGCTCGGAAGAGTCGCGGTCGCCGTTTAGAGTGGTGGCCGTGGAACCACGACACGTGGTCACGACCGGTCGCAAGTGGGAGCGTATCGTCGGCTACGCGCGCGCGGTGCGCGTGGGCCCCGTGATCGAAATATCCGGATGCGCGCCGACCGCCGACGACGGGTCGACCGTGGGCGACGGCAACGTCTACGAACAAACGCGGCAGTGCTTGCGCGTCATCGGCGAGGCGCTCGCCGGGGTCGGCGCCGGCTTCGATGATGTGACCCGCACCCGCATCTTCACGACTGTCCCGCGTCGCTGGCGCGAGATCGGCCGCGCGCACGGTGAGGTCTTCGGCGCGATCAAGCCGGTGACCACGCTGGTCGGAGTGAGGGGCTTCCTCGATCCCAAGTGGCTGGTGGAGGTCGAGGCCAGCGCCTATCGTGTCGACGGGTAGGCGCGCGCGGCGAACCGCGCTCTGGGGCGTCATTGGCGCCGTTTTCCTGGTTGGTACGGGTGTCGGCTCCGTCCTTCCGATCCTGCCGCTTTTCCTGCGCGAGCGCGGGAGCTCCTACGCGCTGGTGGGCGTGGTGGTGGGCGCGAACCTGGTCGCGCAGTTCATCGGCCAGTACCCGGCGGGCCGGCTTTCCGACCGCTTCGGCCGAGCCCCGCTGATGATCGGCGGGCTGGTGGTAGCCGGAATCGCGATTGCGGCCTTCGCCCTGCCATTGTCGATTGGCTGGCTGATCGCGTTGCGCTTCATCCAGGGTCTGGGCGCGGCGGCCTTTCGCCCGGGCTCGCGTGCGGTGGTGGCCGACCTGGTGCCGGAAGGCGAGCGTGGCATCGCCTACGGTTGGCTGTCGGGGGCGGACACGGGCGGACTGATCTTTGGTCCGGCGCTCGGCGGTCTACTCGCCGTGTTCGGGCGGGTCACGGTGTTCGAAGCGACCGGGCTCGCCATGCTGCTCGCGGCGGTGGTGGTCGCGTTTGCGCTGGATCCCCGCCGGCTGCCGGTGACGTCCCCGCAGCCGATTGGACTCGCCCCGTCACGTGAAGTGCTGCGCGCTGGCGTCGCCGCGGTGCGTGGCCTGGTGATGCTGTCGATCGGGATCGGATTCCTTTACGGCGTGTACAACGTGGTCTGGAGCCTCTTCATGAAGGCGATCGGCGCCACCGACTGGGAGGTCGGGTTGTCGTTTTCGCTATTCGCACTGCCGCTCGTGCTGACCGCGCCGCTGGCCGGCTGGGCAGCCGACCGCATGGACCGGCGTTGGCTGGGCGCCGGGTCGACTGCTACCAGCTGCTTGATGGCCCCGATCTATCCGTTGCTGCATAGCGTGCCGGCGGTAATCGGGGTCGGCGTCGTCGAGGCCACCGCGGCCGCGTTTGCCGAGCCGGCGATCAACGCCTTCCTGATGAGCGCGGTGTCCCCCGACCAGCGCGGTCGGGCGGCCGGCACCGTCGGCACGGCGGAAACCGCGGCCAAGGCGGTGGGCGCGCTGCTCGGCGGCGGGCTGTTCGGGCTTGGGGTCGCGGTCCCGTTCGTGGCGTCGGCGGTGGTGGGCGTGGGTTTCATCCTGATGAGCCTTCCCTGGCTGCGCGCGGCTGGCCGGGATGCCGGGCTGCGACCGGTGCTGGCGGTGACGGGCCATGGCTGACGACACCGAGCGGCTGGCGGCGCTGGTCGAGGTCGTGCGGCGGCTGCGCGCGCCTGACGGCTGTCCCTGGGACCGCGAGCAGACACACGCCTCGCTGCGCGCGACCATGCTCGAGGAAGCGTATGAAGTCCTGGAGGCGATCGACGAGACGTCGATCCCCAAGCTTCGCGAGGAGCTGGGCGATGTGTTGCTGCAGGTCCTGATGCAGTCGCTGATCGCTGAGGAGGCGGGTGACTTCACGCTCGGCGAGGTCGCCGACGCCGTTCGCGAGAAGCTGGTTCGGCGCCATCCGCACGTGTTCGGGTCGACCGTGGTCAGCGGCTCCGACGAGGTGGTTCGAAACTGGGAAGCGCTCAAGGCCAAGGAATATGGCCGCGAGTCGGCGCTCGACGGTGTGCAGCGGTCGCTGCCCGCCCTCCAGTGGGCCTGGTCCCTACAGCGGCGGGCGGCCAACGTCGGCTTCGACTGGCCCGATGTCGAGGGCGCCCTCGACAAGATCCGGGAAGAGCTGGAGGAGCTGCGCCACGCGTCGACCGTTGAGGAACGGGAGGCGGAGTTCGGTGACCTCCTGTTCACCATGGTGAACGTCGCCCGCAAGCTGGGTATCAATCCGGAGGATGCCCTGCGCGGTACAACCGGGCGGTTCGAGGCGCGTTTTCGAATGATGGAGCAGGCTGTCGGCGCCGATGGGCGGGCGCTCAAGGATCTTCCGATCGAGGAACTTGATCGCTACTGGGAGGCCGCCAAGCGCAAACGATGACGCGAAAGCGAGTTGGCGGCCTTGCCAAGGCCGTGGGGCGTCCCTATAATCTGTCCGTTTTCGGGCTGGCTTGATCATCCAAGAGTTCCAGATCACGTCTTGAGCACCTCCGAACCCAAAGCCTCCCGCGCAAAGGTTCACATCGCTGCGCCCGATCGGTTGATCTGGATCGTCGTGGCCGCGATTGTTCTATGGGGAGTGTGGGCGTTCGGATCGGAGCTGATGTTGAACCTGCGGCTGAATCACGAGGTGCAGGCCTTGCGTGACGGAAACGCGCAATTGGCCGCTTCCAACGAGCAGACGAGAACGCAGCTCGCCGTCGGCGGATCGCCGGCTGCCATGGAGGAGGCCGCGCGCAAAGCGGGCTTCGCCCGACCCGGCGAGCAGGTTTATGTCATCGTTAAGCCCAGTGACTCGGCATCGCCGGCGGCTGTGGGGACATCGGCCGCACCACGGGTAGCGTCGAGTCCCGCGATTCGGGGATCAGTGGCGAAGCATGACGGCGGCGTGATCGGCGCGATCGAGGACTGGTGGAGGAATTTATGGCATTAGGAGGGTCTGCGGGTTAGGTGGCAGTGACGCCAGGGACGGTGGTGGACGGGACGGTCGTGGGGATTACGAACTTCGGGGCCTTCGTACAAATCGAAGGGGCGGGGACGGGGTTGGTTCACATTTCGGAAATCGCGAACGAGTACGTCCGCGATGTCAACAACCACGTGAAGATGAACGACAAGGTCAAGGTCAAAGTCCTCAATGTGGATGCGACCAATGGGAAGATGGACCTTTCGTTGAAGCAGGCGGCCGTGGCGGATGGTCCGGCCGGGATGTCGGCCCCGGTGCTGCCGCGGTCCTATCGGCGTGGCGGCCGAGGCAAGCGCGAGCTGCCGGAAGGCGCCGACCCGGTCTTCGAGGAGAAACTCTCGAAGTTCCTGAAGACGAGCGAAGAGCGCCTGCTCGACATCAAGCGCAACATCGAAGCGAAGCGAGGCGGCCGCTTCAAGTAGCCCCGGAGGGCAGTTAGCGCCCGCCGGGACGCCGGCTTGACGCAGCGAATGTGACGCGCCTAGAATGACGATCTCGCCTCGAAGGAGAGGCTGCGCGCGGCGTGGAGCAGTGGAAGCTCGTCGGGCTCATAACCCGAAGGTCGCGAGTTCGAATCTCGCCGCCGCAACCAAGAAATCATTGAGGAGCCCACCGGGGCTCCTCTTCTTTTTACACGCCACCCTTTCCACACCGGGGGCGTCTTTCAGGACACGCCCCCTTTCCACGCCGGAGCCGGCTATCGCTATGCCCCCGCGGTGAAGATCGCCCACTCCGATCGCTGTGTGAGCGTGATCGAGCGGTCCTGGGCCAGCATCTCCTCCAGCCGCTGCAACCCCAGCCGGTACTCGAGCGGCGGCAGCAGGCTGAGGGTCGAGATATAACGGCCGCGTACGCGGTCGACCACCTCGGCGATATTGATCCGGCGCGGTTCCTCGCGCACCTCGACTCCCACGTCGGCAAAGCCGGCGCGGCGCAGCTCCGAGGTCAAGCTCTCCACCGGAGGAAAGCGCGGACGGTCGATCACCGCGATGCTGGGGAAGTAGGCATTCAAAAAGAACTCTTCGACGTGACGCGGCGTGAAAGTCCACACACTCAGCCGTCCGCCCGGCCGCAACACTCGTCGCGTTTCTGAAAAAGCGCGCACCCGCTGGCGCAACAGGTGGACCACCATCACCATCAGCACCAGCGCCGCCTCGCCATCGCCGACCGGCAAGCGGTAGGCGCTGCCCCGAAGCCACTCCACCCGGCCCGCGCGATCCTTGGCGCGGGCGACATCCAGCATCTTGGTTTCGGAGTCCACCCCCATGACCCGTGCGGGCGTGACAGCCGCCAGCGGCAGGGTCAACCGCCCGGTACCACACCCGACCTCGAGCACCAGGTCCCCGGCCTGCAGGTCGGCCTCAATCAGCAACGCGTCGAGGCGCGCGCGATCGCCGGAGGAGAGCGGCCGCAACGCGTCGTAGAGCGGTGCGATTTCGGCGAATGACGGCGACATCCTTGCTAAACTAACCGATGCTCGGGCGGAGTAGCTCAGTGGTAGAGCAACCGGCCCATACCCGGTATGTCGCAAGTTCGATCCTTGCCTCCGCCATTCCCGTGATGCTTCCCAGACGCGTCGTCATCGCGATCACGCTGCACCACGTCTTCGACGCGGGAGAGCGTGTCCTCGTCGCCGTATCAGGCGGCCCGGATTCGCTTGCCCTGCTGTCGGTCCTGCGCGAAATCGTGCCGGCCTTTCCGCTGCACCTCACCGTCGCGCATTTCGACCATGGCTGGCGCGCCGAGAGTCGAGCCGACCGCGACTTCGTCGCCTCGATGGCGTCAACCTGGGGATATGACTTCCGAACTGCCCGCGCCGCGGACGACATCCCGCACACGGAGAACGCAGCCCGCGCCGCCCGCTACGCCTTCCTCCGGCAAACCGCCGCCGAGACCAACAGCACCGCCATCGCCCTCGGTCACACGCAGGATGACCAGGTCGAAACGCTGCTCCTCCACCTTCTCCGGGGCAGCGGCTCGAAAGGCCTGGGCGCGATGCGCCGTCGCGACGGCGACCTGGCCCGCCCGCTGCTCGACATTTCGCGGACCGACATCGAGGCCTACCTGGCGCAGCTCCACCTGACGCCCGTCCGCGACCCCACCAACGACGACCCGCGCTTCACGCGCAACCGCCTGCGGCAGCAGCTCATGCCGGCGATCGATGCCTTCGATCCGGCGGCCCGCGACTTGCTGGCGCGCACCGCCGACATCCTGAGCGAGGAAGACCGCTTCATCGAGGCACAGCTGGCCGACCTCCCGGACGACATCGCGACCAACCGCGAGGCGTTCGCGGCGCTGCCACCGGCGCTGCAACGGCGTGCCATCCGCCGGCTCGTCCCCGACGCGGGCTTTCTCGAGGTCGAGCGCCTGCGCGGCGGCGAGTCGCCAACCGTGCCCAACCCGGCTGCCACCCCGTCGCCCTCACCGCCACGCCTTGCCGTCAAAGCCTGCAGCTGCGACCGGGCGACCTTCAAGGCCCGCGACCAGGTCGGTCACCTCGACGCCGACCGCGTCCGGCTTCCGCTCTCGCTCGCCAGCCGCAAACCGGGCGACCGGATGCGCCCGTTAGGGCTCGCGCAGCCAAAACGCCTTCAGGACATCCTGGTCGACGCCCACGTTCCGCGACATCTTCGCGACACGCTGCCACTGGTTTCAGACGGCGAAGAGATCGTCTGGATCCCCGGTGTAACGATCGCGGAGGGCAAGCGCGTCACGCCTGCGACCCGTCGCCAGCTTCATCTCGAAATAGAGCGCAGCTGAACTCGTTCTACATCATATTGGCTAACAGGTTTCTTAAAAACCCGGTGTTAAGATAACGTGGCCATGAGAGGCCGAAACCGCAACATCTTTTACTTCATCCTGCTCGCTGGTTTGCTGGCGATCATCTGGGCAAGCTACAAGAGCTTCAACACGATCGCGGCGCCGACCGACAAAACAACCTCCGAGCTGATTCAGGCGGCAGACGACCACAACGTCAAGCAGGCCACCATCAAGGGCAATGGCACCGAGGTCGATTGGACCGACAACGCCGGCACCCATTACAAGACGACGTTCCGCGACACCTACCAGATCGAGACCAAGCTGCTCGAGGACAACGTCAGCTTCAACACCGAGCAGCCGAGCTCCTCGAACCTCTTGCTCTCGGTCGTCCTCCCGAACCTCATCCTCTTCCTGGTCATCGGTGGATTCATGTGGTACATGCTTCGCCAAACCCAGAGTGGCAACAACCAGGCAATCTCCTTCGGCCGTAGTCGAGCTCGCCTGCTGAGCGGCGACAAGCCGGCCGTGACCTTCAACGATGTCGCCGGCGTGGAGGAGGCCAAGCAGGAGCTGACCGAGATCGTCGAGTTCCTCAAGTTCCCGGAGAAATTCACCGCGCTCGGTGCCCGCATCCCGAAAGGCGTGCTCATGGTCGGTCCGCCCGGGACCGGCAAGACGCTCCTCTCCAAGGCGGTGGCCGGGGAAGCCGGCGTGCCCTTCTTCAGCATCTCCGGCTCCGAGTTCGTCGAGATGTTCGTCGGCGTCGGCGCCTCACGTGTGCGTGACCTCTTCGACCAGGCCAAGAAGAACTCCCCCTGCATCGTTTTCGTCGACGAGATCGACGCCGTTGGACGCCAGCGTGGCGCCGGCCTCGGCGGCGGTCACGACGAGCGCGAGCAAACCCTCAACCAGTTGCTGGTGGAGATGGACGGGTTCGAAACCAACACCCACGTCATCGTGATCGCCGCCACCAACCGTCCGGACGTCCTCGATCCCGCGCTACTGCGCCCCGGTCGTTTCGACCGGCATGTCACACTCGATCGCCCTGACATCCGCGGTCGCCGCGCGATTCTCGAGGTGCATGCGCGCAACAAGCCGTTCGACGGCCAGGTTGACCTCGAGGTACTGGCGCGGCAAACGCCCGGCTTTTCCGGTGCCGACCTCAGCAACCTTATTAATGAGGCTGCCATTCTCGCCGCCCGCAACAACAAGAAGGCGATCGGTCAGCTCGAGCTCGAGGAAGCGATCGCCCGCGTGATCGCCGGCCCGGAGCGAAAGTCACGGATGATCACGGAGCAAGAAAAGAACGTGATCGCCTACCACGAGATCGGTCACGCCCTGGTCGCGAAGTCGCTGCCCAATGCCGACCCCGTGCACAAGGTCTCGATCATCTCCCGTGGCATGGCACTCGGCTGGACGATGCAGCTACCAACCGAAGATCGCTACCTCGTCTCGCGCAGCGAGCTCAACGACGACATGGCCGTCATCCTCGGCGGACGGGTGGCCGAAGAGCTGATCTTCGGCGACATCACCTCGGGCGCCTCGGACGACATTGGCAAGGCGACGAAGCTGGCGCGTCGCATGGTGACCGAGTGGGGTATGTCCGAGAAGCTCGGCCCGCTCACCTTCGGCCACAAGGAAGAGCTGGTCTTCCTCGGCCGCGATCTGGGCGAGCAGCGCAACTACAGCGAAGAGGTCGCGGGCGAGATTGACCAGGAGGTCCACCGCCTGGTCGACACCGGCTACCAGCGTGCCAAGAAGATCCTGACCGAGCGCCGCGAGAAGCTGGTGCAGCTCGCCGAGTACCTCAAGCAGGAAGAGACGATCGAAGGCTGGCAGATGGACGCGGTCATCAACTCGCCCGATGGCAAAGTGCCGCCGGTGCCGGAGCGGCCCAAAGCGGAAGCCCCGCGCCCGCCGCAGACCCAGCCCAAAGCCGACGACCGCGGGCCCGAAATTCCTCCAGGCCGCTTGGAGCCGACGCCCGCGTAAAAGGGAGGGGAGGGGGTGCCGTTCTTCGGACACTGGTACGTCCTCTTCGCGCTCCTTTTGTATGCCGTCGTGATCGTGCTGGCGGTGTGGCTCGTGCTCTGGGCGATTCGGGTTGCCCCCCAACGAATCCGGCCCGACAACGCGCTCAGCATCCTGAACGAACGCTTCGCCCGCGGCGAGATCGACCAGGAGGAATACGAGAAGCGCAAGGCCGCCCTCAAGGGCCCCTAAGTCCGCGGCAATCGGGTGAACCCGCGCTGATGTAGGGCCGGCGGGTGCCGGGACGTTATATTGAGTAGACCGCTTGGATCCTCAGGACCGAGACGGAATCATGCAGAAACCGACGATCGCCATCATCGGACCCGGCCGAGCCGGATCGGCGCTCGGACGCGCCCTTCACGCGGCCGGCTACACCATCGCCGCCATTGGCGGCCGAAATCCGGAGAACGTCCGCAAGCTCGCGGAGGAACTCGGCGCACGTCCCTGCCAGAGCCCGGCCACCACCATCGACCTGGCGGACCTGACCATGGTTGCCGTGCCCGACGATGTCATCCTGCCGCTGGCGACCGACATGGTCGAATCGCTCTGCTCGGCGGCCGGCCATGCCGCGGTCCACCTGAGCGGGGCGCAGGACCGCAGCGCGCTACGCCCCCTGGCACAGCAGGGAAGCGTGCGGACGGGAGTCTTCCACCCCCTTCAGACCTTCCGGCGGGGGCCGGAGGCGGTCGCCAACGTTGCCGGCACCTACTTCGGCATCGATGCCGATCAGCCGCTGCGCGACCAGTTGATGCAGATGGCCCGCGACCTGCGGGGCCATCCATTCGACCTCACCGGCGTGGACCTCGCCCTCTACCACGCCGCGGCCGTCTTCGCCGCAAACTACCCAATAACGTTGCTGGCGGAGGCGATCGCGCTGGCCGCGGATGCTGGTCTCGATCCTGAGACGGCGCGGAAGGGCATCACCAACCTGCTCGCCGGCGCGGTCAACAACCTCCGCGACCTGGCCCCCGCCGACGCCATCACGGGGCCGGCGGTACGTGGCGACGAGGGCACCATCCAGCGGCACCTCGATGCGCTGAAAGGCGATCCGGATCTGCAGCGCCTTTACAAGCTGCTCGCCGACCGCACCAAGCTCCTCAATCCCAACAAGGAGGCTGCCGCATGACGACCAACGTCCGCGACCTTCGCAAGTGGAAGACCGAGGGCAAGAAGTTCACCATGCTCACCGCCTACGATTACACGACCGCCCGCTGGCTCGATCGCGCCGCCATCCCGGTGCTGCTGGTCGGGGACAGCCTGGGCAACACGATGCTGGGATATCCCGACACGCTTAGCGTGACCATGGATGACATGATCCGTCACGCGGGTGCGGTGGTACGCGGCGCGCCGAACGCGTTGATCATCGGCGATATGCCCTTCATGGCCTACCACGCGTCCGAGGAGGACGCGATTCGCAACGCCGGCCGCTTCTTGCAGGAGGCGCGCGTCCATGCCGTGAAGATGGAGGGAGGAGGACGTGTCGTCGGCTACACGAAAACCTTGACCTCGATGGGCATCCCGGTGATGGGACACCTGGGCTTGACGCCGCAGTTCGTCAACCAGTTCGGGGGCATGCGCGTCCAGGGTCGCAGCGACGAGGCGGCGGAGCAGATTCTCAAGGACGCGCAGGCCTTGGAGGAAGCGGGCGCCTTCGCCGTCGTCCTCGAGGGCATCCCGAGTGTGCTCGGCGAGCGCGTCACCGAAGCGCTCACGGTGCCGACCATCGGCATCGGCGCCGGTGCCCACTGCGACGGCCAGGTGCTCGTCATCCAGGATGTTCTCGGATTGAACCCGGACCACGTCGCGAAATTCGTACGCCAGTACGCCAAACTCGGTGAGGCGATTGAGGCTGCCGCGCGCGCATTCGACCAGGACGTGCGCAACGGCGCCTTCCCAACTCCTGAGCACGAGTACTCCGCCCGCTAAGCCCGTTGTCATCGAGTCGGCGCTCGCCATGCAGGAGCAGGCGATCGCCTGGCGTCGCGCTGGCGACGACATCGGGCTGGTGCCCACCATGGGGGCGCTGCATGCCGGCCACGACAGTCTGGTCAGCCGCGCCCGTCGCGAAAATCAACGCGTCGTCGCCAGCGTGTTCGTCAACCCGAGGCAGTTCGGGCCTCGTGAAGACTTTCAGAACTACCCGCGGCCCTTCGACCAGGACCGCGCCCGCCTGGAGGCGCTCGGCGTGGATGCCATCTTCCACCCGCCGGTCGACCAGATCTACCCGCCGGCGTTCAAGACCCGGATCGACCCGGGGCCGCTGGGGGAGGTCCTCGAGGGCAAGAGCCGACCGGGTCACTTCGGCGGCGTGCTCACCGTCGTGCTCAAGCTCCTCAACCTGACCCAGCCCAAGCGCGCCTACTTCGGCCAGAAGGACTTCCAGCAGGTGGTCCTGGTCCGCCAGCTGGTCCGCGATCTCGCCCTCCCGGTCCGGATCGTCGTCGTGCCCACGGTCCGGGAGCCAGACGGCCTGGCGATGAGCTCCCGAAACGCCTACCTCGACCCTGCCCAGCGCCAGCTGGCCCCCGTCGTGCGCCAGGCGGTCACGGAGGCGGCACGGGCCTTCACTGCCGGTGAAACCGACCCGCTCGAGCTGGAACGGCTCACAACGGACCGAATGGCCGGCGTACCCGGACTTGAGATCGACTACGTTGCGGTGGTGGACGAAACCACCCTCAACCGCCCCGAGCGAGCCGTTCCGGGCAGCGTTCTGGCGGTCGCTGTTAAACTTGGGTCAACTAGATTGATCGATAACGTCGTATTGGGAGCGGAGCGCCTCTGAGTTCAGAGCGGCGCTCCAAAACGAAGGGCGGAGTAACAACTTCAAAGGTCAAGGCGAAGCCGACCGCGAAAGCGGCACGCCCAAAGCCCGTGTCTTCCGCCCGGAAGGAGTCGTCGGCGACCCATAAGACAGCCGTTGTGACCAGGCCGGTTCCCAAGCCGCCGGTCGCCCCTCGCAGCCAGCCGAACAACGGCCAGCCCGCGGCCCTTGCCCCACAGCCAGTGGCCCAGCCGGCCCCCGTCCAGCCGCCGCTCGCGCCCGGCGTGCCCATCATGCCCTTCCCCAGGCCCACCATTCTTGGCCTCGGCTCGCCCTGGCGGACCGCGGGCCGGCCGGCCGGCATGCCGCCGCGCCCGGCGCCGGTTCCGCACCCCGCCCAGACACCCCAGCCGCGCCCCGCTGCCCCGCCCGTCATCACGATGCGTTTCCCGATGAGTGCCGTCGACAAGCTGATCAAAGAGGCGCTGGCGGAAGACGTCGGCGACGGCGACCTCACCACCGAGTCGCTGTTTCCGGGAAAGGTCAAGGCTCGCGGCAAGCTGATCGCCAATGAAGACGGCGTGCTCGCCGGCCTGCCCATCTTCAAGCGGGTGTTCGAGCTGGTCGACAAGAACATCTCCTTCGAGCCCCGCGCCACCGATGGCATGGCGCTCGCCGGTGGCCAACTGGTCGCCCGCGTATCCGGCCCAGCGGTCAGCGTCCTCCGCGCGGAGCGGACGGCGCTCAACTTCCTGCAGCATCTCTCCGGGATCGCCAGCCAGACGGCCAAGTTTGCCAATGCCGTCAAGGGGACCAAGACCCGCATCCTGGACACCCGGCGCACCACGCCGGGACTTCGATTCCTCGAGAAGTACGCGGTCGAGGTCGGGGGCGGCGTGAGCTTGCAGAAAGGCCTCTCCGACCGCCTCATCGTCACGGAATCCCACCTGGCTCTGAGCGAGGGCGTGCCCAGCGTGGTCCGCCAGCTGCGCAAGGCCCACCAGGGCAAGCGCATCGAGCTGACGGTGACCAACATGCAGGAACTCGACCAGGCGCTGACCGCGAAGGTCAACGTCCTGCTGCTCGAGAATTTCCCGCCTGGTCAGGTTCGCCAGGCGATCGCGCTGGTCCAGGGCCGCGCCAAGGTGGAGGTCACCGGCAAAGTCGGCCTCGACAATGCCCGCGCCTACGCCCTCGCGGGCGTCGACTACATCTCAGTCAGCCAGCTGACCCAGTCGGTCAAGGCCTTCGACTTCAGCTTTCGGGTCTCGCGCTAGGGCCTAGTGATAGACCGGCGCCGCGAGCGGCGCCAGCTCGGGCATCCGGCGCCGCTTGCGGCGCGCATCGAGGATCTCCGAGGCGAAGCCATAGCCAGCCTCGATGTAGTCCTTGGTGGCGCCAAAGTCCATCGAGTGGCGGAGGAAGCCGGCGCTCGGGCGCAGATGGATGATCTCCACGTTGCGGCCCATTTGCTTGATGGTCCAGCGCGTCCGGTGCTGGGCAGCGATCTGGAAGGTGTGGTCGACGATGGCGTTCATCGATCCCAGCGGCGTCGGTAGCCGGCCGGCGTAGCCCGAGTCCAGGACGTACACCCGGCGGGCGCCAAGCTCGATTGCGGTGTCCAACCCGGTTGGATCGACCAGGCCGCCATCCACGTGCTGCCGGCCCCCGATCATGACGGGCGGAAACACGCCCGGGATTGCAGACGAGGCCAGCACCGCCGGCCCCAGCGGGCCGTGGGAAAAGACCGCTTTCGTCCCCATGGTCAGGTCGATGGCGACGGTGTGGAGGGGCACTGTGAGGTCCTCGAAGTTGGACACCTGCAGGTGCCGGGCGATGAACCGGGAAAGCCCGCCGCCCTCGTAGAGGGAGGATTTGCGCCGCATCATATTCCTCGCGGCGCGCCACCAGACCATGTCCAGCGATCGGCGGCTGACATGATGCCAGACCTCCTCGAGGCTCTTGACCCACTCCAGGTCCGGCCGGTGGGCCAGCCAGGCACCGTTCCAGGCGCCAATCGAGACGCCGACGATGAAATCCGGGGTGATATCGCGCTCGATCAGGGCACGCAACATCCCCACCTGAGCAGCCCCCCGAGCCCCGCCCCCAGAAATGGCGAATGCCGTCTTATCGCGCCCCCAGCGCCGCATGACGCTTTTAGTCTATGCAAGTATTTGGGCGACGTCCATGGGCAATTCGTTTTCGCCGATGGCGACAACGCGCGATTGCTATACTTCGTGGTGACTCGCGCCCTTGCCAACGACTTGACGACCAACGAGTTCCAATAACACAAGGTGGTGGCCTACTGGTTTGTCAGATTTCGAGCTTTCTCAGGACTCGTCCGACTCGCAGAACGGAAGCGCAGCGACGATGGAGGAGTTCCTCAACCAGGAGGAAGCTTCAAGTAAGCGCATAGCCCACGGCGACATCATCGATGGAGTCGTGGTCCGCGTTGATCCCGATGAAGTCCTGGTGGACGTCGGCTCAAAATCCGAGGGGGTAATCTCCAGCCGGGAACTGGGGACGCGTGAGGCCGGAACACCCGATCTCCACGCCGGTGACGTCATCAAGGTCTTCGTCCTGCAGCCCGAAAACGAAGACGGCAACGTCGTTCTATCGCTCCGCCGCGCTCGAGCCGAATCCGTCTGGGTCAAGGCGCAGGAGCAGCAGGCGACCGGCGAGATGATGGACGCCGAGGTCCGCGAGCAGAACAAGGGCGGCCTGATCGTCAACATCCTCGGCCTGCGAGGCTTCCTACCGACCTCCCAGGTGTCGCGAACCCATAGCTCGAACTTGCAGGAGCTGGTCGGTCAGCGGATCGGCGTCAAGATCCTCGAGGTCAACCGCAAGCGCAACCGGCTGATCGTCAGCCAGAAGGCCGCCTTCGACGAGGACCGGGCGCGCCAGCGGGGCGAACTCTTCGAGAAGCTCAAGATCGGCGACGAGATCGAAGGCAAGGTCTCGGGCCTGACCACCTACGGCGCCTTCGTGAACCTGGGCGCCGCCGACGGCCTGATCCACATCTCCGAGCTCTCCTGGGACCGGGTGGCAAACGTCGCCGACGTCCTCCAGGTCGGCCAGGACGTACGCGTCAAGGTCATCAAGCTCGATCCCGACACCTCTCGGATCTCCCTCAGCCTGCGCCAGCTCGGCCAGGATCCATGGGACCACATCGAAAAGCGATTCCCACCTGGGGCGATCGTCGAAGGCGAGGTCACCAAGATCAAGAAGTACGGGGCCTTCCTCCAGATCGGCGACGGCATCGAGGGCCTGCTGCACATTTCGGAGCTGGCGTGGGAGCACGTCGAGCACACCGAGGACGTGGTCCAGGTGGGTCAGCACCTTCGCGTTCGGGTGCTACAGGCCGATCGCAGCCGGCGCCGGATCAGCCTCTCGCTCAAGCAGGCGGAGGATCCGTCCAGCCGTCCGGCAGAGTCTGAGCTGTCGGATTACCCCGGCGAAATCGAGCGCGTGCCCGAAGCCGAGCGCGAGCGGGTCTACGCCGAGGTGAGCGCCGCCCCGCAAGAATAGGCGCCGAAAATCGTTTTCCTCCCCCGCTGGGGGAGGGCAGGGTGGGGGCTCGACGCAGCTAAGGGATTATTAGATTTGGCGCGTATTCAAACTGAATTTGCGCTATGCTTCCGAGAACGATTGTTTAGACGTGCCCGTGCAGTGGTAACTCCCTAACGTCCCAGCAGGCGGCAAACCGCAGATCCGAACGGGAAGTCATTTGAAAATTCCGGGTATCGTAATAGGTAGCAGTCAACTCAGTCGGAGGATTTTGGTTGTACCCCTTTGAACGGTTTACGGAGCGAGCGAAGAAGGTCCTGACGCTGGCCCAGGAAGAGGCCGAGCGCTCGCACCACTCATATATCGGCACCGAGCATCTGCTGCTTGGGTTGCTGCGCGAAGGCGAAGGCCTCGCCGCCAAGGTGCTGAACAACCTCGGCGTCGAAATCAACAAGGTCCGCGCCACCATCGAGTCGGTGCTTGGCCGGAACGAACGGATCATCATCCAGCAAATCATCCCCACCTCGCGTGTCAAGAAGGTCATCGAGATCTCCTTCGAGGAAGCGCGCCGGATGGGCAACAACTACGTCGGCACCGAGCACCTGCTCCTGGGCCTTCTGATCGAAGGCGAGGGGATCGCCGCCCATGTCCTTGAAGACCTGGGTGCCAACCTCGAGAAGGTCCGCGGCGAAATCGATCGCCTGTTGCACGAGAGCGGGCTCGACGAAGAGGCCGCGACCACCAAGAAGCCGTCCAAGACGCCGCTGCTCGACCAGTTCTGCCGCGACCTCACCGACCTTGCCGCCAAGAACACCCTCGATCCCGTCATCGGTCGCGAGACCGAAATCGAGCGCGTGGTGCAGATCCTCTCGCGCCGGACGAAGAACAACCCGGCGCTGATCGGCGAGCCGGGCGTCGGCAAGACCGCCATCGCCGAGGGGCTGGCCCAACAGATCGTGCTCGGCAACATCCCCGAATCCCTGCGCGGCAAACGTGTGCTGACGCTGGACATGGGCGCCCTGGTCGCCGGCACCAAGTACCGCGGCGAGTTCGAGGAGCGCTTGAAGAAGATCCTCGACGAGATCCGGTCCAGCCGTGAAGTCGTCCTCTTCATCGACGAGCTCCACACTCTGGTGGGTGCAGGCGCTGCCGAAGGCGCGATCGACGCCGCCAACATTCTCAAGCCGGCGCTGGCGCGCGGAGAGATCCAGTGCATCGGGGCCACCACCCTCAACGAGTACCGCAAGTACATCGAGAAGGACGCCGCCCTGGAGCGCCGCTTCCAGCCGGTCTTCGTCGACGAGCCGTCGCTGATCGAGACCATCTCGATCCTGCACGGGGTCAAGAGCCTCTACGAGAAGCACCACCGCGTGACGGTCACCGACAAGGCGATCAAGGCCGCGGCCGAGCTGTCGGTCCGCTACGTGTCCGACCGCTCGCTGCCTGACAAGGCGATCGACCTGATGGACGAAGCCTCGGCTCGGGTGCGCATGAAGCTCACGACGACTCCGCCTGATTTGAAGACGATGCAGAAAGAGATCCGCGATCTCCAGATCAAGAAGGAAGAGGCGATCGCCAACCAGGACTACGAGACCGCTGCCTCCTTCCGCGACAAGGAGAAGAAGCTCAAGGACAAGTACGTCAAGGAAGAGATGGAGTGGCGCGACAAACTCGGTGCGACCGTGCCCGAGGTCAACGAGGAGCATATCGCCGAGATCGTCAGCGCCTGGACGGGTGTGCCGGTCTCCCGCCTCGTCGAGGAGGAGTCGACCCGCCTGCTCCGCATGGAGGAAGACATCCATGCGCGCCTGATCGGCCAGGACGATGCGGTCAAGGTCATCTCCCAGGCGGTCCGCCGCGCGCGGGCCGGACTCAAGGACGCGCGCCGCCCGATCGGCTCATTCATCTTCCTCGGACCTACCGGCGTGGGGAAGACGGAGCTGGCTCGCCAGCTGGCGCGCTTCCTCTTCGACAACGAGGAGGCGATCATCCGCCTCGACATGTCGGAGTTCATGGAGCGTCACTCGACGGCGCGCCTGGTCGGCTCACCGCCCGGATACGTCGGCTACGACGAGGGCGGGCAGCTGACGGAGGCCATCAGGCGCCGGCCCTACAGCGTGGTGCTCTTCGACGAGATCGAGAAGGCGCACCCCGAAGTCTTCAACATGTTGCTCCAGATCCTGGAGGACGGCCGCCTCGCCGACGCCAAGGGCAAGCAGGTCAACTTCGCGAACACGATCGTGATCATGACCTCGAACATCGGCGTGACGAACCTGCAGCAGGCGACCACCTCGATGGGCTTCCAGCCATCGATGCAGATGGGCACCACCCAGGAAGAGAAAGAGCACGGCAAGATGCGCGAGAAGATCATGGACGAGCTAAAGAAGACCTTCCGGCCCGAGTTCCTGAACCGGGTTGATGCGGTGGTCGTCTTCAAGGCACTCTCGCCGGCGGAGATGCGGCAGATCGTCGACCTGCTGGTCTTCAAGGTGGCGCAACGGCTCGAGGAACACGAGATGAAGCTCGAGGTCACGACCGAGGCCAAGGACTATCTGGCCAAGGAGGGCTACGACAAGATCTACGGCGCCCGTCCGCTACGGCGCGTGATCCAGCGCCTGATCGAGGATCCGCTGTCGGAGACGCTGCTGACCACCAAGTTCGGCGCCGGCGATTCGGTGCTGGTGGAGATGGCCGACGGCCAGATCAAGCTGACGCCGATCATCGCCAAGCCGCGCGAGGCCAAGGCCGAGAAGCCGGAGAAGCCCGAGAAACCCGAGAAGCCGCCGAAGGAACCCGTCGCCGGCAAGGGCAAGGGCGAAAGCTAAGGCAAGCGAATGACCAGACCGCCGGGATCGTCCCGGCGGTTTTCTTTTTCCTTGACACAACGCTTGAGCGGCCTATAGTCGGACGCGAGAGTGGTCATCCCGGCGTGAGCTGGGTCGAGCCCGTATGGGCTCAAAGGAGGGCGCGATGGCGGAAGCCGGCACCAAGGTCAGCCTCGACCAGAAGATCCAGGTGGTACGCGATGCGTTTGCGGCATTCAAACGGGGCGATCTGAAAGCGCTCAGCGATACCTGGACCGATGACTTCACCTGGCACGCGCGCGGCAGCGTCTTCGGCGGTGACTTCAAGGGCAAAGACGCCGCGCTCGGGGCCATCGCCAGGTACCCGCAGACGCTGGAGGATATCGAGCTCGATTTCCACGACATCCTGGCCAACGACAAGCATGTGATTGCGCTGGTGAACAGCTCGTTCAAGCGAGGCGGCAAGAGCTACCAGGACCAGATCGTCTACATCTTCCACATCAACGATCAGGCCAAGGCAACGGAGGCCTGGATCATCGCCGACACCGAGCAGACGAAAAAGGCCGTCGAGGGCTGAGGTTAAGCGGCTCCCTCTCGGAGCCGCTTCTCCTCGTACATCGCTTCGTCCGCCATCTCCACCAGGGCGTGGATGGAGGCGTCGTCGTCGGGCATCGCCCGCGCAACCCCGACGCTGAACTCCAACCGATATGAATGCGTCCCTGCCTCGTTGCTGTCGTCGACGTGCTGGCGCAAGCGGGCCAGTGCCGTTTGGATTCCTTCGTCGGGCTCCGCCAGGAAGATGCAAAACTCATCGCCGCCGGTTCGGGCCACCACGTCCGACTTTCGAAACGTTGCCGTCAGAATCTTGCCGAATTCGATCAGCGCCTGGTCGCCCACCGTGTGGCCAAATGTGTCGTTGATCCGCTTGAACCGATCGAGGTCGATCAGCAGGATGTGGACCGGTCGTTGCTGCCGCCGAGCGATTTCGCGCACGTGGGTCGCGAGCGCCGTGAAGCCGCGTCGGTTGTAGGTGTTCGTGAGCGGATCGACCAGGGCCAGCTGGCGCGATTCCTGCTCAGCCTGTTTTCGGAGAACGACCTCTCGCTGCAGCTCCTCGTTGCGGCTCCGGGCCTGCTGCATGGCATGCTCGGCGCGCTGAAACAGCTCGTAGGTGCTGAGGACGGTGCCGACGAACGCAGCGGTGTATCCGCCGAGCGTCATGAGCTCGGCGATACCGACGTAGGCGACGCTCGCTCCTTCCCGGAAGATGCCGGCGAGCACCTGGCCGTAGATCAGGAAGATCCCCGCCAGCACCAGCCAGCGCTCCATGGTCCCGCCCTGGCTTGCGATCTTAAGCCCGTAGCCGATCAGGCCCGTGGCGAAGATCGCGACGCAGAGGAGGTCGATCGCCTTCGACAACGCGAACTGATCACCGACGGCGAAGGCCAGGTAAGCGAGCAGCGCCGTGATCGCGACGAGGAGACCCACCTGGGCGAGAGCCGGTATCCGCCTGTCGAGAGCCGCTTGCCATCGATATGCGGCCCAGCTGGCGAGGAACGCGCTGGAGATCAGGAGGTCGCTCATGATATGGCTCGCGGCTCCGAGCTGTCCTGTCCAACCGGCGGTGTCCCGGACCGGCATCGACGATATATAACCGTTCACGCCCAGTAGCATCCCCGAGCCGAGGAATCCGAGCGCGAGGTAAAGCGTCGGGCGGTGCCGGCCGCTAAGAAAGCGAACCAACAGGATGGCGCCGACGATCATGCCGGTCATACTCGAGGTGGTCGCATCGGGCCCTCGCAGGTCAGGACCGTTGAGAACCAGGTCGTGGCGCGCACTCAGGCCAAGCATGATGGCGCCAAGAACGGTGGCCATGATGTGCGCCAGGCGCCATTTCGCCTTCTGGGTCATCTGACCTCACTGTGCTCCGACCCGACGCCCAGCAACGCTCGGCGCTGGTTTTGTAGCACTCTCGTCACAGAAGATCCGGCTGCGTCGCCCGATATACCGCAAATGGCAGTCTGCAAGCAGTGCGGCTGCGCCATCCCGCTGGGCAGCAAGACCTGCGACATGTGTGCCACGGTGGGGGCGATCGCGCCGTCGCAGCCCGTCTGGACGCCTCCGAAGGAAGTGGCCGGCGCCGCGGAACTGAGCCGGTCGGCGGCGAGCTGGGCAACCACCCCCGGGACGATTCGGCAGACGGACCTCGAGAAGGCCAAGAAAGGAGTCCGTCGGGGCTTTCGGATCTATGCCATCATCGGCATCATCAACGTCGGCTTGGGCCTGCTCGCAGAGCTGGCAGACCTGGCTCCCTTACAGAGCATCTTCAACTGGTACTCGGCGGTCGAGGGAGGCATCTTCCTGCTGATCGCGTACTTCGTACGGCGCGGCTCGCTGGCGGCCACCATCGTCGGCGCCGTCCTCTATCTCCTCGACACCCTGGCCTTGATCCTGGCGGGGTCGTTCTCCATCGTCCGGTTGGTCATCCTCGTCTTCCTGGGCGAGGCCATCCTGGCGGCCAACCAACTACGCAAGCAGCGCAAGCTGCTGGCGCAGCAACCACGAGCCGACCAGGCGCAGGCGGCCTGACGAGCCTAGCCTCCGCCGACGATGTCGACCAACGTGTCCGGAAGGCCGAAATAGAAGCGGAGAGTTGGCCCGCTGACCTCGACCGATTTACTGCTCCCGCGTAGCCGCACGCCGGCGACGCGTCCGGATGGCTCCTTCTGCAACACGTCGATCCCGAGCAGGCGGTCGCCGATGTTCAGGCCGTTGTCGTTGAGGATGACGGCCGCGCCGTCGGCTGAGAACGGGCCCACCTGCCACGATGGCGCGCGGTCGAACGGGTCGCTGATGCCGGTCAGGTAACCGAGGTGCGAGCGGAGAACCGGCCCGTGGTTCCACTGGATGAATCGATACTCGCTGCTGACGGTATGCCCGCCGTCGGAGGCCATGTAGAACGCCGTGATCGGCTGACCCTGGTAGCTCAGCACCTGGCCGCGCGTTCCGTCGACGGCGGCATTCGACTCGGCGCGCTGGTCGGTCAGCCCGCTATAGGCCTGGTCGGACTCGCTGGCGCGCAGGTCGAAGTCACCGGCGCGGCCCAGGTGGCCGACGGCATAAGTCCGTGCCGCAATCGCCTGCGCCTTCAGCGCCTCGACCCCCCAGTAGGGCGGCATCTCGGCCGGCACCACGCCCTTGAGGTAGTCCTCCATCGGCAGCAGGTTGACCGGCAGGACCGTCGCGCCCCCCTTGGGAATGATCTGGAGCAGCCCCGCATAGCGGCGTTGCTCGGCGCCACTGCGGAAATCGCCGCCCATCACTTGCATGATGTTGGTGCGAATGCCGGCCGGGCTGACGGTGTGAATCGTCAAGGTGTGGGTGATCACGACCGGCGCCCCCTGCGACCCATCCGCGGCGATGACGAAGGCGATTGGCTGCCCGGCGCTGTTGGCATCAAAGGCGAGCGCCGACAGGGCCGGAGCCTGGAGCTGGGGTAGGCCCTCGACCGTTATCGGGCCGGCGACGAATGCCTCGGGACCGAAGAGCCGCGGCCATGGCCGCGCCAGGTCGATGGGATCGTCGGTGAGCGCAATCCGCACCATCCCTGAGGTGTCACGCGTGTCGATCCGCGTCCCGGTGTAGTACGTGGACAGGATCTTCTTGTAATCCTGCCCGGCGGCGGCACGCCCGCGCGCGCCCCACTGGCTCATGCCCAGCCCATGGCCGTTGCCGTGACCATTGAAGAGGAACCCGCTCAGGTGAAAGCTGGTGGGAGCCCCCACCGCCAGCCTTTCTCCATGCGTTTCCAGCTCCGTGGTCAGCGAGAAGTCCCCGACCGCGGCCGGGGCCAGGGTGACGAGCGTCAGCGGCACGGTTGCCCCAGCTGCTGCCGGCTGTCCGAGCGGATGGGTGTCCTCGGTCGACGCCTTGCCGTCCGCACTTTTCCAGGCCAGATGGACCAGATCGGCCGCGGTCCATGCGATCGACGTATCGTTGCGAACCTGCAGGTCGAGGCGGACGATCCCGCCCATCGGCGGATTGTGGGGGAGGACAGTTCCCGAGACCAGCGTCGCGGTGCCGGCCGCGCTCGCGGCGGACGCCGATCCGACCGCCGCGGCCATCACGAGGGCGCTCGTCAGGAGCGCGAGGCGGCCAGACAACACCTTGCTAGTATCGAAAAAATGGTCGTCCGCGCCGCCTCGGCGGCGGGGCTGGCGCTGACGCTGCTGGCAAGCTCCTGTACCCCCGCCACGCCCAAACCGTCGCCCTCGGCCTCCGCGGCGGGTGCCAGTCATCTGCAGTTGATCGAGGCGGAAGATGCCCAGACCCTCGACCCCGCCCTGATCGACGATCCGACTTCGCTCCAGATCGGCAGCGAGATCTTCGAGGGACTGACGGCGCTCGACATCAATAACCGACCGGTCCCCGCCCTCGCCCAGCGATGGGAGATCTCGGATGGCGGCCGGACCTACACCTTCCACCTACGCTCGGCTCACTATCAATCCGGCGCCACCGTCCAGGCACAGGACGCGCTGACCGCCTGGACCCGGGCGCTCGATCCGGCAACCGCCAGTCCCAATACCATTTTCTTTTCGGCCCTCGGGGTCCGCTATCCGGGGGATAGGCTGACGACCGTTCAGGTGGTCGATAGCACCACGCTTCGGCTGCTCCTGCCGCGGGCGGACAGCGAGATGCTCACCCTGCTGGCGCTGCCGCCCTACTGGCTGACCGACCCCAAGCAACCCACCTCGGGCACCGGCCCCTACCGGCTCGACCGTTGGGACCGCGGCCGCGCGCTGCACCTCTCGGCGTTCGACAACTACTGGGGAGCGAAGCCATCGGTTCGTGTGGTCGACGTCGAGATCGAGCCCGACAACATCAAACGGCTGGATCGATTTACCAGCGGCGGCGTCGACATCGCCCACGGATTCACCGGTCCGCAGTTACTCGCCTTTGCGCGGGATCCGCAGCAGGCAGCCAGGCTGCACAAGGTGCCGAACGCGCGCACCACCTGGCTCGGCTTCAACACGGTCGCGGGCAGCGGGTATGGTCCGCCTGAGCGGATGGCGATCGCCCAGGCGATCGATCGCTCGCGGGTGACAGACCTGGCGCTCTTCGGATCGATGCTCGCCGCTCCGGCGACCGACCTGCTTCCCACCGGCGTGCCGGGCCATCTCAACCGGCAGCTGCCCGCCTACGACCCGGCCGCCGCCCGAAACGCCCTCGACCAGGCGGGGTTCGGGCCGAGGATCGACCTTTACTTCTCGACCAACCCGACGGTCGGCCGAGTGGCCACCGACCTGGAGGACCAGCTGAGCGCGGCGACCGGCCGAACCGTCGTGCTGCATCCCACCGGTGACTTCTTCAATCAAGCGGCGCTGGACAAGCTGCCTCTTTTCATCGATACCTGGAGCGCCGACGTGCCCTACCCATCCGATTTCCTGGAGAACGTGCTGCGGGCGAGCTCGCAATTCAACAACCTGCGGCTTTTCGACAATGGTTTGGAGCAGGCGCTCGACCAGGGCCGCGCCGCGCTGACCTGGGACGACGCCATGAAGGCCTACCAGCAGGCGGAGGGCATCGCGCTGACGCAGAATCGGTTGATCCCCATCTACAGCGGCGTCGAGCCCTACCTCGTGCGGCCGGGGCTGCACGTCCCGTTTGGAGGCGGCACGATCCCCTACCGCTGGGAGAACGTTCGCTAGCATCGTTTCGATGAAGGACCGCAGCTCGCACCGTGCACGAGTCCTTCGCTACGGCGGCGAGGCCGGCGCTCGGGTGGACGACCAGCTCGCCGCCGAGGAGCCGCTCGAGGTCCGCATCGGCGGCCGGCCGCTGACCCTGATGATGCGGACGCCAGGCCAGGACCGCGACCTGGCCCTTGGCTTCCTCTTCGGCGAGGGGATCATTCGGTCGGCCGACGACGTGACCACGCTCACCGTTGTGCCGAATGGTGAGCATCCCGAGCTCGAGAACGTCATCGACGTCGAGCTGGCGCCATCGGCGCCTGGCGTGGATCGCCGCTGGCAGCGCAACTTCCTGTCCGCGTCGAGCTGCGGGTTGTGCGGCGTGAGCAGCATCGAGGCGCTCCACGAGGCGGCGCCGCCACTGCCGGACGACAACCTGGCGATCGATCCCGAGGTGATCTATGGGCTCGACGCGCGCCTGCGGGAGGAACAGGCGATCTTTGCCCGAACGGGCGGCTTGCACGCAGCCGGGCTGTTCACCCTCGACGGCCAGCCGGTCGCCATTCGCGAGGACATTGGCCGGCATAACGCGGTCGACAAGGTAATCGGCCACGCCGCGGGTCACGGCCTGCTGCCCCTCGACCGACATATCCTGATGGTCAGCGGCCGCACCTCCTTCGAGATCGTCCAGAAGTCCCTTCAAGCGCGCATCCCCGTTCTGGTGGCGGTGTCGGCGCCATCCAGCTTGGCCCGCGACCTGGCCCAGGCATCGAACCAGACCCTGATCGGCTTCCTTCGAGGCCGCAGCCTGAACGTCTATAGCGGCCGCCAGCGCCTCCTTAACGCTCAGTAGTTTCCGTGACGACATCGCGTCGGGAGAGCGATACCGTGCCGACGTATGAGCCCCACCTCGCTCGACGGCATCCCGGACGCCTTCTGGCGCGATCCCGTTGAACGCGCCAAGACGGACCCCGCCGCTTTCGGTGAGCTATACGATCGCTATTCGGCCCGGATCTATCGCTTCGTACGCTCCCGGATCCATGACGACGGGCTGGCCGAGGACGTCACGGCTGACGTCTTCATCAGCGCGCTGCGCGGCATGAATCGCTACCAGGACCAGGGTCGTCCGTTCAGCTGCTGGCTCTACCGGATCGCTGCGAATGCGGTGGCGAGCCATTACCGCAACCAGCGGCCACAGCTGTCGCTCGACGACGCCATCGATGTTCCGTCCCCGCAGGCTGACCTGATCGACGAAGTGGTTGCCCGCGATCGGGTGCGCGCCGTGTGGCAAGCCGTCGATCGGCTCCCGCCGCAACAGCGTGCCGCCATGATCCTCAAGTTCTCCGACGACATGACCATGGAAGACATCGGCGCGATCCTCGGCAAGTCCTCGGCCGCCGCCAAGCTTCTGATCTACCGGGCGGTGCAGCGCCTCCGAGCCGAACTCGTCACGCCGCCAATTCCGGCATGACCTTCTCGACGAACTCGTCGAGCCGGCGCTTGCCTTCTGACGGCCACTCCGCGATCAGGTAATCGAACCCGGCCGCGCGCAGCTGGGCGGCTCGTCGGCGCACCTGGTCCCAGGGCCGCGACAATGAGAGGGAGGCCGACCGAAGGATCCGCTTCGGGTCTCGTCCAGCCTTTTCCGCGAGCTGGTCGAGCAGCCGCGACTTGCGGGCAAGGGAATCATCGGACCCGAACGCGTGCCAGGCGTCTGCCTGCCGTGCGACGATCGGAAGCATCAGTTGCTCACCGCCCGCGCCGATCCATATCGGCGGATGGGGTCGCTGAACCGGCCGCGGGTGATAGCTCGCCTCGGCGAGACGGTAGTGGCGCCCGCCAAAGGTTGCCCGCTCCGTCGTCATCAACAGCCGCATGACCTGCACACCTTCTTCCAGCCGCTCGGCCCGATCCTTGAGCGGAGGAAATGCGATCCCCAGCTGCTCGTGTTCGGGCTCGTGCCAGGCGGCGCCCAGGCCGATCTCGAGCCGCCCGTTCGAAATGTGATCAACCGTGATCGCCTCGGTGGCCAGGATCGATGGGTGCCGATACGTGACGCCCGTGACCAGCGCGCCGAGCCGGATCCGGGAAGTGATCGCGGCCAGGCCGGCCAGCAAAGTCCACGCCTCCATGCAGGGCCCGTTCGGGTCGCCGTATAGCGGCGTGAAGTGGTCGAATACCCATGCGCCGTCGAATCCTGCGGACTCGGCGAATTTCACGCGGGCGACCAACTCCGGCCACAGGAGTTGATGCTGCGCGGTATCTAGACCAATCCGCATATCTCTGCCACAATACAGGGCGATTGACCGCGTGATTTAACCGAACGTTCATTCGGTTTTCGCCAAAGCATTCCACGCGACGACCAGAGTCTCTAAGGGGTTCGCAATCAGGGAAGGAGGAGTCATGAAACTTCGCCCATCGCTCGCGCGTTCGTTGGCCCGTTTCCTGGCAGTGGCCTTGCTGCCAGCCAGCGTCGCCGGGATCACCGCGGTCACGGCGTCGGCTAGCAAACCCGCCGCCACCACCACCGGGTGTCAGCTCTCGGGTCCCGTCAAGCACGTCATCTATCTCGTTTTCGACAACACACACTTCACCCGGGACAACCCGAATGTACCGTCGGACCTCGAGCAGATGCCGCATCTGCTGAACTTCCTGACATCTAATGGATCGCTGCTGACAAACGACCATACCGTGTTGATCTCGCACACCGCGGGCGGCATCCTGTCGAGCCTCACCGGCCTGTATCCGGACCGGCAGGGCCAGACGGTGTCAAACAGCTACTTCTATTTCGACCCGACGGGTAAGCCCCAGTTCAGCACGTCATTCAAGTACTGGACCGACCTGGTCGACGATTCGACCGGAGCGCGTGACAACCTTCCGAACATGGTCTTTGACGGTCAGAAGACAACCCCAGCCCCGTGGGTTCCGTTCACCCGGGCAGGGTGCGATTTCGGCGGCGTCTCGACCGCCAACATCGAGCTCGAGAACACCGGAACCGGTCCCTTCGGAGACATGAGTGAGGCCTTCGGAACCGGCTCACCTGAATGGAATGACGCTTTCGCGTCGAATGCTGCCCCATCCGGAACGGCCGCCCGGGCGCAGGCCCTAACGGACTACGTTGGCATTGCGATCCACTGCGCCAACGGCGGCGGCATCTGCACCTCGAATGCGACTAATACGGCAAACTCGAGAGCTGACAGTCTTCCCGACGAGCCAAACGGTTACGTGGGATACCGAGCGCTGTACGGCGCCAAATATGTCGACCCGGCGATCGCCGGCGGCAATGCCTGCGTTAACGACACGAGCGGTCAGCCCGTCACCGACCCATTCGGGCGTTGCGGATTCCCGGGCTTTGATTTGGCGCTCGCCAAGAACACACTCGGCTACGTCGCCCAGATGCAGGAAGCTGGCGTGCCGGTGACCTACGCGTATATCTCGGACGCGCATGACAACCACACGTCCTCTTTCCCAGCGCCGTTCAATCCGAACTTCCCGCGAGCCTCTGGCCCCGGGGAGGCCGACTACAAGGCGCAGCTGAAGGCCTATGACGACGCCTTTGGCGCTTTCTTCGATCGTCTCACCAACGATGGGATCACCAAGAACAACACACTTTTCGTCGTTACCGCGGATGAGGGTGACCACTATGCCGGCGGCGCCGGCATCCCGCAAGCCGACGGCTCGCTCGCGTACGCGCACACGAATTGCGCGTGGACGACGACGCCAGCTTGCCCTTCGAACCAGATCGGCGAGGTCAACCTCAAGATCCAACCGGTCCTTCCGGCAGGGAGTCCAATCTTTTCGATTCACCGCGACTCATCGCCAGCCTTCTGGGTGAACGGTCAGCCCGATCGGACTAACGCCACGCTGCGCAAGCTCGAGCGAGACGTAGCCGGGCTGAACGCGATCGATCCGTACGTCAGCAGCAGCCCGACGCCGGTCTTCGTCCAAATGGCCGATAGCGTGGGAGAGAAG
The DNA here is from genome assembly GCA_036390825.1 of Candidatus Dormiibacterota bacterium. Taxonomy (GTDB): domain Bacteria; phylum Chloroflexota; class Dormibacteria; order CF-121; family CF-121; genus CF-13. Next base: position 41,135 of record DASWBA010000162.1, read on the forward strand.
GCGCTGCACATGGTCAACACCGATCCGGCGCGAACGCCCAGCTTCACGGCTTTCGGAAATCCCGACTACTTCGTCACAGACGGCAGCCTCAGCTGTGGTAGCAACCCCTGCATCGATTATCACTTTGCCTGGAGCCACGGCGATATCCAGCCCGAAATCGCGACGAACTGGCTCGGGCTGGTGGGCCCGGGCGTCAAGAGCCAGGGCATCGACTCCAAGACCTGGACCGACCACACCAACGTGCGGTCGACGGTGCTGGCCCTGGCCGGCCTTCGCGACAGCTATGTCAACGACGGCCGAGTGCTGATCGAAGCGATCGACACCCAGGCACTACCGCAAAGCCTGATCGCCCATCGAGCCACACTGCTGCGGCTAGGCGACGCATATGAACAGGTCAATGCAGCGTTCGGCCAGTTCGGGCTCGACCTCTTGACGGCGTCGACCCGGGCGCTAAAGAACACCGACGAGACACAGTACGAGTCGATCGAGACGGCGATCGCCAACCTGGCGGCGCAGCGCGACGACCTCGCGGGGCAGATCAAGGCGGCGCTCAACGCGGCCGCGTTCGACAACCAGCCGATCAACGAGCAGCAAGCGAAGGCCTGGATCGACCAGGCCCAGTCTCTGCTCGACCAGGCAAAGGCACTGGCAGGGTAATCGAGCTCAGCCGCATCTGACAGAGGCCGGTGCGTTCGCCGGCCTCTCTTCTTCTCGTTACCGCTTCGTCACGAATCGCCACCGTGGCGGGCGTACGATGGCCGCGATGGGCGCGGCCGATCAGGCGATCCAGCGGCAAGTCATCGAAGTGCGCGGTTCCAGCCAGCGGATGGTGTGGGCCGTGTGGATTATCGTGACCATCCTCGGGGCGATCGTCGGAGCGCTCGCCGCTTGGCAGCTTCGGCGGCTTGCCATTGGTGGCTCGGCTTCAATCGCGGACACGTTTCGCTACGTCGCCACCATTCTCGACGCCGTTGTCGCCTCCGGTGCACAGTGGTACGTCCTCAAGCGTTACCACCTCGACGTCTACTGGTGGGTGCCCGCCACCGTTGCGGCCAGGCTGGTCACGGCCATCGTGGTGATCCCGAGCGTCATTGGCCTGTTCGTGCGTCCGGGCGAAACCGACCTCACGCTGACTACGGCGGTTATCAGTGGCACGACGGCGCTGGCAGCCGCCGGATTGGTTGTCGGTGCGGCACAAGCGATCGTCCTGCGAACCTCAGCTGGCAACATCGCCTGGGCCTGGGTCCCGGCAACAATCGTCGGCGGTGCCTTTGCGGGAGCTGCAACCTCCGCCATTTCGGCCCAACTGTTTGGCCTCCCCTACGTGGTGTTCATCAGCGTCGTTACTGCAACCGGTGCGTTGTTCGCGGCGGCCAGCCAGGCGCCGGTGCTGTTGCGCATCCTCCGCTGACGTCGGCCCGCTCCCTACGCCGACAGACACCTGTCGCAACCCGACCCTATAGTTACGGGCGGACGTGAAGACGCTGAAGGGGCCGCGCACCATCTTCGCCTGCCAGGAGTGCGGCAATCAATCCTCTAAATGGGTGGGACGCTGCCCGGAATGTGGCAACTGGAACACCTACGTCGAGGAGCAGGTCCGCGCCGAGGCCCCCACCCGCACCAGTGGAGCACGCCGCGTCAGTGTCTCGACGGCGCAGCCGATGCCGCTGTCCGAGGTCCGCTTCGCCCAGGCCAACCGCCTCCGGCTGGCGATGCGCGAGCTCAACCAGGTGCTGGGCGGTGGCATCGTGCCTGGCTCGTTGGTGCTGGTGGGCGGCGACCCCGGGATCGGCAAGTCGACGCTGCTGCTCCAGCTCGCCAGCGAGGTGGCGACCACCTATGGGCCCGTCCTGTACGTCTCGGGCGAGGAGTCCGTGCAACAGCTCAAGCTGCGCGCGCAGCGTCTGGGCGTCGAGGGCGACCGCCTGATGGTGCTGGCCGAAAACGACCTCGACGGCATCGTCGAGCATCTCGAAAAGGCGCGCCCCATGATGGCCGTCATCGACTCCATCCAGACCGTCTTCCTTGGTGGCGTTACCTCGGCGCCGGGGAGCGTGAGCCAGGTGCGGGAATGCGCCGGCCGCCTGATGCTGCTGGCCAAGAGCAGCCACATTCCGATTTTCCTGGTCGGTCACGTCAACAAGGAAGGCGCGATCGCGGGGCCGCGCGTGCTCGAGCACATCGTCGACACCGTGCTCTACCTCGAAGGCGAGCGTCATCACAGCTTCCGGATTCTGCGCAGTCAGAAGAATCGCTTCGGCTCCACCGATGAGATCGGTGTTTTCGAGATGCGGGACAGCGGCATGCATGAAGTCAGCGACCCTAGCCGCGCCTTCCTGCAAGATCGCTCGCTCAGCGAGGTCGGCAACGTCGTCCACGTCGCGCTGGAAGGCAGCCGTCCACTGCTGGTGGAGCTCCAGAGTCTGACCACGCCGAGCCGCTTTGGCGCACCGCGCCGATCGGTCAACGGGATCGATCTCAACCGGCTGCATATGCTGGTCGCCGTGCTGGAGCGGCGCGCCCGCCTCGACCTGGGTCAGGACGACGTCTTCGTCAACGCCGCGGGTGGGGTGCGATTGGGCGAGCCGGCGTCCGATCTCGCGGTGGCATTGGCGATTGCCTCCAACAAACGCAACCGGCCCGCCGGCGCCGACATGGTCGCGATCGGCGAGCTCGGCCTGAGCGGCGAGGTGCGCCGCGTGAGTCAACTCGAGCGCCGGATCCTCGAGGCGCACCGTCTCGGCTTCCAGCGGGCCATCATCCCCGCCGCCGTTGAGCTGCGGGATCCCGGGCTCAAAGCGATGACGATTCATCGTGTCGAAACGATCTCGGCAGCGATCGATATCTGCTTCGGCTAAACGGTCTTGCAGCCGGGGACTCGCCTGGCCAGTGGCGTGGCCTCTCCCACGAAGACACGGATGCAAACAGGCACCACGGGAGCATGCGCGATACGGCGCCGTATGGAACACCGCCGGTTGATCTGGCGGGCCGCGTAGTCCTCTGTCATGCCCAGGTCGCTGGACAAGACCCGGTCGATGCAGCGCTGGTACGCGAGCAGGTCCGGAGCCTGGGGGACGCCCACCGTTCCTGGCCGAAGGGTGGATGGTTCGGCGGGCGCAGCGGGCGGGATCGCCAGTGCCACCGCCAGCAGCCCAGCGGCGAGCCAGCAGCCGAATTCGAGGCGACCGGCGGTCAGAGTTGGACGCAGCGACCAAAAACGGCGTTGGGCCGCGACTTTCATGCTTTAATTAGGGCACGATGGCGCCCTTGTTTGCGCGACTCTACGAGCTTGTCGCTCCCATCCTGGAAAAAGGAGGTGATCGCAATGCGCGTGGAACGCGTCTTCCGGCTCCTGGGCCTGTTGCTTGGACTTATAGCGGGCGTCGAGTACGCCAGATTCATCATCACGGAAGCTCCCATCGCGGGTTACACGCTGAGAGCGATCGTCTTACTGCTGACGGCCTTGGCGGGCGCCCTCTTCGGCTTCTTTGGGCTCCCGTACGTTACGACCAAGCCGTTCTTCTGGCTCGAAAATAAGCTAAACGTCACCCCGCTGCCAGATCTGGTAGCGGCAACCGTCGGACTCTTGGTCGGACTGCTGCTGGCGGCACTCGTCGGCCTGTTTCTGGCCAAGTTGCCGTGGTACCTCGGCTTCGTCATCTCCTTGATCGTCGCCCTGGTGTTCGCCTACTGGGGCGTGACCTTGGGGCTCAACCGGCGGCACGAAATGATGGCCCTCGTCCTGGGCCCTGGCCGCGTCGGCGGCCTGATCGAAACCCACGCTGTGGACACGGGCGTCTTGCTGGACACCAGCGTCATCATCGACGGCCGCATCATGGACATCGCCCAGACGGGGTTCCTGCACGAGAAGATCCTGGTTCCACACTTCGTGCTCGCCGAGCTGCAGTACATCGCCGACTCGAGTGACGCGCTGCGGCGCAATCGCGGCCGGCGTGGCCTGGAGGTGCTCAACCTGCTGCAGAAGGAGCCGCTGGTCGACATCGAATTCATCGATGAAGATGTCCCCGATGTCACCGAAGTCGACATGAAGTTGATCAAGCTCGCCAACAAGCGCAAGGCGGCGATCATGACCAACGACTACAACCTCAATCGCGTCGCGCAGCTCGAGGGCGTGCGCATCCTGAACCTCAACAACCTGGCCAATGCGCTCAAGCCGGTCGTGATCCCGGGCGAAGAGATGAACGTGCAGGTGATCAAGGAAGGGAAGGAGCAGAACCAGGGCGTCGCCTACCTCGACGACGGCACCATGATCGTGGTCGAAAACGGCCGGCGCTACATGAACCAGACCATCGGCGTCATCGTCACCTCGGTGCTGCAAACAGCGGCGGGACGGATGATCTTCGCCACCCCCGCCAGCGAGTCGAGTATCGGGCGGCCCAAACCCTTGCGGAGGATCCAGGGCGGCGGCGGCACCGGACGCTGACAGCGTCGCCGTCGCTGTAGAGTCGGGTCCGGCCCTTGTCGCCCGGCTTCGGGAGGCCCTTCGTCATGCTCCCGATGCTCCTCGCGTGGTGATCCAAACCAACGCCGGAGCTGTTGACACTCCCCCTCAGGGGGAGGGTAGGGTGGGGGGTAACGTGACCGTCATTGCCGCGCCGGTCACCGATACCTGCAAAGAGGTCGTCGACGGGATCGTGCGCCGGACAATTCCGAGGGACACCCTGGTCGACGCCCGCGGACCGTGGACCTTCCAACGCGACGCCCTGACGCAGGCCCTCGACGCCGTCGGCAGCGGCGCACGGATCAGCAACCTGGTCGAACTCTGCCAGGCGGCTCGCCTTCGGGTCCGCGTGCTAATCGAGCGATGAGCGCCGCGGCCGTCGTTGTCGCGGGTGGCGAGGGCGCTCGCATGCAAGCCGGAAAGAACAAGGTCTTCATCGAAATCGCGGGCCTCTCGATTCTCGAGCGATCACTCGGTCTCTTCGAGTCCATATCGCAGGTGAGCGAGGTCGTGCTGGTGGCTCGCGCCCTCGAGGTCGCGACATGCGAGGCGTTGAAGAGCCGCTTCCCCAAGCTCGGCCGGGTTGTCAGTGGTGGGAGCGTCCGTCATCGCTCGGAATTTGCCGGAATCCAGGCGCTCGCCGGCGACATCGACGCGGGCAGGATCGACACCGTACTGGTGCACGACGCGGTTCGTCCCTTTGCCAGCCGGCAACTCGTCGAGCGCCTGCTGGCCGGATTGGGACAGTCGGTTGGTTGCATTCCCGGACTCCCACTGACCCCGACGACCGTCCTCACCGAAAATGGCTGGATCGCCGGCTACCCGACCAATCTCTGGGCGGTGCAGACGCCACAGGTCTTCCAGGCAACCTGGCTACTCGAAGCGCACAACCGGGCCGCCCGTCAGGGTTTCGTCGGCACCGACACGGCCTCCGTCGTCGAATGGGCGGGTGGCGACGTCCGCGTGATCGAAGGCGAACCGAGCAACATCAAGATCACGACCCCGGACGACCTGGCACGTGCGAGAGAGATCGCTGCCGGGCTGGGCCACTGAAACGGCTGACCGCGTGGAGAGCCGCCATCGCTACAGCGAGGAGCGCGAGAATCGGGCCGAGCGCGAGAACGCCGGCTGACTGGAGCACCAGGCCGGTGAGCGCCGGAATCGCGCCTGCACCGAGGTTGCCCGCCGCCAGCCCATAGCCGACCGTATGCGGGGTCATGGCGGTCCCGACCCGTTCCGGCGTGAGTGAGAGCAACAGCGGAAAGATCAGGGAGACAGCGATGCCCAGGACGGGCAAGGCGATGAAGGCGGCGACCATTGGAGGACCGAGCCAAAAGCCGAGCGCCGCCAACACGGCCAGCGCCACTCCGGCATCGAGCAACCGGGCCGGCGTCGCGCGATTGCCGAAGAGTCCGAGGGCGGCCCTAGCCCCCGCGAGTCCAGCCCAGAACAGGGAAGCGCTCAAACTTGCCAGCTCGGCTGGGACGGAACGGCCGGCGGTTAGCTGCGTGTAGGACCAGTCGCCGGCCGTGGCCTCAACGCCGGCGCCAATGAGGAACAGCCCCGCAAGCAACAGGAGCGCTCGTCGATAGGACCGCTCGGGCCTTACCTGTTCTGGCGCCTCTACCGGTGAGGCGTTGGCGCCCCCAGCCCAATCACCGTGGCGAGCGCCGACCACGAGGCCGATGCCGAGAAACGCGAAGGCCATCACACCGAACGCCGCACGCCACGAGCCAGTTGCCGCCAGTGAAGCCACGATCACCTGGGGGCCCAGCGCCGCACCGACCGCCCACGAAGCATGCAGCCAGCCCATGTAACGAACCCCGCGATTCAATGAGACGTGCGCGTTGACCGCAGCGTCGATCAGCCCCGAGCCAGCCCCAAGCGGAAAGGCCGCGAGCGGGATCATCCACCAGCGGCTCGAGAGCGCGATCCCGAGCGCGCCGGCGGCAGCAAGGGCGCAGCCGCCCAGTAGGAGGATCGACGTCCCGAACCTGGTCGTGCCCGGCCCGCTACTGGCACTGGCCACGAAGTAGGCGATTGTCCATGCGGCGAGCAGCAGTCCAAGGCCCGCCAGCGGCGCCCCGAGCGACGCCCGCATATGCGGCCACGCCACCCCGATGGCACCGGCGGGCAGTCCAAGCGCGATGAACAGTATGAGGGGAGTGCTGGCGCTTGCCCAGGTTCTGGAGCCCGACGGACGCCAGAGATTCGGCTCGATCACTCGCGAAATGCTAGAGGTCCGGGCTGGATTCGCGGGTCGACGTTCTGGGTACAGGCAGTCGCATCAAACTTGGGCCGCTAATAAGGGGAGGTAGGGCATGGATCCATTTGACCGGCTGAAAGAGGCGAGCAGGTGGATGTGGAGCCTCGGCGACTATGCCGACGTGGCGCGCTATTTGCAGCCGCATGCCGAGGCGCTGGCTGCGGCGGCGGATATCCGTCCGGGAGTGGAAGTTCTCGACGTCGCGGCCGGCAACGGCAATTTCGCGATTGCTGCCGCGCAGCGTGGCGCCCATGTGACGGCCTCAGACTTCTCCCCCAAAATGATCGAGCTCGGTCGGGCTCGCACCGCGGCGGAAGGCATCGACATCGATTGGCAGGAGGCCGATGCTGAGGAGCTGCCGTTTCCCGATGCCTCCTACGACGTCGCGGCGTCGGTCTTCGGTGCGATGTTCGCACCCAGGCCGCAGCGGGTCGCTGCTGAACTGTTCCGCGTGGTCAAACCGGGTGGGCTCGCGGCGATGGCCAACTACTCAAAGGCCGGATTCCTGGGCAGCTTCAGCGACCTGTTGCTCAAGTACTCGCTGGCGCCGCCTGGCGGTACGGAGCTCGCCTCACCGTTCGAGTGGGGCGACCCATCCGTTGTTCGGAACCGGTTCGACGGCAAGGCGTCGTCGCTGCGGCTGGAGACGCGGATCGTCCGATTTGCCTTTCCCTCGGTCGAAGTTGGATTCGCCTTCTGGGAGCGAACTAACCCTCCGTTACTGGCGCTCAAGATGATGTTGCCGCCGGAGCGCTATGCGGAGCTGCGGTCTGAGGGTGCCGGCCTGATGCGCAGCATGAACGTGGCGACCGACGGCAGGCTGGCGCTTGATTCCGAATACCTATCGGTGATCGCGCTCAAGGGCCAGCGCTAGGCCGCCCACTTATACTTCAACCCACCAAACCGCCAATACAAAAAGGGGTGAACTGTGCAGGTACAGGCCATCATCCCGGCTGCCGGGGCCGGGCTTCATCAGGGGGAGTCCAGTGCGAAGGTCTTGTTGCCGGTGGGGGGCCGGTCGCTCATCCGCCGAACGCTCGAGGCCTTCGACCGTTGTCCCGAGATCACCGGCATCACTCTCCTGATTTCCCAACGGAACCTGCTCGACGTGACCAGGGAGCTCGAAAGCGACGGCTGGCGCAAGGCGATCGACATCCGGCTGGGTGGCGAGCGCCGTCAGGACTCGGTTCGTCTCGGCCTGGAGAGCCTGCGCAACGATCCGCCTGACTTCGTCATCGTGCACGACGGCGCCCGACCCCTGGTCAGCGATGAGCTGATCCATGCCGGGCTCGAGGCCGCCCGCGAGCACGGCGCGGCGACCGCCGCCATCCCAGTGCACCACACCTACAAGCACGTCGATAACTCCGGCTTCGTCCACGGGACGGTGGAGCGGTCTGACCTGATGCAGGTGCAGACGCCGCAAGTCTTTCGCTATGACTGGCTTCTCGAGGCGCACGAGAAGGCGGTGCGTGAGGGGATCGTCGTCGAGGACGATGCCGAGCTGATCGAAAAACTCGGCAAGCCGGTGAAAGTCTTCGCCGGCTCGTATATCAACATCAAGGTGGCGACCCACGAGGATGCGCTGATGGTCGCCGCCCTGCTTGCGGCCGACCCCTTGTGCGTGTAGGATCCGGCTTCGACCTGCACCGGCTGGTCGTCGGTCGACGGCTGGTGCTCGGCGGCGTCGAGCTTCCCTGGGATCTGGGGCTCCAGGGGCACAGCGATGCGGACGTCATTTGCCACGCATTGATCGACGCGCTCTGCGGCGCGGCCGGCATCGGTGACATCGGCACCCTGTTTCCCGATGACGATCCGAAGTACAAGGACGCCCGTAGTCTCGACCTGTTGCGCGAGGTGGCCGACCATTGCCGCCGAGCCAAATGGGCGGTGGAGAACGTCGACGTCACGCTGCTCGCGCAGGTGCCTCGGCTCGCGCCCTATCGTGAAGCCATCCGCACCAACCTCGCCGGTGTGCTCGGCATCGACACGGGCGCCGTCGGTCTGAAAGCGACCACCACCGACCACGTGGGCCCGATCGGTAACGGCGAAGCGCTCGCCGCCCAGGCCGTCGTGCTGCTTCGAGAACTGACGTGACGGCGATGCGCCTCCACAACACCCTGAGCGGTCAGGTGGAAGAGTTCAAGCCGATCGAGGTGGGCCACGTCCGGATGTATACCTGCGGCCCGACAGTTCACGACTATGCCCACATCGGCAACTTCCGGACTTTCCTCTTCGAGGATCTGCTGCGTCGCGTCTTGCTGCAGCAGGGTTACCGCGTCACCCAGGTGATGAACCTGACCGATGTCGAGGACCGCATCATCAAGAAGGCGGCCGAGCACGGCCAGACGATCGACGAGTTCACCGAGAAATACATCGAGGCGTTCTTCGAGGACCTCGATACGCTGCGCATCGAGCGGGCCGAGCATTACCCGCGGGCAACCGAGCACATTTTCGAAATGGTTTCGCTCATTGACCTGCTCAACGAGAAGGGTCACACCTATGTCACCGATGGCTCGACCTATTTCCGGATCGCTACGTTTCCCAGGTACGGCGAACTCGCACATCTTGATCACGCCGGACTCAAGGCCGGCGCCCGCGTCGATGTCGACGACTACGGCAAAGACGACCCGCGCGACTTCGTGCTCTGGAAGGCGCGCAAGCCCGGTGAGCAGTCCTGGGAGACACCGCTCGGCATCGGTCGTCCCGGCTGGCACATCGAATGCTCCGCGATGAGCATGAAGTACCTGGGCGAGAGCTTTGATATTCACACCGGCGGGGTCGACAACATCTTCCCGCACCACGAGAACGAGATCGCCCAGAGCGAGGCGGCAACCGGAAAACCCTTCGTCCGCTACTGGCTGCATGCCCAGCACCTGCAGGACGCGGTGGGCGAGAAGATGTCGAAGCGCCTCAAGAACTTCACCACCCTTCGCGATCTGGTCGCGGAGGGCTACCACCCGCGCGCGATTCGCTACGCGCTGCTCACCGGAGCACATTACCGCAGCCCGCTCGCCTTTTCTCCCGAGTTGCTCAAGGCAGCGGACAGCGCCATCAAGCGGTTGGATGAATTCGCGGTCCGCGTGAGCCAAGTACCCTCCCCCTCTGGGGAAGGGCAGGGTGGGGGCGAACCAACGCCGGACGTCCGCAAGCGTTGGGACGATTCGCTGAGTGACGACCTCAACCTCCCAGCCGCTGTGGGCCACCTCTTCGAGTTCATCAAAGCCTTCAACACCCGCCTCGAGTCGGGAAAGGCGACACCGGAGGAGCGCGCCAGCGCGATGGCGATGCTGCGATATGCGAACCGCATCCTGGACGTCATCGAGTTCCCGCAGGTGGTCGACGCGGAGGTCGAGCGGCTGATCGCCGAGCGCCAGGCAGCCAGGGATAGGCGCGACTTCGCCCGTGCGGACGAAATCCGCAAGCAGCTGCTCGCCATGGGCATCCAGCTGGACGACACCAAGGACGGCACCCGCTGGAAACGCTTGCCCCCACCCTCACCCTCCCCCGGAGGGGGAGGGAATTAGTCGGGGCGGCCGCCGTGCCTAATCCTCCCGACATCATCTACGGCCGCAATCCGGTCCTCGAGGCATTTCGCGCGGGCCGGCCAGTAAAGCGCTTGCTCCTCGCGGAGGGCCTGCGCGAGGAACCACGGTTGAAGGAGTTGCGCCAGCTCGCCGCTGGCCGCAAGATCGCGATCGAGCCGACCGATCGACGCAAGCTCGATGATATCGCCCACTCGGAGGCGCACCAGGGCGTGGTTGCCTACGTGGGACCGCGGAAGTACTGGGAGCTGGAACCGATGGCGCGCGCGGCGCTCGCGGACCGGCCGGATGCCGTCCTCCTGATGCTCGACAGCCTGCAAGATCCGCAGAACCTGGGCACCATCAGCCGAACCGCGGAGGCCACCGGCGTCGGCGGCGTCATCACCTCCCACAACCGCTCCCCGGAGGTCACGCCATCGGTGGTGAAGGCATCAGCGGGTGCGGCCGAGCACCTGCGCTATGCGCGAGTCGCGAACCTGGCGCAGGCGACCGACACGCTCAAAGATCTGGGCTTTTGGATCGTCGGCCTCAGCGGCGACGCCGCCACGCTCTACACCGAGTTCGACTACCGGCGTCCGCTGGTGCTCGTTATCGGTGCCGAAGGGGAGGGCATGCACGAACTGCTTCGGAAGAAGTCCGACGCCCTCGTTCGCCTACCAATGCTGGGCAAAGTGAGTTCGCTCAATGCCGCGGTTGCCGGGTCCATTCTGCTCTACGAGGTCATCCGCCAGCGCGGCTAGATTCGCCTTATCGAGGAGTTCCTGGCAGGTTCACGCCCGGCTCGCCGGTGCGCGCTCGATGTTCGTTGAGGGCGGCCTCATACTCCTCGAGCGACTTGAATTCTTCCGCCTCCAGCAGCACCTTCTTGGTTGCCGTCTCCCAGTCGCGCGGTAAGGTCTTGAACATCGGCAGACCGCGTTTCCGGCGGTACATGGTGAACAGCACCACAGCCGCGATGACCCACAGCGGACCGATGATGCGCGCGTATTGGTGGGTCAGGATCACCATGATGAGGAAGAAGAGCACGCCCAGGAACCCAAGGAGGCCCAGCACTGGGAACCAGACCTGATTGCCTTTGTAAGTCATCCGGATATTGAGCGGCATCTTGTAGGGACGGGGCGTGAACGGGTCCTTCAAGCGCAGCACGAACAGTGAGATGAAGACGAGGAGATAGCCGGTGGTGGCTCCGAAGGCGTAGAGATCGGCCAGGACATCGATCGCCGCGCTCTTGCCCGGCTGGCCTGGCGTGAAGAAGGCGAAGATGGTCTGCAGCAGCGCCACGCCGCCGAAGACGACCACCGCGCGCGCTGGGGTCGCGAATCGCTTGCTCACCCGTGAAAACCAGGCCGGGAGCAAATCGAACTGGCTCATCGAATAGCTCAAGCGCGACGAACTGACGACGCCCGAATTGGCCGAGATGAACACGATCAGGGCGCCGATGGCCGCTGTCAATGGGGCGGCGACGATGCCGATGACCGGGATCTTGCTGGCGATCAGGGCGACCGGGTCTCCCTCGTGGCCGCGGAACTCGGTGGGATGCACCAGGCCGACGGCCAGGACGGAGAATGCCATCGCGAACAGCAGGACCGAGGTCACCAGACCGATGGAGGTTCGCGGGATGATGGTCGCGGGTCGGCGGGTTTCCTGGGCGACCTGTGAAATGGTCTCGAGGCCGACGAACGCGATGATCGCCAGCGACGAGCCAAACGCGAACTCACTCAAAGTTGGGCGGTCGAACAGAAACTCGTGGGCGACCAGCTCCGGCTTCCAGACGAGGACGAACCCTGCCAGGACGATAACGGTTTGCGCGACGATGGCGATCGTCCCGATGATCTCGTTGAAGTTGGTCGAGACCTTGATCCCACGCACGTTGAGCCAGATCAAGACCAGGATGCCGACGATGGATTCCACCAGCCAGAGCCAGGCCAGGTGGATCGGCCCGATGGTTGTCGTGAAATCGGTGATGTGGTGGCCGAACGTGATCCAGGGGAGGAAATAGTTGAAGTAGCCGAAAGCGACGACGGTGAACAGGGAGATATCGATCGTGTAGTCGAGGACCAGGGCGGCGCCCGCGACCAGGCCCGACAGGTCACCAAGCCCGCGAAGGGTGAAGTACTGGCCGCCGCCAGCGAGGGGATAGGCGGAGGCGAGCTCCGCATAGCAGAGGCCGACCAGCGCGAACACGATGCCGGCCGCCAGGAAGGCGAGTGGAGCGAAGCCGAGGGCGGCGAGCGTGATGATGCCCAGGGCGGTGTAGATGTCCGCGCCGACAGCGGCGTAGCCCCACATATAGGAGCCCCAAACAGAAACGTCCCGCCGAAGCTCGCTACCTGAGATCGATTCGGGTGGATGGTGGCCGTCCGCTGGCGGCTGCATTTTCTCGACAAATCCTACGTGAAGGGGGCCCGAGTAGGCTGAGACCGTGGAGCGGCTGATCGTCGACGGCTACAACATCATCTTTGCCTGGCCGGAGCTGTCGGCGGTCAAAGACGTGAACCTGCAGGACGCGCGCGAGCTCCTGATCGCGACGCTCGCTGACTATGCGGCGATGACGCGGCAGAAGGTGACGGTGGTCTTCGACTCGCACCGCCGACCCGACGCGGAGGCGTCCCAACAGGACGTCAGCGGCGTCCAGGTCGTGTACTCGGGGCGGAAAACCAGCGCCGATCATGTGATCGAACGACTCCTCTTCGAGGCCAAGTCGACGGACGAGGTGACCGTCGCCACCTCGGACGGACTCCAGCGCGACCTGGCGCTCGGCCGCCAGATCAAGACGGTCTCGGCGCTCACCCTCAAGGGTCAGGTCGATGCCGTGCTATCCCGCCGCAACGAGCAGATAGGGGATACCCGGGCCCGCTCCGATATCGCCCGCCGGCTCGAAGATCGGCTGGACCCGAAGACGCGCGAGCGTCTCGAGCGGCTGCGGCGCGGCGAGTTGCCGGAGAAATAGAAAGAGGGCCGCGCGATACGGCCCTCTGATCTGCAGGAATCTAGCAGTGAGACAGCCCGGGGCTGTACTTGTTGAACGCCGGCGTCGACGTGTAGTAGTCGGTCACGTACGATCCGTCGCTGAGGCGGTCCCAGATGCCGGTGCCGTTGATCACACTTGCGGACCGGACCTGGCAAACCACCATGATGCGCCGGCCGGCGGGCAGAATCCCCAGGGTGCGGAACCCGGTGCCGGGGCCGGAGCGCTGCCGAACGACATCGGTCGTGCGATACGGATGCCCGGCGGGTTGCGCCGGTGCGGCTGGCCCGGGAAGCGAGACCGGCCGGACCGCCGTCGCACCCACGAAGTGGATGTAACGGGGCGCCCGCGTCGTCCGTTGCCCGTAGCGCAGGTAGTTCGACCAGTTGTATTCCTCAACGGTCGCATTCCCGGCGCCGTCAACCGCCATCACGTAAGCGACGTGGCCGCCCCACCAGGCATGGTCCTCCCCGCCGTGCCAGACGGCCACCGAACCAACCGTCGGATGCGTGTCGACGACGTAGCCGATCGATGCCGCCGCCGCGTCCCACGATCCGCCGTTGCCGAAGAACGCGGTCTTCCCGTTCGGCCCTTTGAGCGAGGCGCCGTGCAAGACGACGCCCTCCTGGGTCAAGCGGAACGCGACGAACGACGTGCAGTAACCGGTGTAGAAACCCCAGGGATCGAGCCGGTTGACCGTCCCGCGATAAGGGAAGTCATCGACCCCCGCCGCGCTGACCGTGAGAGCCGGGACGCCGACCAGGAGCACGGTCGCTCCCATTACCGACGCGAACGCCTTGCGCCAACTGAATTTGTCGCCTGCCATAGGGCCGATGCCACCTCACCCTCGCGCGCATTGCGCGGAATTTGCTCCCCGACCGCTGCCGATACAACGGCTGGTCCGGCACGATGGCATTGCCTTCTAGGCAATCGTTGTCAGTTGGTGGCAGCGCTGTTTGCGACCGTCACCGTTTTGTTGCTCGCGAGCTTCGGCCGAGCCCAGTGGAAGACCAGGAGAGCCCAGCTCCACCCCAGGGCGAGGCCGGCGATCACGTCGGTCGGCCAATGGACACCCAGGTACACGCGGGACCATGCGACGGCGAGTGCAATCAGCACGGCAATCACGATCACCAGCTGCCGCCAAGGTCGGTTCGATCCCTTCGACAGCATGATCGCGATCGTCAGATAGACGGCGGCCGCCTGCGTCGTGTGCTCCGATGGAAAGCTGAGCGAGGTGAGGTGGCTGAGGTGCTCCAGGCTCGGGCGCGGTCGCGCCACGATCAGCTTGGTCACGATCGGCAGCACCGCGCTGCCCGCCGCGATCACCACCAGGGCGATGTCGTCGGCCGGCCGCTTCCAGCGGCGCAGCAACAGGAAGGCAATCGAGAGCGGCGCCAGCAGGGCGAAGGAGCCCGCATCGCTAACGATTCCTGCGACCGTGGTCAGGGTCGCGTTGCGATTGCCGGCGATCCCCTTGATGATCTCCAGATCGAACCCCGGAGCCCACGTCCGGATACCGATGCCAACGAGCGCGGTCACCACCGCAAGACCCAAGAGGATGGCGAGCACCCATAGCGCAAAAGCGACGTACGCCTTCCTGTCGTCGACCGTCATTCCTTGTAGGAGGCCGGCGTGATCACCTGCAGCCCGCCGCGGACCACGTCGAAGGTGCCTGACATGGGGCCGGCGATTTCGCCGTCGAGCGTGACCTCGATGGGATCACTAGGGCTGACGGTGAGGCGCGACACCTGCATGGTGCGAAAGCCCCGAACCTTCCGATGGAGGCCCAGCGCGGAATAGAAAGCCGAGCGCAACAGGCGACGCATAGGGAGGTGTTCGACCATGATGATGTGCAGGATCCCGTCGTCAGGAGCCGCACCCGGAATCTTGAGGTCGAGGAAGCCACCGAAGACCGGGGCATTGACGACCGCGAGATGCACAAGCTCCAGGGACTCGGTGTGGCCTTCGTACTCCACCCGGACGGTGAAGACTGGTCGCTCCTTCAGGGCGAGCGCGGCAGCAATGGCGTAGGTCATCTTCCCCAGGCGGCGGCGCAAATCGGCGCGGGTCGCGAACTTCGCAAATTGGACATTGAGGCCGGCCGCAGCGGCGTGGACGAAATGTCGCGGCGGCTGCCCGTCGCGCTTCAGACGTCCGCCGTCGACCTTGGAGACCCGACCATTGGAGATCAGGCGCACCGCGTGCTCCACCCGAAGTGGAATGTGGAGCGAGCGAGCGAAGTCATTGGAGGTACCGAGCGGAAGGATGGCCATCACCGCCGGGGTGCCGATCACAACGTTCGCGACTGATCCCACCGTGCCGTCGCCACCCGCCGCGACCACGATCGGAGGGTTCGACCCATTTCGCGACAGCAGGCCCGGCAATCGCGCGATGTCTTCGACGCCGAGCTCCTCGACGATTCGAAGGCCGGTTGCGCTCATCGCTGCCCTGGCTCGTTCCACGTATGCCCCCCGGCCCGCGCTGCGGCTGGCCACCAGGATCACCTCCTTGCTCTTCGCGCGCTCCGCCTCTGGCACTGGCACCCTCGCGTCCCACCACTGCCTCGCCGCCCGGACCAGGGGCTCGCTGGCGAGCCCCATCGCGGTTCCGATTGCCGCTCCTGCGAGCACATCGAACGGGTAATGCACTCGCAGGTGCACCCGGGAGTAGGCGACGCCGGCGGCCAGGGGAAGGATGGGCGCCAGAAGACGTGGTTGCTCGAGGGCAACGCCTGTCGCGAAGGCGAAAGCCGATGCCGAATGGCCAGAGGGAAACGAGAAGCTGCCGGGTAGGCTCACCGGAAGCGGCCGGTCGCCACGCCGCATCGCGGGCCGGTCCCGTCGAGCCAGGTACTTTAGCGGCAAGTTCACCAGGGTCGACGTGATGGCGATCGAGACGACACCCCGAAGCGCTGCGCGGCGGCTGCGATGGCCCCCGAAGGTCGCGAGCAAGGCAGCGATGGCAAACCAGAGGACCGATCGGTTGGCGCTGCTACTCAATTGCTTGAGACCATGGTCGATGACGCGCCGCTCCTGACGGGTCAGGCGACGGAACAGCCGTTGATCCCACACATCGAGAGCGGCCAGGGCGCGGAGCATACGAGTTTCAGGCTACCGGTTAGACCCTTTTTCATCCCCCTCCCCATCTGGGGGAGGGCGTGGTGTGGGCGTTATCGGCCGGTGTAGACGCGGCCTTTGATTCCGGTGACCCACCCGCACCAGTGCGGCGCCAGCGGCGCAGGAGCCGAGGGGGTGCTGCCTCGACAACTTCGCGGGCGTCGGTCGGCTGGATGGCGGGGCCACCTCGCCGCATGTTCCTCAGGACTCGGCGGGGGCGATCGCCGCGACCAGGGCAAGGTCCCCCGGGCGCACCGATTTCGGATCAAACTTACGAACGTTCGCGGCCATCTTCGTCAGGGCCTCGGCCATCGACATCGGTGGCGCGGCATCCTTCTTCCGGGACGGCGGCACGAAACGAACCGGATTGATCCGGGCGACGACGATCGCCCGCAGGTATGGGCTCTTCATCCCCATCGCCTGCATCGTGTTGACGTGGGAAGCCACCCGATCGTCGATGTCCATGATGCGCACTGCCCATTGCTCCCGTTGGCGCAACGCCGCCGGCAGCGTGCTGTCGAGGAAGCGATCCACCTTGTTCAGGACCGATTGGTACGAGGAGCCGGCGAATCGCGATCGTTGCTCATAGGCTGGGCCGAGTGTCAGGAAAACCGGTGAATCGAAGGTCACAGCGTGCTCGATTTCCTTCGAACGTGGCTGCTCCTTCGCTAGCTGTCGAGCCATGCGGATGACTTCGAGGCTCCGGTCGCGGAGGTTGTGCGACTTCTCCGTGTTCAGCGCCAGGATTCGGAAGGCGAGCTTTTCGTCGGGAACGAGTAGGGCCGTGACCGAACGCATGCCAAGGCGTCGGGCTGCCTCCAAGCGATGACGCCCGTTGGGTGACCAGAAGCCGTCGCGGGATGGGACCGCAATCACCGGGTCGAGGAACAGCCCAGCCGCCCCGATGGCATCGGCTAGCCGCGTGGCGTGAGTCTTCGACAGATCGCGCTGGAAGGGTGTCGCCGCGACTTTCTTCAGCGGGAGCGATGCCAGGACGAGCGTCTGGCCGGCGAAGGGGTCGCGATATGCGCCGACAACCGCTCCACCGTGTTTTTGAATATGTGCCACGAGCTCGGATGTGTCCTTGCCGCTGGGGTCAACGACGCTCTCACGTGGCTCCGGTCCGCGCGCCGCAGCCGGTCTTCGTGACCGGGTGCCTGTCTTCGGAGCCTTCCTGGGTGCTTTCTTTGCCGCGGCCATAAATGAGCGCGGCCCCGGCTCTCCACGGGGGGCGTGTGGGCCGGAAGCCGCACCTACCATCCTAGCCGTCCGGGATATCCCCTCCCTACTCCGCGGGAGAGGCCAGGGTGCGGCTACGCTTGCAAAGTTGGGGGCAACAAAGTTGATCACGCTGCGTCGGGCCGGACTAGTGTCCACGTTAGCCTTCGCACTGGTGGGATGCGTTGCGTCACCCCAGTCCGAGGTCCACTCGAGCGTCAATGTGACGGCCACGCAAATGGCACAGGCGCTAAAGCTGCCGGTTCTCCAGCCAGGCAGTGCGTGTCCGGTGTCGGCCCAGCAGGATTTCGCCACTCCACCCGGCAACAAGCTCCCTGGCTATGGCTTCGGGCCTGGACCAGTGTTTCTCTCTGGCCAAACCGAGTGGTTCTCCGGCGTCTATGCGACCATTCTCGTGTCACCGGCTTACTCCGGCAGGGTCGTCGTGCGGGGACATCAGTTAGATGGGACCAACGGCATGCCATTCCGCGGCCAAGAGGGAGACGGCAACATCACCATCGCCCCGGGCACGCAGGGGCAGTGGCGGCACTCAGACGCTCTTGTCTCCGGCGCGGCCGGCTGCTACGGCCTGCAGGTCGATGGCGGCGGCTTCAGCGAAATCATCGTCTTCACCGTCAGCGGAGGCACGCCGCCACCTGCTTGAGGGAAAGCTTGCGCTGAACGAGAAAGGTCCACTTCGCTCGCGATCCATGCGGCTGGCCATCGCTTACTTGATCGGACTGAACGTATTCGGCCTGGTCTATGCGCTGACATATCTCGTCGGCGGCCTGCTTCAAATGGCGCCCATCGTACCCCTCGCTGGTTTGCTTGTCGGCCTGACGGTTGGCATCCTTGCCGCGTGGCGCACCGACAAAGCGCTGAAGCGCTTCTTCTAATGAGAGAGTCAGCCCGCATGCGGATTTGAACCGGAAACCTTCTCCTTACCCAATCCCAGGGCGGTGACCGACCTAGAATTGGATACGTCGCCACGGACGCCTCAAGCGCTACAAGCGAGTTATGGACCGCAAGAGTTACGTCGACCGCCGGGAGCTTCGCCGACTACTCACCTACCGACTGGACAAGCCGCGGGCGGTCATGGGATGAGTTCCAGTCATCGGTTCCACCTCGATCGTCGGGTCCGTATAGCTTTGCCAGAATGGCACGAGGACGCTCCGGGCGATATTGAAGTCGATGAAGGAATCGTCGACCTGATCCAGGCGCTTTGGGATCGTGGTTTTTACACGATCATGAGTTGTGATGGCGGGGGTGTCCGCGGGAACGCTTGGATTGTCTTCGCCGACGAGGAGACGGCACGATCCTTCCTCCGGATCGCGACGGGCACGGACCAGCCAACGCTGGGATGGACGGTCGGCACGCCCATCAACGGTGCCGACACCTATGTGTGGTTTCCGGCAGAGGCGGTCCCGGCGGCATGCACTGCAGTTAGAACTTCCAAGATCGCGCCGCGGCTGGTCAAGGGATGAGCGACGCTGACGCCGTGGCGCTACGAAAAAACTTGAAAATTGGAGCCCACATCCGGATTTGAACCGGAGACCTTCGCCTTACCAAGGCGACGCTCTACCACCTGAGCTATGTGGGCTCTGGTATTGGGCAGAGGAGGATTCGAACCCCCGAAGGCGCTAGGCCAACTGATCTACAGTCAGTCCCGTTTGACCGCTTCGGTATCTGCCCG
>DASWBA010000163.1:0-9528 GCA_036390825.1 Candidatus Dormiibacterota bacterium
CCAGCAGCAGGGCGTCGAGGACGACCAGCACCATACCGACGATGAAGCTCCATTGCGCGCCAGCCCGCGAGGCGAGCGCGATGCCGACGAAGATCCCGGCGATCAACGCGTCGACGACCAGCGCAAGCACCTGGCCGGTGGTGCCGGTGATGATCTCCCTGCCGAAGGCATCGACGAACTGGGTGGCACCGAGGCCGAGAAAGAAGGCCCAGTCGCTCCCGAATGCAAACAGCACCGAGTTCACCAGCGACAGGCCGGCGATCCAGATGAACCAGTTGGCTCCCGACCGGATCAGCTGCATCTGCTTGGCCATCTCGGTCGGGACCTGCGGTGGCCCGGTTGCCGGCGCGGGACCCGTGCTTGGCGGAACCGTTGTGCTCATAGACGCTCAGGGGGAGGGCCCCCTCGCGCCAGACAATACCACCACGGGCGTCAGACAGGCTTGAGCAGTTTCGCCAATTTGTCGAGCTCGTTCTCCCAGCCCATGACCGCCATCTTCGTCCAGTACTCGTCGTGCATTGCGTCGAGGGTCAATAGCATCCTTACGCCCGCTGGGGTGGCGTCGAACTCGACCGTCATCGCGACTCTGTACGGCTTGACGTTGGGAATGAAGTCGGCGAGTTGTGTGAAGGCGAGGCGCTTGGGCGGTACGACCTCCGTGTACGTGATCGACGACGGGGTCGTCAGCGGCATCCCCGCCTTTTTCATGAAGTCGATCTGGTCTGGCGCGATCGCGGTCATGTCGTACAGGAGCTCGCCGCCGGGGCGAATGTCGAGCTTGCGCACTTTGACCTCGAACCCATCAGGGCCCCACCACGATTCGATGCCGTCCGTCGTGGTCCACAGCTCCCAAACCTCCTCGAGGGCGGCAATGAAGGTCCGCTCGATGCGGACCTTCCGGCGCGCCGGCTGAATCTGGGAGGCCAAGTCAGGCGCCACCTCGGTACGCCTGCTCGAGAGTGGCGATGTCGAGCTTGCGCATCTTCAAGAGCGCCTCCATCATCTTTGCTGGGTTCCCGGATTTTGGATCGCTCATCATCTGGCCCAACGCGGCCGGCACGACCTGCCACGAGACCCCGAACCGATCCTTGAGCCAGCCGCACGGGCCCTCCTCGCCGCCCTCGGTGAGCCGCGCCCAGATCTCATCGAGCTCAGCCTGGGTCTCGCAGGTGGCGACGAACGAGAAGCCCTCGGTGAACGAGAAGGACGGGCCGCCGTCAAAGGCCGTGTACTCCTGGCCGTCCAGCTCGAAGCTGGCGTGCCACAGGCTGCCTTTGGGGAGAGGACCGTTGCCGTCACTGCGCAGCATGCTGTTGACCTTCGAATTTGGAAACACCGAGACGTAGAAATTGACCGCCTCTTCGGCGCGGTCCTTGAACGTCAAACAAGGTCGAACACTCTGCGCCTTCGCCTTGTTGGCCACCACTGTCGTCTGTCGGCTCACGTCAGTCATTTACCTTCCTCCTTGTGTTTGGCTCGGGTTCGACCCCGCCTGTCGAGCTCTGCGGCAAACCTATCGAGGCGGGCCTCCCACATCCCGCGGTACCCCATCATCCAATCGTCGAGTTCCCGGAACGGCTCCGGGCGCAACGCGTAGAGTCTCCGCCGGCCCTCCGGCCTGACCGCGACGAATTGCGCGTCGTGGAGGATGGCGAGCTGCCGCGACACACCGGGCTGGCCGATATCCACGACCTCGACCAGCTCGTTGACCGAGCGCTCGCCGGCCCGGAGCGCGTCGACCAGTCGGCGCCTCGTCGGATCGGCCAGGACCTGGAAGACATCGGGCATGACGACATATTACTCTGGCAACATATGTTTTGTCAACGATACGTTGTGGTCCGTGATCTTGCTGGCTACGGCTGACGCCGGACGTCCACGCCCAGGAACGACGCCAGCTCGTCCAGGGCTCGCGTGGTCGCTCGCGCCGGCCGGCGCCTCCCATCCCAGCCGGGCTGCCATCGTTCACCGATTACACCGAGGACCCCGCCCTTCCGATCAACCGCGAGGTCGAACCTGGCAATGATGCGGTCGCCGTGCAGCAGCGGCATCACGAAGTAGCCCCAGCGCTTGCTCTTTGGCACGTAGATCTCGAGCTTGAAGTCGAAATCCCACAATGCCAGCGTCCGGTCACGATCGCAAATCAGGTTGTCGAATGGCGACAACAGGGTCGTCCTCGGGTCGAACTCCCCGGCCTCGATCTGCCTCAGCAGGCCGACGTCGTCGGTATGAACAAACCAATCCCCCTTGAGGCCGAGGTCCACCGGAATGATTTCCCCCTCGGCTTCTAGTTGCTTCCAGAGCGATGCGAGTCCGTGATAACGCCGCCGGAGGAAATGGTTCCTTACCTGTTGCTGCGTGGCGATCCCGAGCGCACGCAACGAGCGCGCTGCGGCGTGGCGAAGCGCGACGGGTTGCGCTGGAATTGCTGCCAGAGGCCCCCCAAACCAACGATCCGCCAACGCCCAGCGGCGTCCACCTCCAGAACGGCCTGCGGGCACGATCCGTCCCTGGAACCAGAGGAGCGCCAGCGTATCGGCGATCAGGCTTCGCTTTCCCCAGCCGGATTCGTACTTCTCGGCATGTTCTTCGAAATCCGCGGCGCGCACCGAGCCATTGGCCGCAAGGCGCGCGAGAACCGGCTTTGTGAAGCGGGCCTGGCGTGTCATCCAGGCCTCGGTCGTCCGTGGGTCGGCCCACGATGGCGGCAACGCGGCGTGGAGGGCGCGGTCCTCCACCGGGACGATCGAAGCCTGGTGCGCCCAGTACTCGTAGAGGCGGCGCTCGTCCCATAGCAACGCGTCGACCATTTTCGGGTGGAACGGTCCCAGGCGGCTGAACAACACGAGCAGGTGGTTGCGGGCGACGATGGCGGTCGGGTCGAGTTGGAGGCAGCCGATTGCCCGCACCAGCTCATGGATGTCATCGGTAGTGACCGGTTTCGGGCGTGATCCACCCAGGCGCTGGCGGCTGACCGCCAGGCGCCGTGCGTGCTCGATCCGGACCTTTCTAGCCGCCGAGCTTGAACGCCTTCCGCACTATCCGTGCGACCGCCGGCCGCTCGGCGTCGCTGGGAGCGCGCAGCGTGATCGACCGCATTTCCTTTCCGCCGCCCTGGAGCAGCAGGCTGCCGTCGTCGATGTCCCGGCCGCGATAGAAGAACAGCGCCGCGTACTCGGAGAAAGCGCCGATCCCGACGACATTCCGACCATCGACCGCGTATCGGACCATCTTCCACATGTAGCTGCTCGAGCGCGGCGGCTGGCTCTGATAGGTGATCTCCGTGGCCCCGGGCGGCGCGGCCGCCTTCACGGTGCGCCGCGCCGCCTGCACGATCGCGCGAACGCTCGGCGGGAGCTTCTTGAGTTGCTCGGATAGAGCGATCTCGGGGGAGGCTGCCATCCGCTGGAATCTACTCCGTGCGCAGGCCCGAGGGCAAGCCGGGGCTACGCTTAGGTCCATGAGCACGTCGTTGCTCGATGATGCGTTCGCGCACCACGTTTGGGCGACGGTGCGATTGATCGATGCGTGCCTCGCGCTCGGCCCGGAGCAGCTCGCGACCAATGTGCCCGGAACCTACGGCTCGATTATCGCGACGCTACGCCACCTCGTCGATGGTGATGGCTTCTATCTGTACGGCTTGACGGGTGATCGCACCCACGGCATCAACACCGACCACATGGACCTCCGAGAGCTCCGGTCGGCGATCAAGACCAATGGCGCCGCGTGGTCGCGGCTGCTGGCGCAGAACCCCGACCCTGAGGCCATCACCCTGGAGCTCGATGACGACGGCTTCGAGCGTCGCGCCACCACCGGCATAAGATTCGCCCAGGCGCTGCACCACGGGACCGATCACCGCAGCCAGGTCTGTACTGCCCTGACCAGCCTTGGCGTCGAGCCGCCGAGCATCGACGTCTGGGACTTCGGGAAACAGGCTGGCCGCAACGTCGAGATCGAGCCCGGCCAGCCTCACACGTAGGTAAGGACAGCGTCCAGCGGCCGCGGCACTCGTTCGAGGTCCAGCGCGTCGACGAGTGAAGCGGCGGATTGGATCTTTCTGCCCCGGTGGGTGCCGAAGAAGCGCCGGAGCTGCTCCTCACTCGTCCGCCCGCGCCACTGAGGCTCTCGCTGGAAAGTGCGAAGCGCTTCAAGCTCGCCCTGCGCCTCGATCACTCTTTCCACCGCAGCGGCACCAAGCGAGCGGATCAATTCGTCCTCCAGGTCCGCAACGCAGACGTAGAAGCCGAGGCGCCCCATGTCGGCGCGTGTGAGCTTGGAGCCGAGGCCGGCGCGCTCGAGACCGCGCCGGAAGTCGCCCTCCTCACTGGCGTCGCAGAGGCCCGCGAGCCTGAGATCCAACCCGTGGGGACCGTACCGATCGAGGAAGCTTCGAATGTTCGTCGCACCGCCCATCGGCACGACAGAAACACCTTCCGCGTCCAGGTTCCGTTCACGGCGCCGCGCGAGCGCTTCGAGGGCGAGCTTATCGCTGACCCCTTCAACTAGCACGACGGCGCGTGGCTGGCGCGTCAGACCAACTGGCCTCGGCTCGACTTCATAGGTGGGATCGGGCATCAGCAAACGATAGGCGACCACCAGCGGCTCAGCTGTTTTAGCCTTCGAGGGTGAACACCCCGCGAGGCCAGTACTGGTCGCGAGGTGCACCTCTGCTCCTTTATGGAGGGGCTGCGCTCAGCGTCTTTGCGCTTCACCTGGCAACCAACGGCACGCTCGGGTTCCATACGGATGAGCTCTATTACCTCGACTGCGGACGCCACCCCGCATTCGGATACGTCGACTTCCCACCGATCGTCCCACTGTTGGCTCGGCTGGAAACCGGGCTCCTCGGGGTCACACCCTGGACCCTTCGCCTGCTTCCGTCACTCCTGAGTGGCGTCCTCGTTGCCCTGTGCGGCGCCTATGTCCGCCGGCTCGGTGGCTCGCTGTGGCTCCAGGGAATCGCCCTGATCGCCGGGATCGCGGCGCCCTATATTGTCGGTTCGGGCGACGTCTACCAGACCGTGATTTTTGATGTGGCCGCCTGGATGGTGGCCCTCTACTGGTTCCTCTGTGTCGTCATCGACCGCCGGCCACGCTACTGGATCTATCTCGGCATCACGCTCGGCATCGGGCTCGAGGTGAAGTACACGATCCTCGGACTGATTGCCGGAATGGCGATCGCCGTCCTCCTAACCCCGTCGCTCCGCAAGGAGCTGCGCACGAGGTACCCGTGGATCGCCACCGCCATCACCCTGCTCATCTGGGCACCGAACCTCGGCTGGCAGGTCGTCAACGGCTTCCCCACGCTCACCTACGTCACCAACCACCAGGGCTCGGGAGGTGGGATCGGGATTTACCTCATCGAGTTCGGCCTGTATGTCTCGCTTCTGCTTCCGTTGTGGATCGCGGGCATGATTTCTCTCTTTCGTAGTCCATCGCATCGCCCCATCGGGATTGCTTCTGCGGTCCCGCTCGTCCTCTTCCTCTTCGTCGGCAAGTCCTATTACGCGGCATCGACGATTCCGGTCGCGATGGCCCAAGGCCTCATGGCGCTCTCGCGCATCGAGCGCAGAAGGCTTCGGTCCACCCTCGGCGTTGCGGTGGTCGGCGGGAGCGTGCTTGGATTTGTGGCGTTAGCGCCGTTAACCCTGCCGATCACGCCTGCAAACCGGCTTCATGAGACCGGTCTCGATACCAAGTCGGAGGTCTTCGCGGATTCGGTAGGGTGGGACGACGTCGCGAACCAGGTGACCCAGCTCTACCGTGGCCTGCCGGCGTCGGACCGCTCGGGCACGGTGATCATCTCGGCCTACGTCGGCGTCCCCGGGGCACTACAGATCTACGGCGATCCCAAAATTCTCCCCGCCGTCATCAGTCCGCAGCTGAGTGACTGGTACTGGTTGCCACCGTACCTCACCGCGACCAGCGCCCTCATGGTCGACTACACGCCGTCCGATGTCGCGTGGATGTGCGAGTCGCCAATGCTGATCGCGCATCTCACCGTTCCATACCAGGTCATGGGTCTCGAGCAGGGCGCCCCGGTTACCTTCTGCCAGCTCAAGGCTCCGGTTCCACAGATCTGGGGAAAGCTTCGCAACTTCTCCTGATCCTCGTTTGAGGAAAGGCCCGGCTGTTGCTTAGGCCGCTGCCTGCAGAGCAAATGGGGGCTCGGGCACGATCCAGCGGTAGGCGATCAACCAGAAGGTAAATAGCCATCCGACGATTAGCAGGGTGCCGCCGTAGTCATGGAAGAGGACGGCGGGGAGATAGCCCGCCAGGGCAGCCAGCAGGCAAACCAGCGTGATCCGGGTGATGTTGACGAGCACGGTGCCAACGACTCCAAGGGCGATGACCTCGAGCCGGGTGGCCATCGTCATCGGGGTGCGCAGCCCGACCATCAGGCTTAAGCCGAGCAGGATCAAGCTCTGCCAGCCGACGCAGTTCCACGAAATAAAGAGCGTTTGCGGAGCGCCGCTCGAATTCCAGACCACCAGCTGATTCCCCGCAGCCGCGGCGTGCAGCCCCAGCAGTCCGAGCACCACCACCGTGACGCGGACTTCCGCGGGAACGATCGCCTGCAAGGGCGCAGCGATGCCCAGCCGCATTCCAATTTGGGTGAGGACGTCGTCAAAGGTCGAGACGAAAGGCAGGACGACCAGCAGGATGGCGGTTAGGGCCAGCAGCATCGCAAACACCGGCGTTGTCCGCGTTTGGCTCATCGGATTCTCCGGCTTGCGCGCAAGGGGCGCCGGACCAGGTACCCGGCCACCAGCGGCAGGAGGATCGCCAGTCCGACGAGGGGGCTGCCATGCTCGGGCACGACGATCGACGGCGTCGTGATCGAGGTCTGCTGGTTGTTGGCGTCATAGCGAAGGTCGAGGCCACCCTTGGTCACGGCAACGACGGTCACCTGCCAGCAGAGATACGAGTTGGCCGGGAGGAGCACCGCCGGCAGGCTTGCCGAACTTGTTGAGCCGCCACCGTTGACCAGCGTGTCCGTCCAGGTGGCGATGGGGAGGATCACCGCACAGGTTGCGCTGCCGCTGTAGCCAAAGGTCAAGACGGCCGTCACAGTGGATCCACCGACGCCGGACGTCCAGTAGGTGAAGGTGTACGTCCCCGCGGGGATCGTCTGGCCGGTATACGCCACCGTCGTCGCCCAGCTCTGGGTCGCGCCCGGTGCGTTCATCGGAAACTTGGCCGGTGACCCGTTCGTCGACGGGGTGTTGTCGATGGTGTAAGCGCCAGCCGGGTTGTGGAGGTAGTAGGCGTTGGAGGCCTCGACGGTGGGAGCGGTGGCGGCGCCGATGCCGAGGATGGTGAGCAGCAGAATGGGAGCCGTGATGCAGATGAGGCGAAAACTGCGGCTCGGCCGGCGGCCATTGCTCGCCAGCGCGTAACCCGGGGTCAGCTTGCCTGGCCGGGGATGCAGCCACCGTTTCAGGCTCTTCTGTTGCGGCAGATGCTCGACGTGGTCGGTGATCCGTCCCGTCTTCGGGGTGCGGAACCAACCGCCCTCGCGCCGCTCGAACAGCCCCTTGACCGACGCCCAGGCCTGGAACGGCACGAGCAGGAACGACAGCGCGACGGCGCCGAGGACGCCCTGGTAGTCGCGCCGCGGGGAGCCTTCGAGCAGCAGGCCACCCAGGTTCATGAGGGGCAGCGAGAAGAGGTTCGAGAACAGGAGCGACCAGCCCAACAGGGCGGTCCATTCCGGAATCTGCACGCGTAGGACGAGCTCCGAGGTCAGCCAGGCGGCTGAGCCCAGCAGGAATAGGGCGGACTGCAGGTAGTAGAGACCGTAGTAGACGAACTCGGCCTTTTCCAGGAGGCTCAACCGGGGTGACCGCAGGATGGTCAGGAACCATTTGTTGACGTTGTAGCTGTGACCCTCGGCCCAACGCATACGCTGCCGTGCCAGCCGTCCAAAGGTCGCGACGCACTCGGCTGGTGTCTCCGCGTATGGCGTGTAGACGACCTTGAAACCCCTGGCGTAAAGGCGAAGGGTGAGCTCCCAGTCTTCGGTCAGGCTGCGTCCCCAACCGAGCTCCCGCAGCAGACCCGCCCGAATCATGTAGGCGGTGCCGGCGATCATTTTCATCGAGCCCAGGATCTGCTGGAAGGGACGCTCCACCATGTAGCTGCCGGCGTACTCGGTGCGCACAGCGGCGGTCAGCCAGCTCTCGCTCTTGTTGAGGACGTGCCATTGATAGCTCTGCACGGCGCCGACCTCGGGGAGAGGACGAGGCCGCGGGTTTCCCTCGCTGTAGAAGTGATGAAGCAGATCGCGCAGGACATCCGGGAACGGCACGGCGTCGGCATCGAAGATGGCGACGTATTCGGTTCGCGGGTCCATCGCTCGCAAGGCATACGTCAACGCGCCGCCTTTGAAGCCATCCCGCGTGTCGCGGTGAATGATGGTGAAGCGCTCCACGTGCTTCCAGGGTTCGAGGACTTCCATCGACCCGTCCGTCGAGTCGTCGACGAGGATGACCTCGTAGTTCGAATAGTTCAACCTCGCGCAGGCCTCGAGCAAGCGGCCAACGACGCCTTTTTCGTTGTAGGTCGCGATGTGAATCGAGACAAACGGCTCGTACCCAAGCGGCAGCCACTTGGTTCGATTGCCATCGGAGTGTTGCGCCATCCAGCCGCGCCGGTTGATGCGAGCCAGGTCGCCGGCGCGCCGCCCGTACTGTCCGGACGCGTCCCCACGATGCCCGGGACCAAAGAAGGCGAGCAGCAGCATGGTCGCCGTAGCGAGGTAGTACTTGAGCGAATAGGCGAAGAAGAAGGCACCCATGCCGAGGGCGACCAGCGCCAGCTCGAGACCCAGCCAGGTGAGTAGGTTCGCATTGCCCGCGCGGGCCAGGGCGATGCCAGCCGACGTTCCGCGGACGATCGCAAAGATGGGGAGGGCGGCGATAAAGATGGTGACGAAGACGAGCAGACCGATCAGGCCGCTCCATAGCCGCTCGCTGAGCGGCCGAGAGCTCAGGGCTCTGGAAGAGCCGCTGGAATCGGGTTCCGGTTGCGAGTTGCGATAGGTGAGCCCCACCGCACCCACGCTATTTCGGCCGAATTACAAGCTCTCTACCAGCCGTCCCACGGTTGCAACTCCTTTGCTACAAACCGATGGTCAGCTTACGTGGCGCCTTTCGGTGACTTCTCGCAGTTGCCGTGGTCGTCCGGCCCGTACAGCACAATTAGCCCGAGGCGCCCTTATGAAAGCGGTGGTGTGCACGGCCTACGGGCCGCCCGAGGTTCTCCGGCTGAAGCAGGTCGACTCACCGCGCCTTCGACGGAACGGCGTATGCATCCGCATCGTCGCCACGGCCGTGACGGCAAGCTGCAGCTCGCCGAGTCAGGCGAGTTACGCTCAGTCATAGGCCGCACCTACCCACTGGACGAAATCGTGGAGGCGCACCGTTACGTCGACCAGGGCCACAAGAAAGGAAACGTGATCATTTCGCTGCAATGAGACCTGGCTACGTGCGACAGGGTCGGATCAGCCTTAGTCAGAGCAACCCTCAT
>DASWBA010000164.1:0-14983 GCA_036390825.1 Candidatus Dormiibacterota bacterium
CTTCCTCCCGGCGCCTACGCCGGCGCCGGCGTGACTACCCGCTCGTCGAATCTGCGGTGACAGTCAAGCTGTCACCGGGCGCGGAATCCGCATGGTCACCTCGGTGCCTTGCCTCCGCGTACTGCTGATCTCGATCACACCCGACGGAGGCAGCTCGTTCGCGCATCGAGCGCAGTCCCAGGTGACCCGGGAAGGAGCCCGCAGCGTCGAACCCGTGGCCGTCGTCGCGCACGCGTGGCACGAGCTCGTCGCCACTTGCCGCCAGCGTAATGACGACCGCCGTGGCGCCAGCGTGCTTGGCAATGTTGTTCAGCGCCTCCTGCCCGACCCGGTATAGCGCCTCTTTGATTGCGGGCGTAGCGTTCGGCTCGTCTGCGGCGTGCACAGTAATAGAAAGGTGGTGACGGGCTCGTACCGCCGCGACCTGCCGTTGCAGTGCGGCCGCTGGTCAGCGCCACCACCGCGACCTCGGGAAAGCCTTGGTGGATGGCGGCCGTGGCCGCGATCCCGTCCATCTCGGGCATCGCCAGATCCATGAGGACGACGTCCGGTTTCAGGCGGCCCGTCATCTCTACGGCCTCCCGGCCATCGGACGCCTCGCCGAGCAGCTCGAGGTCGGTGTCGACGCTGAGGAACGCCCTCAACCCCTGGCGGACCACCTCATGATCGTCGGCGACGAGCAGACGGATGGGCACGGGTCACCTCGCTTTCAGGCACAGGTTGGATCCGTGCCGTCCATCATCAGCCTGGTGCACTCGGCACACGCCAACCAGGCACGGTCGGGCTCTCCTGGCACGTTGATGACCGCATGGAAGGTGGTTGCAATCCGTCGCTTGCCCTGATGGCTCACCGTTTCACAGTAGGTCGTTAGT
Organism: Candidatus Dormiibacterota bacterium; assembly: GCA_036390825.1. GTDB lineage: Bacteria > Chloroflexota > Dormibacteria > CF-121 > CF-121 > CF-13. The sequence goes on from DASWBA010000164.1 coordinate 873, forward strand.
TCCAGCTGCGGGCTCAGCAGCTGCGCCTCGGCAATGGGCAAGTGGATCCAGACGGGCTGGCAATCATCGGTATGCTCGCCAGTCGCCCGGCGTACAGGGAGAGGGGCGTTCCGGCGTGCGACGTCGCGGTAAGTGTTGAACATGACTTTGCCTAGGTATTCGAGTGTCCCTTGCGGAGCCCGCGGCGTACATCGCCACTCAGAGGGAGGCCGGGCTCCCCCTTCTAAGGCTCGTCAATCTCCCCCGATTGAGGGATGGTCGAGCCTTAACCCGCCAATACCGTCCAGGCGGGACTCAAGCCATCCTGATGAGGCGCGCCACCCTGCCCTTTCGCTTCTGGCTCCGTGCCCGTTGGTTGGTACCTTTGCGCCTTGAATGCCACCGAGCTGATCCCGACCGTTAGATCGTGCTTGGGTCTGACGTTAGTCACTCGCTGGTCTCCCGGTTCGGCGACGCCTTGCGCCGAGCCGGCTACCGCGAAGCCGAGCTTCGGCAGGTGGTTGGCACCAGCTCCAGCCTCGGGCACGATGCGCGAGCGACCGAGGTCGCTCGTCGACGGCTCGCCTTGGGGAACCCGCTGCACACGCTCATCAAGGCGTTCTGCCTAGGGATTCCCCTAACCAGGAATGAGCTCACCCAGGCTGTCGGGGCTGCGACGGTGGACGACCTCGTCCGCCTTGCCATCGTCACCGGGAAGCAGGACACTCTCACCCCGCTGATCGCGATCGACGCCGCCCAGGACCTGCTGATCGCGCACGACCCGGCACGTAGAGGTGTGCCGCTGAGGGGCGATCATGTCATCGGTCTCGGCCCGGCCCCACGAACCCTGGCGGCACTGACCGTGCGGTCAAAGGCTGGGCGGGTCCTCGATCTCGGCACTGGCTCCGGCATCCATGCGCTGCTCGCGTTGAACCATTCCGACGAGGTAGTGGCGACGGACATTAACCCACGGGCTCTGGCATATACCCGCTTCAATGCTGCCCTCAACCGTGTCGCTATGCCGACAACCCGCCAGGGCAACCTGTTCGAGCCACTGGCGGAAGAGGCGTTTGACCTCATCGTTGCTAATCCCCCTTACGTGCTGTCGCCGGATTTGAGTGTTCGTTTCCGCGATGGCGGGATGATCGGCGACGAATTGAGCCGAACCGTGGTCCGGGAAGCCGCTCGTCACCTGACCGACGGCGGGTTCGCCTCGATCCTCGTCAGCTGGGCGCACGGTGAAGAGGAGGCGTGGCAAGCTCCCCTCGCCGGGTGGGTCCGAGGCATTGGCTGCGATGCCCTGCTACTGCGTTTCCGAACGTACGATCCGGTGACCTATGCCTCGCTTTGGATCAAGGAAGAGGCCGAGTTTGCCGAAACGCTTGACCGGTGGCTCGCCTACTACGATGGTCTCGGTATCCGGGCAATGAGCTCGGGAGCCGTCATCCTCCGACGCCGGTCCGGGGTCAACTGGATGCGCTCGGCCCACATGCTGTCAGCTCCGATCCAGGACGCCTCCCAACACCTGCTCCACATCTTCGACGCGAGTGACCGCCTTTCCCACATGACGGACACTGAGCTGCTCGAACAGAGATTCCGGCCGCACCCCAGCCATCGCATTCACCGCACCGGCGTTAGCCGTGGCGGATCGTACGTGGTCGAAGGCCAATACCTGGAAGCGATCGGCGGGATCCCGATCCGAGTATCGCTCGGAGAGTTCGGATCACGCCTGCTGGGGCGGCTCGACGGTAATCGGTCGCTCCGCACCGTAGCCTCCCAACTCAACCCGACGCGCGGTATGACGGCGGGCGACGTGGCCCGCAGCGCCGTTCAGCTCGCAACTCAACTCGGTGCTTTCGGATTTCTGGAGATCGACGAGGCGGAGTTCGACCATCGCGGATTCATCGACATTGGCGTTGACAGAAGGGAAAGGAGCCTGGTGACATCATGAAGACGCACGACCGGGAGAGGCTGGACGACCGGACGCTGGATGGCGGCAAGCAATCGGCAAAGACGCCCAAGCCTCGTCCGGCCAAAGTTGAACAGTCGATCCTCGACCTGCAGGCCACGGTCGGCAACCGTGCCGTGGGCGACCTGATGGCTGGCTCCGGACCCGTACTGCAAGGCAGCTTCTTCGGCGGCCCTTTCGGCGGTCTAGAGGAGTGGCTCGGTGAAGAGTCCCCCGGGGGTAGCTCCAGTTTCGATGCGAGCAGCAAGGCCGAAGTTGCGGATGCAAGCATGAAGGAGGCGCCGTCGGATAATTCGATGAAGGTCGCCTATGGCTCGGATAAATGGGACGCCTCCCAGAAAGTCGATGCCTCGGATAAATGGGACGCCTCAGAGAAATTGGATGCCTCAGATAAATGGGACGCCTCAGAGAAATTGGATGCCTCGGATAAATGGGACGCCTCTGCGAAGTCCGAACTCGGGCTAGCGAGCAAGGACGACGAGTTGGGATCGGAGTTGGAGTTCGAGGAGTACTGAGCCGTCCAACCAAAGACGCCGCCGCTTCGGGATGGCAGGAAATCTGACGAGAAGATCTAGCCCGTGGCGGACACTAATCGAACATTCCAATTCGATCGGCCGCTCTGCTAGGCCCCGATCCTAGGCCCGACGTTCGAGGAGGTGACGGTTCTCAGGGCTCTCGCCTTCGAAATATCCGAGCCTCCCGGGGATGCAGGAGATCACCGTTCCGAAACCGGCGCCGACCACCGCATCGAGAGCGTTCGCGAGCGGCATCTGGCGCCCGTCCCAATCGGATCGCTCCGATACAAGCCAGCACACCGCAGGGGCGCCTTTCACTCGCAGGAGCCTCGCGACCGTTGACGCGGTCTGGGAGTCGGCTGCGATCACGACGATGACCTGACGGTCGAAGTCCATGGAGTGCCCCAGCTTGTCGGGCAGTCGGGCCCGTGGCTTTGGTTCGGCAATCCAATTCCGGATTTGCGAGTAGCCCGTAGCCGGCACCAATCGAACGCTTACCTTCTACCCAAGGCACGCCTGAGCACTCCTTCCAGTAGTGTTTTCTCGCAATGTCGGGCCAGGTCGCCATCGTCACCGGGGCCAGCCGCGGAATCGGACGCGGTGTAGCAGTTGGCCTTGGTGGGGCGGGCTGGACAGTCTACGTCACTGCCCGCACCGTGCGCGACGGCGAGAGCGATCGCTCCGGTTCGATCACAAGCACCGCGGAACAGGTAACACGAGCTGGCGGACGTGGCGTCCCCATACGCTGCGACCACAGCATTGATTCCGATACAGAAGCCGTATTTCGTCGCGTCGAGTATGAGCAGCGTGGGCTCGATCTCCTGGTCAACAATGCGACGTCCTACAGCACGGACCTCGGCCCCCGCGATGACGCCATGTTCTGGGATCTGCCCGTAGAGGAATGGGACCAGATGCATGCGGTCGGCCTGAGGTCTCATTACATCGCCAGCGCGTGCGCAGCCCGGATGATGATCCCGCGGCGCAGTGGTCTTATAGTCAACATCTCGTCGATTGGCGCCATAAAGTACACGGGCAACGTGTCCTACAACGTCGTCAAGGCGGCGGTGGACATGCTCACGTTGAGCACGGCAGCCGAACTGCGCCCGCACAATGTGGCGGTCGTTTCGTTCTGGCCGAGGTTAACACGGACCGAAGCGCTCATCGCGCACCCAGAACAGTTCTCTGACTCGAGCAAAGCCTGGTCGGCCGAGTTCAACGGGCGATGCGTGGCGGTGCTGGCGAACGATCCGCGGATCATCGAAAAGTCGGGCCAGGCGCTGGACCTCGCGGAAGTCGCTATCAAATATGGCTTGGCCGATTCCGACGGCCGCGTCCCGGAGCTGCGCCCGCGAGCCTGACCCGCGAACGCCGGTTTGCGTACCGACGCGGGTTATCGTGCGGAAGCACGCGTTTGTGCACAAACGCGTGGCATCGGCGAGGCTGGTAGCCCGTGGCGGACACGAATCGAACAAACGGGGTAGCCAACTCTGCTTAAGCAGCTCCTAAAACAGGCGTCAGACAGCTCGGGCGAGCCGGCCGCCCGACCATCGGGCAATGGCACCGCCTGCAGCTTCGATAGGCACGGCGAAGATCAAGACGAGTGACACGAACAGGACGCCAAGCCCGCGGAGCTCTTCATGGCAGGGCTCGGGCAGGACGTGGGTCAACCCGAAACCGAAAAAGATGAGTCCCGACAGGCTCGTCAAGGCCGCGCTTCCAAACCCGGCCATCATCGGCTGATTCCCTGGATAAGCGTGGTAGTTCGTGGCAAATCCGGCTGCTCCCGCTAGGCAGAATTGAACGCCGAAAGCTAGCTGGATTGTCCCGGCGGGCAGATGACAATCGGGCTGGGCCGCGGCCGCGATGAATAAGGCTAGCGTGATTGCTATCCCGGCCCCGCCGAACAGAATTGCGGACCGGACCGATCGAGCCATCTCGATGGGGATAACCATCCGGAGATCACCGGCCTGCGCTGCAGGCCTACTTAGGATCTGAGTGGTAGCCCGTAGCGGATTCGAACCGCTGATCTCCGCCTTGAGAGGGCGGCGTCCTAGGCCTCTAGACGAACGGGCCGCGCGGCGCGGCACCTATTATAGGTAGCGAAACTGCAGGGCTCAGAGGATCTGACCGTGATCTACGATCCGACCGGCGTCAATTACGTGATGAATACGCTCCAGACTGCGAGCTACTTGGGCGTGCCCTCGGATGTGATCGAAACGATGGTCGAGAAAGGGACCATTCCTTACCCGAAAGTCGGGTTTCAGGGCCGAAGGGTCGGCTGAGCATGCGGCTCAATCGACTGCTCCGCGCCGCGGTCCTTTTCCTGACGCTGGCCGCCGTCGCCCAGGAGCTGAGCAAGCCGGAGGGACAGCGCACCTGGCACGGCCGCGTTGCGGGCGTCCCTTACGACTTTCGTTTTCCGACATTCCAGCGGTTTCGGGACGCCTACTGGAATCCCAACGATCCCCGCATCTTCACCGACCGCGTTGTGGGCATCGGCTGGGCCCTGAACTTCGGCCAGCTGATTCCGCGGCTGCGAGAGGGTTATCGCCGCTTCGCCGAACGTACGTAACCGTCTACGTGACGGTCCGGTAACTTCCGCTTCCGCCATGTGACAGCCTTTCTGCCACCCTCCGTTCTATTAACGTGCCCGCGCCCAGCCAGCGCTCCTGCCCTGCCGTCTCTGGCCGCCTCGATGGAGTCAGAAGGCCGGCATGAGCGGCCTTCAGGACTTCCTCGCGCCTTTCAGCCACCTTCTTTTTGCCAACCGCGACAAAGCCATCGTCGCGCTGGGGATCTTGTTGGGCTGGTTCACGATCCAGCTGCTGATCGCCCGCTGGCGCAACGAGCGACTGCAACGCGACCTGGCGGCCGCCAAGTCCGCGCCGTCGGGGTCGAGCGGCCGTCGGTATGCGCCGAGCCTCCAGGTCGACGAGCCTGCTTCCGCTGAAAGCGGGGCGTTGCCCCCGGTAAAGGGCGGGCGCAGCTACGCCCGTAACCTCGGCACGGCGTTGTCAAAAGCCGGCATCTCGTCGAGCCAGCAGATTTACTCACCACCTTCACCACAGGGCTGGGCGCCTCCATCGAACCCCGGCCAGCCGACCCAGGGAGCGCCCTACGCTCCGCCAAATACTCCATGGGGTGCGCCGGCGCCGCAGCCGCCAGCGCCGTGGGGCTACCCAGGCGGTCCGGGACGACCGATGCCTCCGCAGTCGCCGAGCCAGGCGCCCTACTACCAGGCACAGCCAAACATGCCGCAGCAGCAGCCGGCGCCGATGCCCCCGATGACGACGCCACCATCGGCGCCCGGGTTCTTCGCTCCACCCGGCGCGCCGGCGTTTGCGCATCCCGCCTTCGCTCCCGCGACCAGCGGACCCACCGCACCGGCACCACCGTCAGCGCCGCCCGCGGCACCGGTTGGGTCGCCAATACCGCCAGCCTACGGTAATCCACCGCCCGCTCCAGCTCCTGAGCCAGCCGAGGCAGATGCGGGCCGTCGCGGAAAACCGAAACGCCGCCGCTTCAACTTCAACGTGCTCGAAAACCTCGAGAAGATGGTGCAGACCAGAAGCGAGCCCCTCCCGCCAACCGGTTGGCAGCCGCCGGCGGGTGCGTCCCCGACCGCGGCCGCGCCTGCACCGACAGCTTCGCCGGCTGGGGCGGCGCCGGAATTGAGCGTTCTCCCGCAACCTGCGCCAGTCGTCGAGCCCGCGACCCCGGTGAAAGAGTCCGTCGAAGAGGCGCCCTCGCTGTCGTTACCGTTTGGTCCTCCAGCTGTCCAGGACGCGCCCACCACCGCGGAGCAGGAAAGCGCCCCGACCGAAACGTCGGAGCCGACGGTCACCGAAGAAGCCGAAGAACCGGCCGTCGCCAGCGAGCCGGCGATAGTGGCTGATCGAAGTGAAACCGATGAGCCGACCGCGGCCGCCGAGGTCGAGCGGGAAACGCCGCCGGCCATATCGTCTGCGCCTGAGCCGAGTAAGTCCATGCGCGACATGCTCTTTGGCGAGGAAACGCCGACTGCGAGCGAGGAGGAGCCGACGACGACGCCATCCCAAGCCGAGCCGGAACCGGCCTCAGCGGAATGGAGTTGGCGCCCGACTCGTTGGGAACCAGCCGAGACGACGCCGTCGACGACCGAGCCGGAAACCGTCGCGCCGCAGCCGGTTGCTGAGGAGCCGGTCGCCGAGGAAGCACCGGCGGTCGAGGCGCCGTCCGAGGCGCCGTCCGAGGCCTCGCCCGTCGCCGATGCCACGGAGGCGGCACCGTTTGCGCCGTGGAAGTCTTCGTTTACCGAGGACTCGCCCATCGAATCCGAGCCGACTCAAGCCGGCGCCGATGCGACTGCTGCCGGTAGCTCCACCGAGACCCCCAGCGGCGACGCAAGCAACGGGCCAAGTGTCGGGACCGTCGTGATCATCGAAGACGATGAGACCGCGGCCAGCTACTACGCGACCTTGTTCCGAGGTAATGGGTACCGGGTCGAGGTGGCGAACGACGGCGTGTCGGGCGTCGATCTCTGCACCCGCGTGCAACCGCAGGTGATCCTGCTCGACGTCATGATGCCGCGCCAGAACGGGATCCTGGTGCTGCAGACGTTGCGAGCCTCCGACGAAACGAAGAACACGCCGGTCGTCGTGATGTCGAACTTCAGCGAGCCGACCCTGATCAAGCGCGCGATTCAGCTGGGCGCCCTGGAGTATGTCATCAAGACGCAGGTGGAGGGCACCGCATTGCTCAAGGCGATGCCGCGGTGGATGAACCGCGAAAAGGCGTTCGCCGCCGCTTAGATCCTGACCCGAAGCGTCGCGATCCCCCAGGCCGGCAGCGCGAGCCCGACGGCGCCATCCGCGACGGCGAGCGACTCCAGCGGATCACCGGCGAGCGTGATCGAGGTCACCTGCGCCGGCGGCGGTTCAAAACCGATCATGGCCTCGCGCGGCGCATCGGAGGCGTTGAGGACTCGCAGGTCGTAACCCTCCGGGCGCGGCACCAGGCCGGTCATCTGGACGGACTCCGGAGCCAGCTCGATGCTCGCGCCGGGGCCGGCGATGGTTGGGCCGCTCCCAGCAACCAGGGGCGTCAGGGTTGATTCCGCCATCCGCCAGACTCCGCCACGTTCCCAGTCGCCGTCGTGGAAAAACAGGCTGTAGCGAAGCCGGTGCCCGCCGAGAACCTGTGCGCCCGGCGTCTCCAATCCCGGACCGGCGTGGCCGGTGCGGGTGGTCAGGTCGTCCCGCGAGAGCCAGCCGACCGAGCGCAGCAAGGTCAGCGCCAACTCCTGTGGGTTCCCGGGCAGCACCTCGTACTCGTGCAGCCCGTCCGCGATCAGGGCCAGCCCCGCGCGCCCATCGCTGACATCGGTAAACGACCACATCGGGTAGGTAGGCAGCTCGAGTTCTGCGGCGCCGGGGTCGCGGCGCGCGCCGATGACGGGGCGCCGAGTCACGTGAAAGGGCGTGTCGGCAGCGGATTCGCGGACCTGAAACGGTAGCGCAAAGTGCGCCCGCAGCCGATGGTCAGGCGTACGGTTGATGATCTCCAACTCGATGTCGAGGCGCGGAGTGTCGGCCTCGAGCGAGAGGCTCAGGCGAACCGGCAGCGTGGTTTGCCGGTCGCTGCGTGCCTGGCGGTCGGGACGCAATCCGTCGTAAACCGCAAGATCGAAGCGCGCCTCCAGACTTGCCCGAAGGGGCCCGGTTTCGACGACGGTGCTGCTGAAGTTGCGTACCGGATCGGCCAGCTGCGGATTGCGCGCGGGCGGTGAGAAATTGTACTCATCGCCGGCGTCGCCTTCATCGACGAGCCGGTGCAAGCCCCGGTACTGCAGGCCGGACTGTACGTCCACAACCGTCAGGGTTCCATCCGGCAACATCTCGCAGCGGAGCCGCGCGTTCTCCAGCCGGCGGGTGGCGGCGGTCGCCGCGACCTGGGGACTTCGAGTCGTGAGCGATGCCACCGATCCGCCGGGAACAATGGGCGTCAAGACCAGTGAGCCGTCGACCTCCACCAGTCCCTGCCGGGGGAAGAGGCTGGGATTCCATACCTGGCGCGCGCCGGCCAGCCGGGGCAGCCCGCGCTCCACAACGGAGTGCGCGATGCCCAAGACGGCGACGCTTCGTTGGCGCGAGGTCTCGGCGACCGCATCGATGCCCGAGCCGCAGGCGGTGTCGTGGGCGGCGTTTTGCAGCATCAGCGTCCAGGCCCGATCGAGCGCCTCACTCGCCTCGATGCCGCTGAGGGCAGCGATTGGCTCGGCCAATCGCTCGAGCGTGCGGCTGGCGGTGAAGTGCCGCTGCTTGTCCGTCACCCGCACGGAAAGCGTTCCCATCAGGACATTCGCCCGCGCCGAGGAGCGCAATTCGCCCCGCCAGCGAGGCCACCCGTCCGCCGGCAGCATAGCCAGGTAATCATCGAGGCGGGCGAGGCGGATGGTGGTGTCGTTGAGCCGGCCGCTGGCGCCCCGAACGGCCGCGCTCAAGGCCGCCTGCGGCAGCACGTGGTCGTTGCCATTCATGAGCAACACGTTCGCGGTCGGATGAAACGGCTCGATTGCGTCCAACGCCTCCGCCACGCGTGTTGCCAGCGCCGCGGGGTCGGTCGGTAGATCGACGCCCTGCGCGTAGGAGTTCCCCATGTATGCCGTCAGGATGCGGCTGCCGTCGGGTGCTTCCCAGGAGAACGCGACGCGATCGATCTGAAGCGGGACGCCGCGCCAGACCGCGGCGTAGCGAAAACCGAGCTGACGGTAGAGCTGCGGCATTTGGGCCGCGTGACCAAAGGAGTCGGGAAGGTAACCGACCCGCATCGATCCGCCGTGCGCCTCAGCCGATCCAATTCCGCGCTGCAAGTCACGCACCAGCGTCTCCCCGCTCACCAGGAATTCATCCGGCAGCGTGTACCAGGGCCCGACCTGGATCTGGCCGCGTCCAATGGCTGCTTCGAGCCGGGCCTTCGCCTCGGGACGAACCTCGAGATAGTCGTCGATCACGACCGTCTGGCCGTCCATCAGGAATCGGAAATCTGGATCGGCCTCGGTCAGCGCCAGCAACTGGTCCCAGAGGTCGACGAGCTGGCCTCGAAACGTCTCAAAGGTGGCATACCATTCGCGGTCCCAATGCGTATGCGGAACGATGTAGACAGTTGTCGGCTGGTCGGGGTCAGGCACGCGTCAAATTGTCGCCCGAACTAACGCCTCAACGCTCGCATGCGGCCTGTCAGCCGACGGCGCTCCACTTCTGCGAGCCGATCACGTGCACCCAGGTCAATCCGTTGTCGAGTTCGATCGGATTGCCGCTGGCATCGAGGTAGACCGCCGGCACGTTGGGATCCGGGTGGTGCCAGGTGGCGTGGATGACGACACCATCGACGAAGATATCTGCCCGGCCATCGCCGGTCAGCTCGTAAGCCTCGGTGTAGTAGCCGTGAAAGCGGTTTGCCGGGTTCTTGTCGAGGTAGGAGGTCACGTACTCGACGATCACGGTCTTGGCATGCACCCGACCGGTGCCGATGTTCATGAAGGCCCTGCCGTCTTGTGTTTTCAAGTACTGCTTCGAGGCCGGATCGTACTGCCAGGTCGCGCCATGATCGGGCACCGAAACCGTGGGCGCGGCATCACCGGTGAAGGTACCGTCCGCGTGTTTGGGCGCGATGTCGTACTGGAGCGCCGGCAGGTTCTGCTGCGCCGTGAAGGTGGTGGCGTTGGTTCCGTGCATCATCACGTTGTGGGGCGCGTAGCGGGTGCTGTTGTCGCGGTAGTACACGTTGCCCGCGCCGTGGCTGTAATCGTTGACCAGGTTCGGATGCTGCCAGGTGAGGCCAAGCACGTAATCATTGGCGCCCGAGCAATAGATCATCCCCTTGTACATGATCACCAGGCGGATGGTGATCAGGCGACAGCTGCGGACCGGCCCAACCAGGTCAGGCAGTGGGTGCCAGTAGATCGCGCTGAGCCGTGGAATGTCGCCCTCGCTGATGTACTCGTAGACCATGTCGGCTTGCTGCATGCCGGCCTGCGGGCGGGCCTCGCTGCTGTTTTCGATCTGGATGATCGTCGGAGCGCCCGCGCCGATACGTGCCAGGTCGCCCTGCGACGGCACTTCGATCAGCGTGGTGAAGGTGAATTTCCAGTCGGCGGCCAGCGGATCCTGCTTTCTGTTGACCGCGGTCTGAGGAATGCTCAACTGGTACTGGCGGCTGTGCCCGAGCTTGAGGTTGAGCCTGGCGCTCTTGCCGTCACCGGCCCAGCTCACCTTGCTGGCCTCGAAGGGCGTGCCGTTCAACGCGATCGGTGTCCGCGCCCCATCCATCGGTTGGGAGAAGGCAATCGTGACGTCGCCTGTCGGCTTCAATGATTGCTGGCCGTCCGTAACCGGGTTGTTGTCGACCTTGACGGCCGCGACCGCCGGCGCCGGCTCGGTCTTGAAGCTGAACCCGCTGGTCACGCCGCGCCCGGAGGTGTTTTGCGCTTCCTTGATGCTGACGTGATAGGCGGTGTTCGCCGCCATCTTCGGCCGGAACTGGAATTCCCGGGAACTGACGGCCTTGAAGGCGACCAACACCCCCGGGCTGATGCTGAAGGCATGTTGCACCGAGTCGGCCTTCATGTCCTGGTTGAAATGAAGGTCGATGGTGGCCGTACGAGGGACCGCCTGGTCACCGTCGTTGACATTGGCGTTCACCTCGAGCGGGGTGGTGATGATGCGAATCACGATGGCGGCCGCCACCACGAGGATGGCGATCGGCGCCAGCCACCAGCGTTCGCGAAGAGTTTGCGTCCAGGTCATTGATCACTCCCTATAACGTGAACCCAGGTCAGCCCGGTATTCAAATCGACCGGGTTGCCGCTGGCATCGTAGTAAACCACGGGTAAATCGCGATTGGGATGTTTCCAGGTCACGTGGATCATGCCGCCGTCTGAGTAGATGTCAGCCGAACCTTCCCCGGCGAGCTCGTAGTACTCGGTGTTGTAGGTGTGATGCACCCCGGTGTTCGCGGGGTTGTTGTCGAGGTACGACGTCACGTGCTCGATGATCAGGTTCTTGGCGTGCACCTGGCCGGTGCCGACGTTGGTGAAGGGCGCCCCGTCCTGCCACTTGAGGTACTGACGCGAGTTGGCATCATACCGCCAGACGGCTCCGTGCTGCGGGACCGTGACGCTGGTCGCCGGCGTGGCGCCCGGCAGCGGCACGTCCGGGTGCGCCGGCGCGATGTCATAGTTGAGGGCCGGTAGGTTCGCCTGCGCGGTGTGGGCCGTGATCTTGTCGGGGCGGGCGATGACGTTATGGGGCGCATAGCGATCCGACGCCCGATACATGAAGTCGTACATGTAGTAATAGTCGTAGACCACGTTCGGCCACTTCCACACCTGGCCCAGCACATAGTCGTTCGCGCCCGAGCAATAGATCATGCCGCGGTACATCTGCTCGAGCTGGACCGTGATCAGGCGGCAGCTCCGTACCGGCCCGATCAGGCTCGACGGTGGATGCCAGTAGACCGCCGACAGCCGCGGGATGCCGAACTCGCTGATGTACTCGTAGATGATGTCCGCCTGCTGCATCCCGGTCTGCGGCCGGACGGTCGGCTGCGAGCTGTTTTCGATCTGGATGATGATGGGTGCCCCTGAGGCGCCGATCCGTGCCGTCGATCCCGCCGACGGAACCTGGACCATGGTCATGAAGCTCAGGCTCCAGTCGGCAATGGCCAGATCGCGCCTGCGGTTGGCCGCGGTCTTGGGTACCAGCAGGGTGTGGACCCGGCTGTGGCTGAGCGTCAAGGCCACGGTGGCGCTCTGCCCGCTCTTGTCCCAGGTGATGCCCTTGGCGTCCAGCGCCGTTCCATCGAGGAGGATGGGCGTGTGCAGGCTGTCCATGGGCTGCGAGAAGGTGATCTTGACGTTGCCATGCAGCGGCACGGCCTGCTGGCCGTCGGCGAGCGCCGCATCGTTGAAGGTGGCGCCCGCGACTTTTGGCGCAGGCTCGGTATGGAACGCGATCGCGTAGTCCTGGCTTCCAAACCCGATGCTCTTGCGGGCGCCAATCACCCTGATGCGGTATGCAGTATCGGGCTGCAGCCAGGGATGGAACTCGAAGGTCCGGGCATTTTTGACCTCGACGGTGAAGGGGGCCAGCGGCGTGATGCGGAAGCCGTTCTCGACCGAAGCGACATCCATGTCCTGGTTGAAAGCCAGGACAACGGCCGAGCTCCGGACAACGGCATGGTCGCCATCGGCGACGCTGGCATTCACCGCGAGCGGCGCGGTGAGGGCGCGCAACACCAGCCCAGCCGCCACTAGCAGCAGGACGATGGGGAACACCCACCAGCGGCGACGCAGCGCCGCGGCAAACCCGCTTGCGCGGGTCATGGTCTGTCGCATCAAGGGATCCTCAGCAGGGTACTCCGACCGGCCGCACAGGCTATTTGAGACATAAACCGGATTCAACAGCAACGGCTGTCCGGCTTATTGAGCCCTGTGCGTTATGGTTTTCTCGGCGGCTGGATCCCCCGGTCTAGATCAGGCGACCATCAATCGCGGTAGCAGGAGTTGCTGGACATCGAAAAGGACGTCCAGAACCCGCACCGGGTCACGGGTGACGTTGCGGTTGAGGACGCGCAGCAGCTTCCGGCTCAGCGGCCGCACGAACTGCGTAATCTCATCCATCAGCGGTGCCGGGACGGCGCCCCGCCGATTCTCGATGATCTCTTCGACCGAAAGCAACAGGTCATCGGCCCGACGGACGTCGGCACGCCGTTTGAGTTCCTGGTTTCGCCGGTCGGCCGCCGCCTCGAACTCCCGATGGATCTCCTCGATTGCGTCGCTTAGCATGAAATCGCTCCCTTCACTAACCGCCCGATTACACTCAATTCACCGATGCATGAAACCTGATATGCACACTGTTACATAGTCAGTCATGGCTGTCAAGACTAAATCAGGCGATGAGGCCGTTCCCAGACACTTCCTGTAGCGCGTCGAGTTCGCGGACCTGATTGAGGTCGAGGCCCTGCTCGCCAAGCGAGTGGATCAAGCGCAGGACGTATTTGACGCCGGCCAGGTTCACGCCCTTCTGGCGGGTCAGGAACTGGATGACCCGCACCCGCCGAATGTCGTCTTCCGAGTATCGCCGACGGTTGGTCGCCGTCCGCTGCGGCTTGATGAGGCTCTCGCTCTCGTAGATCATCAGCGTGCGTGGGTGGAGATTCAGGATCTCGCTGGCGATACTGGGTGTAAAGACCGCCCGCCCCGGAGCGATCGCCGACACTCGCTTCCGCTTTCCCATGTCCCTCACCCCTAGCCGGGACACCCCACCATCCCGTATAGCAGTAATTTTATAGCCACGATATCACATCTTGGCAAAGCGCCGCAACCGCGGCCATCCGGCGGAAGCCGCCTTCGGGACGCCGCGTAGAGTTAGAAGCCGGTCATGCTGGCGATCGAGCAATATACCCGCCGCCTGCTCAAGGACTTCCATCCGATCGTGGCCGCCAACCGTCCTCCCGTGGACGTGGGCCACGATCCGGCCGATCGGTCGCGATTCGTCCGCGGGGCCGGGGGGCTGGTGACCGGCCTCTCGGGGCTGGCGTTGGCGACGGGCGCGGTGTGGGTCGCCTCCGTCCGCGACGGGCTCGAGGGCGAGCTCGAGGTCAACGAT
>DASWBA010000165.1:0-8220 GCA_036390825.1 Candidatus Dormiibacterota bacterium
GATCCTCCCTGGCGCATAACGTTATTTCGGACCGGGTCCAGTCTGTTCCCCGAGCTGCGAGAAATACTGGCGGACGAGGTCGCGCTCACTGCCGGGAATAAGGCTCTGGTTGGTGGCGTCCAGCGCCGCCTGCTGGTAGGCCTGGATCACCTGGCTGTAGGGGCTGAGTGGCACATCCTGGCCGGGTCCGAGTGGCGTGGGGTCGTTCTCCGACTGACCGGGCACTGGCTGGCCCGGAACGTAAACGCGCTCGGTGCTCCGGGCGCCCGATCCGCTTCCGGTGCCCGAACCGTTCGAGCCCGTCCCTCCGGTGCCGCCGCTGCCGTTGCCCGTCCCTGATCCCGTGCCGGTTCCGGTTCCGGTTCCGTTCCCGGTCCCATTGCCGGTCCCATTGCCGTTGCCGGTGCCGCTGCCGCTCGCACCCGGCGAGGCGCCCGCGCCTGGCGACGAGCCCGCGCCCGGCGACGCACTCGCGTTCGGTTGCCCGCCCTGGCCCTTTGCGTCACGGTCGGCCTGGGTAGCGAGCTCCTGGCGCGCGGCCTCCAGCCCGTTGATGGCGGAGGCGACCGCCTGGTCGGTGTTTTGCTGCTGCTGCAGCGAGTCCAGCTGGCTGGCGACATCGTTGAGTGCCTGCGCGGCCGAGCTGGCATCGCCGTTCTGGAGCGACGACGAGGCCTTGCTCAGCGAATCGCGCATCTGGCTGTTCTGCGCTTGCTGCGCCGCCTTCGCCAGGGCATTGGCCAGCTCCTGCCGATCTTTGGGTGACATGTTCTGAAGGTGCGAGGCGAGGTCCCGCACCGACTGCGCACCCTTTGCAGGGCTGGTGCTGATCGCCTGGGCGGCGCTGTTCCCCGCGGCGGTGCCGCTGAGCGCATTCGCCAGATTCTGGGCACTGCTGCTCAGGGCCGGCGTCCCCGGATCGGTCAGGCGTTGCAGCTGCTGCTCCGCCGGCGTGATCGACTCGAGGGCCTTGCGCGGGCTGTCGGCCTGGCGGATCTTCGCCTGTGCGTCCTGCAGGATTTTCTGGACCTGGGGATCGACCGGTGCCGGCTTGGCGCTGTCCGCGATTTTCTTCTGGGCGTCCTGGACGGCTTTCGCGGCGTGGGCCTGGCTGGTGCGATCGGCTTGCCGCTGGGCCAGCACCTGGTCCATCGGGTTGGGCAGGACCGCCAGCGCCAGCGCGAAAATCGCGAGGACGGCGATAAGTGACGCTTCGCCGCGGTTGACCCGAACCGGGAACGCGCCCGCCAGCCGGGTCCGCGCCGCGTGCTGCAGCGCATCGCGCCGCTGCACGTCGTCGAGCGCGCCCGCCTCGGTGCGGCGTTCCCAGGCGGTGGACAGCCGTTCCTTCAAACCGAGCCGGATGTCCGCCAGCCGCATCAGGAGCGCCGCACTCGGCCGGCGGAGCAGCCAGGCGATGGCCGCCACGGCCAGCGCCACCGGAATGCCGACCACCGCCACTGTCGCGCGCCGCTCGAAGGGGGTTAGTCTCGCGATCAGAAGCACGAGGGCGACCCATCCGGCTGCCGCCACCAGGCCATGGAGGGCGTAGCGCGCCGCCCGAGCGCGGGCCGCAGCCCGACGGAGTTCGCGGATGATCGCGTCGAGGGAGTTCATGCCACCCCTCGAGCCCGCCGTCGCCAGGGGAGATGCCGGATTGGTGGCAGCAAGAGAGCGCTCAGGATCAGGGCCACCAGCGCGATCACGAGCTGCATGGTGATCGTCGCTTGCCAGTACTGCCAGCCGCTGAAGAGCCCGCTCGGGATGGTGGTTCCGCTCGCCTGCGGCGGCTGGCCGACGAAGCCCTTGCCGATCGGCACCGTGGTCATGTAGCAGGACTGCACACCATTCGGTGTGGAGCTGCACGCCATCCCACCGCCCTGTGTCAGGTAATTACCGCCGTTGCGGATCCCATAGCCGTTGAGCGGGCCGTTGGTGCCGATCACGACCAGCGGCAGGATGGGGCTGAGGTAGGTCACGGCCGGTGGCGCGGGCGCCCTGGTGGCATTCGGGTTGATGTCGGTGGGGAAGAGCAGCCCGAACAGCAAGCTGCCCGCGAGCAAGACAAAGGCGGCGCCGTAGGCGGACACGGTCGCCGGCAGCGTCCGCTTGAACGCGGTCGAGCAGGCGAGGCCGATGATGCCGAGCGTGAGAGCGGCGACCGCCGTCACCAGGAAGGCGGTGAGCACCTGGTCGAGCTCGATCCCGCCAAAGAGGAAGACCAGGCTGAAGATGGGCACCGAGAGCAGCAGCAGCAGGATGACGAAGGACATCGAGGCGAGCAGCTTGCCCCAGAGAATGGAGAATGCGGGCAGCTTCGTCACGAACAGCAGGTCGATTGTCTGCCGCTCGCGCTCGCTGCTGACGGCGCCGGCCGTGAGCGCCGGGGTGATGAAGGCCAGCAGCACCATCTGGAAAAGGATGAGCCACAGGAACAGGACCTGGCCGTAGTTGGCGGCCTGCGCGCCGTTGAACGAGTTGCGCGCCGACGCGGCGGTCGAGGAAAAGATCGCCCAGCCGACGCCACCGAGCAGCAGGATGTAGACCGTCATGGCCAAGGGCGACCGCCAGGTTCGCATCCGGGATCGATACTCCTTGGCGACGATCGGGTTCCAGAGCGCGACGGCAATGCGGTTCATCCGATGTCCTCCGACGTCGCTTTCATGAACGCGTCTTCCAGGCCGCCCTCGAGCTGGCTGAAGCTCGAGACCTTGATGCCGGCCGCAGTCAGGGCCTGCAGGATGCCGGCGGCGGCGGCGTCGTCGCCATCGTACTGGGCTTCGACCGCACCATTGACCATCATGACGTCGTGAATCGCGGCCAGGGGCTTGAGCACGGCGACGGCTTCTTCCTTCTGGCCGAGGACCGTGATGCGAAGCCGCCGGCCGGCGGTCAGCTGCCGGATGACATCCTGCACCGGCCCGGTCGCCCGCATGCGGCCCTGGTCGATGATGCCGATCATGGAGCACAGCTCGGTGAGCTCGGGCAGGATGTGGCTCGAGATCACGATCGTCTTGCCCATGGTTTGGAGCTCTTTCAAGATCTCGCGCATCTCCACGCGGGCGCGTGGGTCGAGGCCCGAGGCCGGCTCGTCGAGGAGGAGCACCGCGGGATCATGGACCAGCGCCCGCGCCAGGCAGAGCCGCTGCTTGAGACCCCGGGACAGCGTGTCGACCGCCTGGTCGCGACGGTCCGACAGTCCCACCAGTTCGAGCAGGTCGTCCGCGACCTTCTTGCGTCGTGCCCTGGGCTGTCGGTAGCAGGCCGCGTAAAAATCGAGATACTCGGCGGCCGTCAGCTGGTCGTAGACACCGAAGAAATCGGGCATGTAGCCGAGACGATCGTGGACCAGGCCGGGATGCTGGATGACGTCGGCGCCATCGACCAGCGCGCGGCCCGACGTCGGCTCGAGCAGCGCCGCCAGGATACGTAGCGTCGTCGTCTTGCCGGCGCCGTTGGGTCCGACGAATCCGAAGATTTCGCCCTTGGGCACTTCGAACGAGACATGATCGAGCGCCGTGCGACTGCCGTACACCTTGGTCAGGCCTTCGACGGCGATCATTGGACCGTCCCCGACAGCGAGATGCTGCCCGCCAGCAGGCCGCCGTTGGTGGTGGTCAGGCGCAGACGGATGAGGCCGCTGGACGGGTCGGCCGCGCTGTCCGGCAGGGTGGTCGTCCCGTTGTCCTGGTAGGCGACGTCGGTCCAGGTGGCGTGGGTCCAATCCCACACCTGCCCGGTGACCGCCGGCCCGGTCTGGGTCGTGGTTCCAGGCGGGCCGGACTTCGGCCCATATGGGTTTGTGGCGTTGATCGACACGCCAGTCAGGTGGGCGCCGCCGGTGAGCGCCGGGGCAAACTCGTAGGTCACGCTGCCGTTTTGCAACACCAGCATGCCGGGCGGACCTTGACCTTGAGAATCGCCCACAACATCCACGATGCGGCCGCTGACGACGCCGGCCGGCAACGGTCCGGTACCAATCTGGTCGACCGGCAGCGACAGCACGACCGCGCCGAGTGCCGTCGACCGGGGCCGGCTGCCATTCACGCTGAGGTCCTGGAACGACTGGTGGGTCCAGGCGACCAGCATTGGTGCGGCATCGGCGGAGGTTCCCTTGAACCCCACGCCGGTGGGCAGGAGGGACATGATCTGGCTCTTGGCGAAGTTATCGCGGTCGGCCGCCGTCGTGGTCGGCCCCCCCGGGCCGTAGCCGCCCTGGTAGATCGCGGATTGGTTGTAGATCCGCATATAGAGAGGTTGACCCAGCGACGTCGCCGTTTTCGGCGTAAGGCTCAGGCTCGCCGTCGCACCTGGCCTGAGCGCGCCGATGGTCTGAAAACTATCGCCGGCGATCAGGACCGCGTCGGTGAACGTCACGTTCGAGTGATTCTCGACCGTTCCCTTGAGCTGGCCGTTCACCAGGGCCACGTGCGCGGTCAGCTTGGGCGCGACGGCGACGCCTTCGGTGGCGAACCCACCCAGCGCGAAGGCGGTCATCCCAGAAAGCGTGACCTGGTTGCTGGTTACGTTCACGCGCACGCTCCCGGCATAGGCGTATCCGTTGTTGGTCGCGATCGGGCTGATCAGCAGCCGCTCGCCGCCCGCGCTCGCCTGGTAGTCACCCCGGCTGGGCGGAATGATGCCGGTGTACGTCTCCTGGTAGGCGTGATCCGACCCGGGTTGCACATGCAGGATCGCGATCTGATTGCTCTGGACCGATCGGCCTTTGGTAAAGACGCCTGCGCCGTACGAGCCTGCGGCCGCGAGCAGGGCGATCAGTGGGACGGTCACCCAGGCAAGGGCTCGGCGCCGCATCGCGCCCAGCACGAGATAGTTGACGGGGCCCACCAGCAGCACGTAGATCAGGACGAGCGCGCCGGTGAGTTGAAGCGACGGCAGATCCAGACCAGGCAGGTTGCCGAGCACCGGCGTGAGGACGCTGCTCTTGGTCGAGATCGACGGCTGGGAACCGAACCCCATGGGCACTGGTCCCATCGCCGCGTAGGGAACGTTCTGGGTGGCGCCTCCCTGCCCGAAGAAGGCGCGAGACATGACCTGGCGGAGGATGGCCCGGCTGTCACTCGCGACCGCGACCGGCTGCTGGTTCCAATCGAAGGTCGACATGGTGACCGTGCCGGCCCCGTAGGGGCGCTCCAGGATGAGGGGCCGACCGGCGTCGCTCAACCAGGCCACCCCGTTGGTCACCGTCCCGGTCGCGACCTCGACGGCAGATCCGCCGGCGGTTGCGCTATCGACGACCGTCGTTCCCGTGACCTGCATCGGCAGGATCGCGGGTGGGAGGGCCGCTAGCGTTTTGCGCCAGGCGGCACCGGTGCCGACCAGCAGATCGCCGCCGGTCGCCACGTAATCACCGATGGCGGCGCGCTGGCCTGCCGTCAGGCTATCGGTCGCGAAGTCATCGATGACCAGGATGTCGAAGGCGCGCAGGGAAATGGCCGAATCCGGAATGTCGTCGGGACGCAGATGCACGACCCGCGCCGCGATCCCGCCCGGATGGACGGCGGCGAAGTCATCGAGCGCGACGCTCTGATCTGACAACACGCCAATCAGCGCCGAGGTGGTCGAGCCGGCGGCCGAATCCTGGGAGACGACGACCCGGCCCTGCTGCGTGATGCGGGCGGTGATCGTGGCCCCGGTCGTGTTCTCCACCAGGTAGAGACGCACGCGCTTGCTGGCCCCACTGGCCAGGCTGATCGGCTCTTCGTAGACGGTAAAGCCGCTGACCCCGGGTTGGGCGTTCAACGACTCCTGCACCTCGAGCATGCCGTCGACGCCGGCGCCGCTGTTCCGGGCGTCGATCGTGACCGGCATCCAGCCGCCAGTCTTGACCACGTCCTGGTAGCCGACGTGGACGGTCATCGTGAGGGGGTTGGCGGCCGCCTGAACCGGGGCGGCGGCGATCGGGAGGGCGAGCGCGGTCACGACGGCAGCGAGGCCGATCCGCGCGGGCAGGCGCCACCCCCGGAGACGCATCTCGCTCATTAAGACGCTCACGGGAGCGAAAAGTTCCGTTCTCACCCTGCGGGCGCAGTATGGTGGGGACCCGCGAGGCCGTCAATTGGCATCCCGCCCACAAAGGGCCAGTCGAAATGGACCGAGAGTGGCGTGCCCGAGCCTAGAAGCGAACTGCCGGAGGAGGGACTCGAACCCACACGGACTTACGCCCAGGCGCTTTTGAGGCGCCCTCGTCTACCATTCCGACACTCCGGCGAGCGATCATCTCAAACGCTCGTGTGGCACTAAAGCGCCACTCGCGTGGGGCGACGCCCCGGGCGAGTATATCGGAGTATGTGCGTTGGGAACTTATTAACAATGGTTGCGTCTAAAGGCAGGAATCGCTAATGGACGATCGCGACCTGGTGGGCCGAGCCCGTCGGGGCGATCCGGAGGCGTTTACCCAACTGATGATGCAGTACCAGGTGCCGCTCTACAACATGGCGCTGCGGATGGTCGGCGGACCCGACGATGCCGCCGACATCGCGCAGGAGGCGTTTACGCGTGCCTGGCAAAAGATCGGCAGCTTGCGTGACGCGCCCTTCAAGTCCTGGTTGTTCCAGATCGCCGCCAATCTTTGTTACGACCATTTCCGGCGCGGCCGGCGATACGGCGAGATGCCCGACGAGGAGACCAACAAGGTCATCGGCCTGGGCATCGCAACCCCGGATCCGCAAGAGCGTGCAGAGGCTAGCGAGCGCAACCGGCTGGTTCGCGAGAGCATCGAGGCCCTGGAACCCGACATGCGGTTGGCGATCATCCTGCGTGATGTGAACGGCATGGCCTATGACGAGATCGCCGGCGTGCTGCGGGTGCCGCTGGGGACCGTGAAGTCCCGGATCGCGCGCGCGCGGGCCCAGGTCCAGGAACACCTGCAGCAATACCCGGATTTCTTTCCGTCGACTCGGGAGGACGCCCATGCCGAGTGAGCCCCGCGTCCCTACCGAGCCGACCCTCGAAGACCTATCGGCTTACCTCGATCACGAGCTAAACGACGATGCCACGGCCCGTGTCGCCGAGCACGTTGCCGGATGCGCGGACTGCCGGACGCGCCTCGATGCGCTTCGCGAAACGGCCTTCGCCATCCGCGCGCTGCCGATGGAGACGCCGACACGGACGTTCACGATCCCAGCAAAGCCGCGCGTGTCGTCCAACTGGGCGCCAGTCGCCGGCTGGATCGGCGGCGTTGCGGCCGCCATGCTGATCATCGTGGTCGGCGTCACGCACCTACCCCTTCACCCGGCTGGCATGGCCACCTCAAATAGCCCGGTCAGCGGAGGCCTGGGCCAGGGTGCCGCCGCCCCCTACGCGGCGGGCGCACCTTATCACCAGGTCGCGCCGCTCGGACAGTCCGCCCAGAATGACTCGACGCTACGTGCGTTCTCTAGCAACTCGAAGACGGTCGCCGGAGCCCAGGGATCGTCGAGTTCGCTGACCATCAGTACGGATGGCGCGTCGTACTCGGCGGCTGGCGTCATCACGATTCACGTGACAACCAAGGGCCTTTCCGCCGCGGAGGCGTCCTCGGTGCGCATCTTCCTGATGCGGGAATCCGGGCAGGGAGGCTATCTCGTCAGACTCATGCCCCCCTCAACAGCGCCTACGTTTCCATTCGATTACCAGGCGGCCTACTCGATCCACGAAATGCAGCTGCCGGCGCCGGTGGCCGGGAATTACACGCTGCAGGTCACGATCGACACCAGCGACCGCTCCGGCCTGGTCGCCTGGCTGCCGCTGACGATTACGCCTTAGCTCTTCTCCGGCGGCGGACCTTCCAGGTCGGGGAGGTCCATGCTGTTGATCAGCTCTTTGAAGATCGACAGCCGGTCCTCTTCTTCCTCTTCTTTTTCGGGGAACACGCCGGCCTTGTCGAGGACGTCCTGCGAGACCAGGATCGGACACGTCATCCGCACCGCCAGCGCAATCGCATCGCTTGGCCGGGAGTCGATTTCGACTTCCTTGCCGTTCACGGCGAGAAAGAGCCGTGCGAAGAAGACCTCGTTCGTCAGTGACGTCACCTGGATTTTCTTGAGGCGCATCTCGGCACTCTGCAAAATGTTCGCCAGCAGGTCATGGGTAATGGGGCGCTCCGGCGTGATGCCCGTGATTTTCAGGGCGATCGCATTGGCCTCATAAATGCCAATCCAGATCGGCAAGTATCGGTCGGTCTCTTTTTCTTTCAGGATCACCACGTGCTGCCCGCTG
>DASWBA010000166.1:0-7414 GCA_036390825.1 Candidatus Dormiibacterota bacterium
CGTCCATCACCGTTAGTTAGGCGCTTCCGCTAACGCTTGAAGCCCGACGCGCAGACCTTCGACGTAAGGCGTCGCTCCGAGTTGCTCGTACTCTCGCAAGCTGGCTTCCAAGATTGGCGCGCGCTGGTCCGAAGGTAAGGCATCGGCCAGGTGCTCGCGCGTTCGAGCCGCCTCGAATGGATTGCCGAGCCGTTCGTACTCCGCCAGCGCTCGTTCGAAGAAAGGCCGAGCACCAGCCGCATCGCCCTCCCAGAGACGCAACAGTCCCTGGGCGCGGTCGATCGCGGGGGCCAGCATGGCGATCGCCTGGCGGATGTGCTCGGCGGCCGGCAGGAAGGTACGAAGCCCTTCGGCATCGTGAAGGGCGACGAGGGCCTCGACCATCAGCAGCACCTCGAGCGGCGCTTCCTCATAGGTCAACCGCCGCTTCGCAGCCAGGATCTTTTCAGCCTCCTCCCGCGCAGCTCGCGCATCGCCAACGGCCAACAGGGCGAAGCCGTGGAGCGCTTCCGGTAAAGCGGGCTCAGACCAGTTCATCGGGACCAGCGCCGCCGCCTCCCTGGCGCGCGTCAGGTCGCCTCGATGGGCGAGGACCGCCGCGCTGACCTGGAGCCCGCCGCGCACGAACGGGCACGACATGTCCGTCTCCTCCCGGAAGCCCTTGAGGTGCTCCTCGTGCAGGGCATCGATCAGGTCCCATCGCCCCAGGCTGGCGTTCCCGTAGAGGAGCTCGTAGGTCGCGTGCAAAACGTCATGCGGGGCCAGCTGCTTGGCCAGCTGGTAGCTGCGCTGCGCCAGGTCCAGCCCCTGCTGGTAGCGGCCTTCGATGTCCATGTACCGAAGTGCGAGCCAGAACAGGCTGAGCGCGCGATCCCGAGCGGCGGCGATACGATCGACGATCGCTTCTTCCTGTCGGTTGAATTCCATCGCCTGGGCATAGGCGCCCTGGGTGATGGCAAGGCCGCTCAGCGCCCGGATCGCGAGCACCTCCAGGTCGATATCACCCAGGTCCTTCGCGATCTCCGCCGCCTCCTCGCCAGCCCGCGTCCGTTCGGCGAGCGGAATCAAATCGATCTCTCGCGAATCGCCTTTTCGGCTGTTACCGTAGGCGCGCAAGCCGAGAAGCCAGCCGCGGTCGCGCGGGTCCGGACCGGCGGCGAGCCCGGCCTCGATGTACCCGTCCACCTGGCGAGCCGGAGGCACGACCTTGAAACCGCCCCAGCGGATGCCGGTCATCTTGGCGCACTTCACGATCAACCGGATCCGATCCTGCCGCGCGTCCGGGTTGTGCTCCAGCGCGGCGAGCGCACCCTCCCATGCGGGAATCGCGTCGTCCCCGTGGAAGACTCCCTCGTGATCGTCACCGATCGCCTCGAGCGCCCGGGCGCGCTCTGCGTCATCCACCGCCAGGCGGAGCGCATCCTGGTGCAGCTCGAGCGCTCGCGCCACGGCAAACCGCTTGCGGGCGACCGCGCCGGCAGTGAGCAAGGCAGCAAAGGCGCTGGTCCGAAGCTCCGCGCGGGCGACGGGATCGTCGGCCCACGCAAGGTCGGCATCCGCTCCAAGAATCGCCGTCCGGTAATGGTGGGCGATCAGTTCGGCCTGTTCCTCCAAGCGATCTCCTGCGATGTGTTCGAGCCAGCGCGCCACTTCGGCATGGGCGCGTGCTCGCCGGATCCTCGGCAGGCTCGCGTATGCCACGTCCCGTATGAGGGCATGCTTGAAGATGAACTCGAGCTCACCGGCGATCGCCGACGACGGTCGAACGGAGACCAGGCCCTTGGCCTCGAGCGCGAGCAAGCTCGATGTCACGTCAGGATCCGCCGCGGCTTGCTTCACGGGCGCCTCCCAAAAGACACGGCCGATCACCGCCGCTTCCTGCAAAGCGCGCTTTTGGGTGGGTGGCAGCGCGTCGATGCGCGCGCCAAGAACGGCAAGCACGGTGTCAGGTAGCGCCGCCGGTAGGGTTCCCGCCACGCGCCAACCCGATCCGTGACGAACCAGCATCCCTCCATCCACCAATCGACGGATGATTTCTTCGAGGAACAACGGATTGCCGTCGGCGGTGACGATGAGATCCCGTCGAAGCGTCTCCGGCACTTCGCTGCCTTCGAGGATCTCAGCCAATAGTGCGCTGCTCTGTTGCGTCGTCAATGCCCGGAGCGCGAGCACCGCGACCCCCTCACTCGCCTCGCCAAATTCGGGGTGGTCTTTACGAAGCTCAGGTCGCGCCGTCGTGACCAACAGCACCGGCCCGGTCGACCGCGCCAGAAGCCGCTGCGTCATTTCGATCAGGCGGTCGCCGGCCCAATGCAGGTCCTCCAACACGAGGATCACCGGACCCGCCGCCGCATAGGCGCTGATGAAGCGCGGCCAGGCCATCGACAGCTCGAGCTGCACGGCCGCCGGCCGGATGGTTTCCAACGGGTTCCCGGGGACGGTGATTCCGGCCGTGAAGGCAAGCGCAAACACCGTGTGGTCGACCGTAGCTGGGTCGGTCGATACCCGGTGGAGCACCGATTCGACCTTCTGACGAAGCCGCTCGCGTGCGGCCGCCGCCGGGTCGTCCAGCGAGATCTGACATTCGCGCCGCAGCAGCTCGCCAAGCGCCCAGTACGTCAGACCGTCGCCTGTGGACGGGCAACGTCCCTGCAGGATGGTCGTTTCAGGATGGCGAGCCGATGCCAGGTTGAGGAACTCGCGCACCAGGCGACTCTTCCCAATGCCTGCCGGCCCCGAGATCAACGCCAGGCGCGGGCTGTTCGCATCCATCGCCTCGTGGAAGAGGCTGGCGAGCGCTTCGACCTCCTGCTCGCGGCCGACCATGGCGACCTGCATCCCCTTGCGTCGGTCGAGCGAGTCGGCGATCGGGCGCAACACCTGTCGCACCGTCACCGGCGCCGACTTGCCGCGGATCTCGCGCGTCTCCGGTTCGCCGAAGACGAAGGCGTCGTGGGCGGCCGCGTGGGTTCGCTCGCCCGCCAGGATCGTTCCCGGTTCAGCCATCTGTTCCAATCGAGCGGCCACGTTGACGGCGTCGCCGGTCACGACGTTCTGGTCGGAGGCGGCCATCACCTCGCCGGTATTAACACCGACCCGAATCGCGAGGCTGACACCATGCTGCGCCTTGAACTCGGTATTCAGATCCGAGAGCCGCTCGAGCATCTGGCAGGCGGCCCGCAACGCCCGCTCGGCGTCGTCCTCGCGCACGATCGGGACACCGAAGGTCGCCATCACCGAGTCGCCCATGAACTTCTGGACGGTCCCGCCCCAGGCCTCGATGGTTGAGGTCATCACCGAGAAGAATCGCTGCAGCAGGACGCGCCAGCGTTCAGGGTCGAAGCGCTCGCCGAGCGTCGTCGACCCGGTGATGTCGGCGAAGAGGATGGTGACGAGCTTGCGC
Source organism: Candidatus Dormiibacterota bacterium (assembly GCA_036390825.1). Taxonomy (GTDB): domain Bacteria; phylum Chloroflexota; class Dormibacteria; order CF-121; family CF-121; genus CF-13. The sequence goes on from DASWBA010000166.1 coordinate 3,404, forward strand.
TCCTCGAACCCGGCCACGATCGAAGCCTACACGTGAGAAAGGCCGGGCTTTGATTTTCCCTCCCCCGCTTGAGGGGGAGGGTCAGGGTGGGATCCTGCGTAATTTTGATGCCGATCAGGTCGCCTCGCCGCGGACGCGACTCCATCTCCACGGCCCGGGTGCCTCCGTCGGTGAGATCCAGCACCAGCGTCGTGAACGTCGCCGCCTCGACTTGGCGCAACCACAACGACAGATCCCGCTGCAAGATGAGCCACGTGCGCTCCTTCATGCGCGCACCACCAGCACATCAGGGATCGCCAGGAGTCCCGCGGGCAGCTTGGCTCGAGGGTGCAGCTTGCTCAAATCCCGACTAATCTCAAGCACGCGCTCTCCAAGCTCGAGCGTCCCGACACGGTAGCGATGCCAGCGGTCGCGACTCTTCGCCTCCATATTCGCCGCCATCGAGAACCTCCACATGCCGCTGCGCTGGATGGGGGCCGCCAGCCGGTGAAAGTCCTCCGACGGGATCAAGAACGTCGGGTCGGCCAGTCCCATCGACTTCGGGTCGAGGTAGGCCACGAAGTACCAATAAAAGGGGCTGTTGACCAGCCGCTCGACCGCGACGTCGAAGAAGATGTTGATGTAGCGCACGTTCTTTGACATCTTGTGCAAGCTCATCGCGCTCTTGACCTGGCAAGCGAAGCCCATCCCATACTCGCCCCGTATATGAATTTCGTAATCGCGCCGCTCGTCGTCCGACATCGGCTTGGCCAGCTCGATTTTGCCGCCGCTGCCCACCATGAGGAACTTCGCGAACTCGTTTTCGACGATCAAACCTTGCTGCACCGAGCTGATCCGCATGGTTAAGCCGTCCGAGCCCAGATGAGCTCCGGCATCTCGAGCAGCTGGGAGGCGTCGAGCGAGGCGCGCAGGTTCCGAAGGTCGTCGATGACCTGCGTCACTTTCTTGCCAAGCGCCAGCTGGCTGACGCGGTACGGCTCCCATTGATCATGGGAGCCTGGCTCCATGCTGGCTTGGAATGTAAACAGCCACTGGTCGTCCTTCTTCCGCGGGCTCGAGTGCTCGTGGAGCACCGCTGAGGGCACGAGAAAGGTTGGATCCTGGAACCGCATGGTGCCGGGATTGAAATAGGCAAGGAAGTACCAGTAGAGGGGATTGTTTACCAGCCGCCCGGCTCGGACCCCGAAATGGACCCGCAGGTAGAGGGCATTGGCGCTCAGCCGGGTCAGCTGCATGGCGCTCTTCACCTGCAGGGCCAGAGCCGATCCATAACGCCCGTGCACGTGGACCTCAAAGTCGCGTCGCTCCTCATCGGTGAGCGGGGCGGCGATCTCGATTCGGCCACCGCTGCCCATCATGACGAGCTTGGCAAATTCGTTCTGGGTGATGACGCCCTGCTGAACGTCCGATATCTTCGAGCCCATTGAGAACACTGTTCGGAGTGGGGCCGGATAGCCGGCCCCCTCTTACGCCTTACGGGATCGTGACGTCCTGCAGTACCACCGGATTGTGCAGTGTGTAATCGAGCTCGTCCGACTGGCTCACTCCGGCCGGGACGATGACGTCCATCGCCTTGGGCACGGTGTTCGGATCGACGGTGCAGTGCGGATCGGAGCTGGCCACGGCGCAGACCCCGAACTGATACGCCTGTGGCGTGGACTGGAAGCCTCGAGCCTGGTCCGGGCTGAAGCCATCCTGGCCGGTCAGCACGACGGTGAAGCCCCAGCCGCTGGTCGGCGTCCCCAGCGAGCTGGACGGCACGCTGAAGGTGATGTAGCGGGAGATCGCGTTTGCGCTGATAGCCACGGTCCCCAGGGTGTTGCCGTTCGGGTCGATGTAGCGCTGGCCAAATCCTTGGACCTCAATCAACCGGCTCCAGGCGGAGCCCGCCGCGATCTGGTAGTTGCGCTGTGGGAAGGATGCCGCCGTGGAAGTCGTCGCGGTGCCCGGGTCGTGGACGTAGACGTCGACCAGCTGGGCACCGAGCGGGCTGCCGAAGGTGGGGGAGAGATCCTGCGTCTGCAGCTTGAACGTCATGGTGCTGCCGTCCGGGCTCTTGATGACCTTGAAGCGGGTGATGTCGAACGCGCCGGCGTGGAAGTCGGCGGCGGTCGGGTACGCATAGTTGCCAGGCCCGTTATCGTCAAGGCTGGGGTCGGTGACGTCGAGCAGCACGGTGCCCGGCGTGAAGTCGAAGACGATGCTGCGCTGGTCATGCGCCGTCGCGCCGGTCGGGCTCACCGCGGCGGTGTTGATCACTGTCGTGCCGCCGGAGATCGGCACGTCCACGCTGAATGTGCCGTCTGGATGGACCACGGTCGTCACCGTCGTGGTCTGGCTGTTCTGGTCGGTGTTGGTGGCAGCCACGTAGATCGTGTTGCCGACCGCCGATGTCCCGGAAACGGTCACCGGCGATCCGTTGACCGCGCTGTTATTCGCCGGCTGATTCACCGTCAGCGTCGTTTGCCCCTGCTGATGGGTCACGTAGCGGTTGGCAACGACCACCGGCTGCTCGAGCACCTTGCCGGCGGAGAGGTCGCGGAACAGCCGGACGTATTGGCCATCTGACCACGTGAGTGGCGACGCGGATCCGGCGGCATGCCCGTTCTGGAATCCGATCGAGGCAACGGTGGGATCGGTGCCGTAGGGCGACGCCGCCAGGCTGGGCAGCTCCCAAACCTGCTCGGGGATCAGCCCGGGGCCGGACGAGCCGCCGAGCATCGCGATCAGGCGTTGGAAACCGCCGGCGAGGTCGCCATTGGCCAGCTGGTATTCACCGCGCTCACCGGCGAGGGCGGGCCAGAGATGACCGGTGCCTTTGCCGGACGGCGCCCACGGATGCCCATCGGTTGCGCCGTCGCCATAGCCATCGCCGTTGTAGCGGTGGAAGCCGGTGCCGGTCGAGGTGGTCGCCGAGATGGTGGCGTCGACCACCGGCAGCGAGGCGGCGATGGTCGGATCGTTGGCCGGCGTCAGGCCCAGGCGCACGAGTTCGAGGAAGCCCTGGTCGATGACGGTCCGCTGATCGAGCGTCGGGCCGCCGTTGCCGACGTTGTAGCTGATCGCGGCGTTCGGATCACCGGTCTTCGACAGCCGGATCCAGTACGGGTGGTTGGCGAGCGGGCCGTTGGTGGTGACGTCCCAGCCGGGAAGGCTCCGCTGCCAGTCATCAGCGGTCGCGCGAGCGACGTTCGCGGTCGCAGTATCGCCGTTGACGTCCGCGATCGAAGCACCGGCGACCAGGCCGGCGACCTCGGCGGCGATGGTGGAGGGCGAGAAGCCGCCCTGCTCCTCCCAGCGCTCGGGGCCGAAGCTGGGGCCATGCGCAATCGCGAAATCGATGGCCGGCCGGATGTGGTTCAGATACAGCGCGTGGTCGGTCATGCCCAGTTGGTAGGCCATGATCAGCGGATAGGTGACCTCGTCCATCTGGGTGTTGAAGGAGTCGGGCGCCACCTTGCCGTTGGTCAGGCTGTTGCGCGGCATCGAGCCGTCGGGCAGCTGCTGGCGGTTGAAGAGGAAGAGGGCCGCGTCGCGGGCGGTCTGGATGTCGCCGTCGACCATCAGGGCGGTCCAGGCCTCATAGAGGTCGCGCGCGAAGATCTCGCGGTAGGAGCCGAAGTAGAGGTTGTTGGGATCGCCGGCTGACACCGCCTGACCCCACGGCGAGGTGAGGCTGGCGGCGATCGCGCCTGGGAAGGTCTTGTCCTCGCTGGCCTTCAGGACATTGGCGGCGCGGTAGTAGCCGTCGATCAGCGTCTTCCACTGGCTGTTGGAAAGGCCGGACATGCGGCGTGGGGGCGCAATCAGCGAGTCGTCGTAGGCCTCCCAGCCCTTTTCGAATGACCGTCGAAGCTGGTTGAAGTTGGTATGCAACGAACCTTCCGCCGCGGCGAGGGCACTGTTCTGGGTTGTGCCAAAGCCGAGCGAGATCGTCGTGTCGCCGTCATCATTGAGCTTCAACTGGGCCGTCTGGACGAGGTTTCCGTTCGTGGCTGAGGTGAAGGCATT
>DASWBA010000167.1:0-10123 GCA_036390825.1 Candidatus Dormiibacterota bacterium
GACCGAGACCGAGACCAGCTAGCGGCTGGAGGCGGACCCGGTCAAGGGGATGCCAACGCCGGATACGCCTAGCGGCGCGGCGTGGCGGGTGAGCATGCCGACCACGAACCCGAGCACGCGGTCGGCGGACGGGCCGTCCGAGATGGTGGCGAGCAGCGTGGGCTCGGGGTTGCGGAAGGCGCCGAGCAGGCCGGCGCGCGCGGCACGGGTGAAGCCGGGGGTGCCGGCTGGAACGAACGTCACCTTGATCTTGGTGTATCGATCGCCGGCATGAACCAGGGTGAAGGGGGCCAGCTTCTGGACCTGCCAGGCACGGATCTCTTCGTTCTTCAGGCGCCGCTTGAGGGTGGCGATGAATTTCTTGCCGCCCGGATCCTTATCGGCGTAGATGGCGACCTGCACGCCCACATGATACCTAGCTAAGAGCGACTAGGTCTTGCCGAGGTTTTCGAAGAAGCGCCGCATCGCCGCCCGAACCGGTTGGGGCTCGGCCGGATGGTCGAGACCGCCGACGGCAGCGTCCTGCCCGCGCAGGGTCCGCAGCTCGGCCCGGTTCTGCTGCCAGACGACCCAGACCCGCTGAACCGCGGTGAAGTTGGTGCCAACCGCCAGGATCAGCAGGGCAACCGTCAATGGCGACCAGGACGCGACCCTGATGCCAATCGACTCGAGCAGCAGGCCGGCGACGATGATCACGACCCGTTCTGGCCGAGCGAGGATCCCAACGTCGCACGTAAAGCCAAGGCTCTGGGCCCGGGCCCGCACATAACTCACCAGGAACGATCCGGCGAGCGCGATCAAAACGATGATGGGCCGCAGCCCGTCGTGCTGCTGGAGGAAGTAGATCAGGATGCCGAGGTAGACGACGCTCTCCGAGTAGCGGTCGACCGTCGAGTCGAGGAAGGCCCCGTAGCGGTAGACCTTGCCCGAGGCGCGGGCGAGCGCTCCATCGAAGATGTCGAAGAAGCCGGCGACCATCAGCACCAGGCCACCGATGAGCAGCTGGTTCACGGCGACCAGGGCGGCGCCGAGGCCGGTGATCACCAGCCCAAAGAGCGTGAGCATGTTGGGAGTGATCGGGCTTTCGCGGAAGATGCCGATGCCGCGCTCCGCCCAGCGGCGGACCCAGGCCTGGAATTTCTGGGTAAACATCAGCGCGGGCTCAGGCTCGCCTCGAGCCGTACCGAGGGAGCCGGCTGGGCCTGGTCTTTTGCCTGCTTGTAGACGTCGGTGACTTCGTCGATGACGCGTTCCCAGTCGTAGCGGCCGGCGGTGAGGAGCCCGGCCTGTCCCATTTCCTGGCGCAGCACGGCGTTGTTGACCAGGGTCTGCAACGCGTACTCCAGCTGACGGCGGCTCTTGCGCTCGACCAGCAGACCCTCGCGGCCGTGGGTCACGACTTCGCGGAAGCCGTCGATACTGGTGGCGACGATTGGCTTGCCGGATGCCATCGCCTCCAGCAGGACGATGCCGAAGCTCTCGTCCCCGGTCGCCGGGCTGCAGAAGATATCGCAGCTGGCGTAATAGCGCGGCAGTTCTTCCGCCGAGACGTAGCCGGCCATCACCACGTCGTCGAGCTGTTTGCGTGCGAGGAAGTTGCCGTACCAGCGCCGCAGCGGCCCGTCGCCGACGATGATCAGCCGCAGCTTCGGATACTGCGGTTTCAGCTGGGCGAAGGCCCGCAGCAGGTAACCGAGGCCCTTGCGGTACTCGAGCCGGCCGACGAACAGTAGGTTGACCATGCCGTCGCGCAGCTCCGGGTAGGGTGGCTGATTCTGGAAGCGGCTGACGTCGATGCCATTTGGGATCACCCGGTAGTCGCCCGGGAAGTAGTGCCGCACGAACTCGCGCGCCGGATTCGAAACGGCGATCCGCATGTGCAACCGTCGCACATACCGCTTGAGTAGCGGTTTCCCATAGTAATAACCGACGTTGGAGCGGGCGAAGGCGTGGAAGGTGCCGACGTTGATGGTCTTGGAGTAGCGGAGCGCGGTCACCGGCAGCACCGGCATCAGAGGCTCGTGGTAGTGGATGACGTCGAACCCGCTGTCACGGACGTAGTGCTTGATGCGGTTGGTGAGGTGCAGACTGACCGTGATCCGGGCGACCGAACCGTGCATCGGGATGGGGAAGGGGCGGCCGACCCGGATGAAGTCGTGGTCGCGCTCGGCCAGCTCCCGGTCCGAGCAGGGCGCGAACACCGTGACATCGTGGCCGCGCCGACGCAGCCCCGCGGCCAGGTGACGGACGTGCTCGGTGACACCGCCTGGATGGGCGTAGTCATAAGCGGAGACGAGGGCGATCTTCACTTAGCCCCTGGCGAAGGCGCGAACAGCGGACCGTCCCATGCGAGCCCAGTTGCGGCCGATGCGCCGAAACTTGAGCTGCGCGATCCGGCGATGCGTGATGAAATCCCAGTATTCGCCGAAGGCTTTGGTCTGGCTGCTAAGGATTGCTTTGCGCATGTCCTGCGCGGTCTTGCCGGGAAAGGCAGTGAACCCGGTGCCGATGCCCTCGAGGTGGTGGCTGTCGGAGCAGCCGACCTCCGGCAGGTGGAACTTTGTCCGGTTGAGCCGGTCGATCTTGGCGGCGCAGGTCCGGCCCGCGACCGACGGGTTGAAGGTCTCGACCGCATCGAAGTAGATCTCTGGGGACGGGTTCTTCATGATGCCGTCGAACGACCGGAAGCCGATGCTGCGCGTGAGCATGGAGAATGGGTGGACGGCGATTGCCAGCCCGCCCTGTTCGTGGATCTTGGCGATCGTCCAGTCGAGTGGCCGCCACATCGGGATCGGCTTCTCGATGAACAGTCCTAACAGGTGCCCATGCAGCGTCGTGATCTCGCAACCGGGAAGGATTTCGAACTCGTACTCGCTGGCCAGCTCCATCGCCTGGTAGCTGCCGGTCAGCCGGTCGTGGTCGGTGATGGAGATGACGTCCAGGTCGGTGCGATCGCGAACGTAGTTCAGGACCTCCCGGACGGTGGCCGTCCCGTCGTTCAGGGACGTATGCATGTGGAAATCCGCTTTGCCCACGAACTCCTCCTTAGTCGCCCACAGCGGCTTGCGCCGGCGGTGACGGAATGGTGACGGCCGGGACGACGGGCTCATCCGGCCAGATGGGCTCGAGGACGTGCCACTGGTCCGGATACCTCTTTATATACCGTTCAAACGTCGCGAGGATCTGTTCCATGGCACTTCGGACGTCGGAGGCGTGATCTTCACTTGGGGTGAGAAACAGGGGCGTGTCGCCAATGGCGATATAAGCGTCGTTCTGGTCGCGGATGCAGTACGCCGGCAGGATGGGGGCGCCGGTCTTGAGCGCGATCTCGACCGGACCCGTCGGGAAGGACGTGAGCCTGCCGAAGAACTTGAAGCGCTGGCCGGTGTTCAGGATGTCCCGATCCATGGCGAGCACGACCATGCGGTGATCCTTCAGCATCCGCATGATGTCGCGAGCCCCGGTCCGGCTTAGCGGGATGATCCGCAGGTTCATTTTCGAGCGGACCCGGGAGATGTGGTCGAAGAGGCGGCGCGGTTCGATCTGCTCGACCATGACCCCGATCTCGCCGAAGGAGGCGGCCCAGCTGGCCGCGGCCAGCTCCCACGATCCCATGTGGGGCGCGACTACGATCACGCCCAGGCCACGCGCCATCGCGGCGTCGAGGTTCTCCAGCCCGTACGGGGTCAGCAGTGCGCCCAGCCGGCGGCGGTCCATGCGCGGGATCTTGAAGAAGTCGATCCAGGCTTTCGTGTAGTTGAGCCAGTTGCGCCAGGCCAGCTTGCGAAGTTGGGGGCCGGGCATCTCCGGAAACACATGGTGCAGATTGGACTCGAGCGCCTTCCGCTGTCGGGCGAGGAGGGGGAATGCCACCGTGCTGGTGATCACCCCGATGGCATAGGCAAGCCGGCGCGGCAGCCGGGCAATCACGCCCTCGATCAGCCGGAAGCCGAGATAGGTCATCACGACGGATCGAGGACCGGTTGCACGGGCGACCCGGGAGGCTGCGGAGCCTGCTCCAGTCGCCAGACGGGCAGGAAGACGAGCCACTGGTCGGGTTCGCGGCGGATGATCCGCTCGAAGAACTGCACGATCCGTTCGGTGGTCACCTGGATGTCGCGCGGCGTGTCGCCCGTCCGGCTGACCTCGATGGGCGCCTCGATCTCGGCGACGTAAACGTTATCGGTCTGGCGCCGGCACCAGACCGGCAGAATCGGCGCGCCGGTCTTCAACGCAATGGCCGCCGGCCCCGAGGGGAAGAGCGCCGGCCGGTTGAAGAAGGGCACCCGGACGCCACGGTCACCACTGTACAGATCGCTCGCCAGGGCGACGAGCTCATTGCGACCCAGCGCCTTGAGGATCTGGCGAGGGCTACCCGGACCCAGCGGAATCATTTTCATGCCGATCCGCTCGCGGGACGCGATCATCAGCTCGTTGATGCCGCCGCTCGGGAGATCACTGGTCACGGCACTGATCGGATAGCCGTAAACTGCGGCGGCGGCGGCAAGGATGTCCCAGTTGGAGACGTGCGCCGTCACGACGATGGCGCCTTTGCCTTGCGCGAGGACCCGATCGATCTGCTCGCGACCCTGGGGCCGGACCATGCGGCGAATCTCCTCGGGTTTGAGCGTGTCCATCAATATGAAGTCGGCGAACATCTTGAAGTAGTTGCCAAACGCGTGGCGGGCCGTCCGCTTGACCAGGGGGTCGTTCCACGGCAGCCCAAGCACCTGGGCAAAGTTGTCCAACGCAACCCGGCGCCGCCGCGGCATCAAGTAAAAGGCGCAGCGGCCGGTGACCGCCGCCAGCGGGTATCGAACCCGCGGCGGCAATGCCCGCATCACCCAGTTCCCCAGCCTGAAGAGGCGAGGAAGGAACATCAGCGGCGGGCGGACCCTTCGGACGCCGGCAACGCCTGCACTCCGGTCGCGGGTTCCTCGTCGACGCTGGTGTCGGCGATAAAGGCTTCGGTCAACTGATGGGCCACTCCATCCGTGTACTGCGCCGGCGGCGACTTCATGAAGTATGACGAAGGCCCTTCGAGCGCCCCGCCCAGTTTCCGGTCGAGACCGAGCTTGCAGCAGCGGATGGCGTCGATCACGACCCCGGCCGAGTTGGGCGAGTCCCAGACCTCGAGCTTGAGCTCGACATTGAGTGGGACGTCGCCGAAGGAGCGACCCTCGAGCCGGATGTAGGCCCACTTGCGGTCGCCGAGCCAGGGCACGTAATCCGATGGGCCGATATGGATGTTGTCGGCGCCGATGTCGGTCTTCATCTGCGACTTGACGCTGTTCGTCTTGGAGATCTTCTTGGAAACGAGGCGTTCCCGCTCCAGCATATTGAGAAAGTCGGTATTGCCGCCGAAGTTCAGCTGGTAGGTCCGCTCCAGTTTGACACCTCGATCCTCGAAGAGCCGCGTCAGGATGCGGTGGACGATGGTCGCGCCGACCTGCGACTTGATGTCGTCGCCGATGATGGGGATGCCCCGCTTCTCGAAGCGTCCGCGCCAGTACGGTTCGCGGGCCAGGAAGACCGGCATGCAGTTGACGAAGGCGCAGCCGGCCTCGAGCACTTGCTCCGCGTACCACTTCACGGCTTCCTCGCTGCCCACCGGGAGATAGTTCACGACCACGTCCGTCTTGGTGGCCTTGAGGATGCCGACGATGTCGGCGGTCGGACCGGGCGCCTTGGTGATGATTTCGGACAGGTACTTGCCCAACCCGTCGTGGGTCATGCCCCGCTCGACCTTGACCCCCAGGTGGGGCACCTCGGAGAACTTCACCGTGTTGTTGTGCCCGGCGAAGATGGCATCGGCAAGGTCCTTTCCGACTTTCTCCTTGTCGATATCAAAGGCGGCCGAGAACTCGATGTCGCGGATGTGATAGCCACCGAGCTCGACGTGCATCAGCCCGGGTATCGAGGCGCCCGGCTTTGCATCCTTGTAGTACTCAACGCCCTGGACTAGCGACGAGGCGCAGTTGCCCACGCCCAGGATCGCAACCCGCACCTTGCGCCGCGACCGCGAACTGGTCTTCAGAGTGGTTGCCGCTGCCTTTCCGTTGTGTCGACTACCGTTACCGTTCTTGCTTGCCATCGCTTACTACACCTCGCTCCATTCATGTTGCAGCGCCCGAACTCGTGGTCGGGGCGCGATCAGGGTCGTCAGTTCTCGATGGAAGGCGCTCAGGCCTTCGCGGTTCAGTGAGTAATAAACAGCCCGTCCCACCCGACGGGCGCGCACCAGCTGGCCTCGGCGCAGCATCCGCAGGTGCCAGCTCAGCCGTGGCTGGCTGATGCCAATCGCCTCGGCGAGCTCCAGCACCGTGATCTCCGGAATCCCGGCCAGGTACTGCAGGATGCGAAGGCGGGTGACGCTGGCGAGCGCCTGGTAGTGGGCACGGAACTCCCGCAGCGAGGGGTTGGTGAGCAGCGTGGGAGATGCCATATAAAGGATTCTTTATGGATTATAGCATGCCGTGATTCCTGCAAATGGAGGCGGCGCGCGTGTTGCAGCAATGAGTCGTCGCGTCGGCGCGCGACGCAGTCGCTAGTGGGTCAGCAAGTCCCGGGACATTCGTGGGCAAACTCGCAATCGGTCTGGAAGCGGCATTCGTTGATGCCTTTCAGGCCCTTGGCGACCGTTGCCTGCAATTCCCGGATCTTGTTCTGCTTCTCGGTGTCTTCCGCATCCATCAGGCTGCTGCTGTGACGTGAGCTTCGGCGCGACTGACGACGGACGACGATGTCTCCAAGATTGACAGCTTCGCTGTCGGAAACGCCAACAGCATAGGAGTGACATCAGACCCGGGTCAAGGAAAGACTTGTTAAGGTGGCTAGGCAATGCCAGCATCCCGAACACGTCGGGCAGGGACTCCGACCGTTCGTGGATTTGCCGCGATCGCCGGTCATCAGCGTGCGATTGGCATCCTGCGAGCCCAGCAGGCGAGCGGCCGGCTGGCCCATGCCTTTTGCCTCATCGGTGAGGAGGGTATAGGCAAAACTGCCGTAGCGCGTGCCCTTGCCGAGGAGCTCCTGCTGGGCGAGGGACAGCCATCGCGGCTCGAGGTGCACCCCGACTTCTGGAGTGATGACCGGTCGGAGGCGATCAGCATCGACGAAATCCGCTTTCATCCGGAGAAGGGTGCCCCCGCGCACGACCAATCCTTGCAGCAGTTCTTGAGTCTGAAGCCGTTCGTGGCGCCGCTCCGCGTGGCGCTGCTGGCCAATGCCGAGCGGATGACCGAGGCCGCCCAGAATTGTCTGCTCAAGACTCTCGAGGAGCCCCCGCCCAATACGGTCCTGGTGCTAACGACGGCCTATCCCGACCATCTGCTGTCCACCTGTCTCTCGCGTTGCCAGTTGATCGCGCTGTCACCGGTTGGTCGGCCAGCCCTGGTGGAGTTCATCAAGGGCCGCCACGATGACCAAGCGGAAGCCGAAGCGATGGCGGGCCTGGCGCACGGCCGACCGGGCTGGGCCATGCGGGCGCTGACCGATCGGGATTGGGGCATGCGGCTGGACCGTTGGGCTGACGAGATGGCGGCGCTGGCCTTCGAGGACGCCGACGGCGTGCTGACCTACGCGGCGCGCTTCGGGCAGGGCCCGCAGGCCGAGATGCGGATCGTTGCCTCGGACGCGCTGCACGGCTTCACCGCGTTCCTGCGCGACGCGATGCTGCTCCGTGCCGGCCTATTACGGCCGATGCCTCCCGCCCGGCAGTCCTCATTGGAATCGTGGATCGCGCGGGTATCGGCGGACCACGTCCGTGCGGCGCTGGCGTCGGCGCAGCGGACCCAGTTGCTGATCGATCAGAATGTGAATCCACGGCTGGCCATGGAAGTCATGCTGCTCGACCTACGGATCCGGCGTCCCCGATGAGCGGCGTGTTTGTTACGCTGCCGCTTCCCTCCCCTGGCATCGACATGCTCAAAGAGCGGTTCGAGGTCACCATGATGGAGGCGGAAGGCATGCCGCCCGAGGTACTGACGAAGCATATTGCCGCGGCGGACCCGGTTGGCATCATCGGGATGGTCAACGTCCCGATCACCGACGAAATCATGGCGGCGGCGCCCCACCTCCGAGTGGTGGCAAACTACGCGGTCGGCTACAACAACGTCGACGTGCCGGCGGCCACTCGGCGCGGGGTCCTGGTGACGAACACCCCCGGCGTGCTGACGGACGCTACGGCCGATCTTGCCTTCGCGCTCATCCTTTCCGTGGCGCGTCGAGTGGTCGAGTCCGACCGGTTCCTGCGGGAGGGGAAATTCAAGGGCTGGAAAGCCGACCTCTTACTGGGAAGCGACGTGTACGGCCAGGTGCTCGGCATCATCGGATTCGGTCGCATCGGGCAGGCGGTTGCACGGCGAGGACTGGCCTTCAACATGTCGATCCTCTATTCGGATGCTCGTCGGGCGAATCCCGAGGTGGAATCTGAGCTGCGCGCCCAGTACGTGCCGCTCGATGAACTGCTACGCAAGGCCGACTACGTAACAATTCATGCCGACCTGAACGATCAAACCCGGCACATGATTAGCGAGCGCGAGCTGAAATTGATGGGGCCGGAGCATTACCTGATCAACGCGGCGCGCGGCCCGATCGTCGACGAGAAAGCACTCGTCCGTGCCCTGAAGGAAGGCTGGATCAAGGGCGCGGGCTTGGACGTTTACGAGCGCGAGCCCAAGACCGAGCCGGGCCTGACGGACTGCTGGAACGCCGTGCTTCTACCGCACCTTGGAAGCGCCACGGTGACGGCGCGCGCCGCCATGGCAGAGACAGCGGCGAAGAATCTGATCGCCGCGGTCGACGGCCAAACCCCACCCAACCTGGTCAACCCGGAAGCACTCGCCGTCCGCCGCTAGGTGACGATCCGGCTCCTGGCCATCGATCTCGATGGCACGCTCGTTAACCACGATCTCGTCATGAACCCTCGCGACGTGGCCGCGGTCAAGGCCGCGTCTGCGGCGGGGGTGACGGTGGTGCTCGCCACGGGCCGCATGTTCAAATCCTCGCTTCGATTTGCCGAACCCCTCGGCCTCACGGGGCCGATCATCAACTACCAGGGCGCCATCGTGCGCGAGATTGCCAGCGGCATGGTGTGGTACCGGTGCGAGCTGACGGTGCCCATGCAGCAACGGGTCCTCGCGCTCGCCGAGCCGAAGGACTGGCACGTCAACGCCTACGTTGACGAGTTGGTCTACACGGCTCGCGCTCGGCCCGAAGCCGACCTCTACGCCCGGATCGGCATGGTTCCTTACCAGGTAGTGGGGCCGCTGTCCAAATGGGTGCACCAGGACGCAACCAAGATGGTGCTAGTGGACCTCGATCCCGAAAATGTGCCCGCCCGCATGACCGAACTGACCGCCTGGATGGGGGACGTCGCACGGGTGACGCGGTCGCTCGATTGGTTCGTGGAGGTCGTCAATCCCGAGGTGTCCAAGTCGCGGGCGCTTGCTATGGTGGCGGACCGGCTTGGAATCGCGCAGGCCGAGGTGTGTGCCATCGGTGACAACACGAACGATGAGGATATGGTTCGATGGGCCGGCTTCGGGGTGGCGATGGGCAACGCTCCCGCGGCTCTAAAAACCCTCGCCAAGCACGTCACCGGGACGGTCGACGAGGCGGGCGTGGCCGAGGTCATCCAACGCTTCGTGATCGGCAAAGAGGTGCCCGGCAGCCGCAATTAGCGCGGCGCAACCTTATATATACTGGGGCTTCCGCGGCCCCGTGGTGTAGCGGTCTAACATGCCTCCCTGTCACGGAGGAGATCGGCGGTTCGAATCCGCTCGGGGTCGCCAGATACCAGCACTATAAGATCTAATTAGTACTTTTGTAGCAGTTTTACGAGCCTTTCCTCGATACACCGGTTCTACTGTCCTCTAGTCGTTGAATGAGCATGTCAATCGACTCGATGCTGGATCGGGAGACATTCATCGCCATCGCCCATTCACTCAGGCCAGTCAAAGCGACGTGATGCACTTGAGCATCCGCGTCCGGCCGTCAGATAAGTCTCTAGGCGGGGTGTGCCTGTGAACCTCGGATCCGTCGTTGCGCTGCTCGTGTTTCTAGGCATCTGCTTCGCGGCCGCCGCCATCGGGACCGTCCCAACCTTGGAGTCCCTGCGAAC
>DASWBA010000168.1:0-19420 GCA_036390825.1 Candidatus Dormiibacterota bacterium
GAGTTCTTCTTAGTTCGAACCGCTTGCGCCGGGTGCTCGTCCATAGCGATCACCTCGGGCGCATCCTCGATCTCGGCCCATTTCCCGGCTCCCGACGCGGCGAGCGCGGCGTCCACCTTCTCCTTGACGCCCACGAAGATGACCTCCACGCCCAGCTCGCGATGGGCCTGGACGCCACCCGCCACCACCTGTGCTGGGGCGAAATCACCGCCCATAGCGTCCAGCGCGATTTTCATGAGAGCCCGCCCAGCTTAAGCGGCTAGATATCCAGGTTGCGCACGGTCTTGGCGTGCGTCTGGATGAAGCGTTTGCGTGGATCGACTTCGGTGCCCATCAAGACATCGAAGATCTTGTCGGCCTCGACCGCGTCTTCGATCTCGACTCGCAGCAGCATGCGGTTCTGCGGGTTCATGGTGGTCTCCCACAGCTGCTCGGGATTCATCTCACCAAGTCCCTTGTAGCGCGCGACCTCCGGTTTCCCATCCATCTGCGCCAATTTGCGGTTCTTCTGCTCGTCGGTATAGGCGTACGAGATCTGTTTGCCGCGCGTGATCTTGTAGAGCGGCGGCTGGGCGATATAGAGGTACTTGCCAACGATCACCTGGGGCATGTAGCGGAAGAAGAATGTGAGCAGCAGAGTTCGAATGTGCGAACCATCGACATCAGCATCGGTATTGTGGGCTGCCAAGCCACCAACACCGCAGATGAAGTTTTCGTCGCCCTCTACCGAGAAGTCGTAGACGTATTCACCGGTCGGATCGATCCTCTCGACCCACCTGACTTTGAGGCCTGCAAGATCACGACCTGCATTGGTCCAACCTTCAACTCGCTCGAGCGGCCGGTTTAGATGCGCCGCAAGCTGGCCCGCGAGGGGATGCCGGCGCCACACCGGAAGGGTTCGACGCAACTGGTCCTTGCGGCCGACCGACAGAATGAAGTACGGCTGCTTCGTCTGGATCGGAAGAGTTGGATCCGTCGAAACCTTTCCGTGGCTCAGTCCTGCAAAGATGCCGAGCTGACCAAAGAGGTAGAGAAGCCCGTCTTTCAACAATACAGAATTGGTCACAACCGACCAGTGGGATGGGCTTATCGTTCCATCTCCGAGGAAGTAACCCTCGAGGAAGGCGAGCTGGAGATCTTCGGGGAGGTTGAGCACGACATCAGGTAAGCGCTTCTCGTGAGCCTTGCCGCCGAGGCCCCAGGCTCGCAAGAGGCGAGCGGCCATCACACTGTGGAAGTAGAGCTTGATTCCAAGACTGTCGGGGTCGTAGTACGTACGTGGCTTTTCGCCAAAGACATCCCAAATGACCTGATTGAGTTCCTCGAGGAATGGCTCGTCCTTTCGCCCAAGGCTCAAGCTGACCTGGTGCTTACTTAGGCTTCCCTCTGCGACGTACCAGCCGAGGAACCACATCAACTCAGGGGTGATGCCAAGGTAGCGATCAAAGACCTTGTTCTCATGTGCACGTGGAACGATCTGGATGTCATGACCGATGCCTACCAAATCCTCTTCGGTCAAACCGTCCATGGGCTGGTAGTCGCTGATGACTCGCCACTTGGCGTTCTTGGAAGATGTATCCCGATCGAACTCCTCTTCAATCTTTGAGGGAATCAACTGGCGAGCAATCGGCTCAGTCCAATTGATCGCCCCGAGATACGCCTCGAAGCGAGGCTGAATCGGTCGTGAGCGACCGGTTTCCCACTCGGAGATGGTGGCGGCCTGCTTAGCTCCAATCAAATTGGCCACGGCTTGTAATGTCTGCCGGCCTTCGGCTCGGTGAGTGGCTAACCGACGCCACTCCTCAGGCGATAGCACTACGCGAGGCTCAGTCCAGAGCTCGGGGACGGCGAGCCTAGCGAGCATGCGGCTGGCCGCGAGCGCGCGGGCGCTTTCTCCTTTGATGTACAGGTCGGCGGTCACGCCCGCTCGGACGAATGTCTCCAGCAGATCGATTGGCCGTGGCTTCCCGCGGCGCACTGGCAAGGAACGCGAGGCGACGAGTTGGTCACCTACCTTCACCTCGCTACCGCGCCGCAGCGTGATCGCCCCATCCTGGAGGACATAAACGCTGTGGGAACCAGTCACCGTTATCGAGCGTCCGTACCGGGTCGTAATCCGGTAAAGCGGTTCCTCATTTCGATGTCGGATCACCTGCTTGAGGGGCCGGAACCGCGTTTCCCCCGCGTGCTCATCGAAGGCGATGACCTTGTAACCTCGGGAGTCCCGACGGCCTTCTACGCAGTCATCGATGAATTGGCCGATTTTGACCAACTCGATTCGCTCATCGGGATGTTGCACGAGGGTCGGTTCATCGCCGTCGACGCTCATGACGATCACGTGGTGGTAGCGCAATTTATTGATGTCGAACTTTTCGCCAATGCCCGTCCCCAGCGCCGTGATCAGGTTGCGGATCTGCTCCGAGGTCAGGATCTTGTCCTCGCGGGCTTTCTCGACGTTGAGGATCTTGCCGCGCAGCGGCAGGATCGCCTGGAAGCGCCGGTCGCGCGCGCCTTTCGCCGAGCCACCGGCGGAATCGCCCTCCACCAGGTAGATCTCACACAAGGCCGGGTCGCGTTCCGAGCAATCGGCGAGCTTGCCCGGCAGCGTCGATGACTCGAGTAGCGACTTGCGCTGTACCAGCTCGCGGGCACGCTTCGCCGCGTCCCGCGCGCGGGCGGCGACCAGGCATTTTTCGACAATCCGCCGGGCGTCAGGCGGGTTCTCCTCGAGGTACTGGGTAAACGAGTCGGAGAAGACCGTCTCCACCTGGCCACGGACCTCGGAGTTGCCCAGCTTGGTCTTGGTCTGCCCTTCGAATTGCGGTTCACGGATCTTGACGCTGATGACGGCGGTCAGTCCTTCGCGAACGTCCTCGCCAGTCAGGCTCGGGTCCTGCTCGCGCATCAGGTTGATCTTGCGGGCGTACTTGTTCAGCACCGAGGTCAGCGCCGAGCGGAAGCCGGTGACGTGACTCCCACCCTCGACGGTGTTGATGTCGTTGGCGAAAGCGAGGACGTTCTCGGTGAAGCCCTGGTTGTACTGGAGCGCCACCTCCACCGTGTTGCCGTCGATCTCGCGCTCGACGTGCAGCGGCCGCAGATTGACCCAGCCTTTATCGCGGTTGAGGTACTTGACGAAGGCGCTGATACCACCCTCGAAGTAGAAGGTGTAATCGAGGTCGACGCGTTCGTCGCGGAGCAGGATGGTCAGGCCCTTGTTGAGGAAGGCCAGCTCGCGCAGCCGGTGCGACACGATGTCCCAGTGAAAGCCGAGCTCTTCGAAAACCTCCGGATCGGGCCAGAAGCGGATGTAGGTCCCGGTGGTGTCGGCCTTGCCGACCACCTTCAGGGGCGCCACCGGCGCGCCCCGCCGATACTCCTGGTAATGCTGCTTGCCGTGGCGCATCACCGTGACCTGCAGCCGTTCCGAGAGCGCGTTGACGACCGATAGGCCGACCCCGTGTAGTCCGCCGGACACCTTGTAGCCACCGCCGCCGAACTTGCCACCCGCGTGCAGCTTGGTCATGACAACTTCGAGCGCCGGCTTGCCCTGGTCTTTCATGATGTCGACCGGGATGCCGCGGCCGTTGTCGGCGACCGACGCGGATCCGTCCGCGTGGAGGGTTACCTCGATCCGGGTGCAAAAGCCGGCCAGCGCCTCATCGACAGAGTTGTCGACGATTTCGTAAATGAGGTGGTGAAGCCCACGGTTATCGGTGGACCCGATGTACATCCCGGGACGGCGTCTGACCGGCTCCAAACCCTCCAGAACCTGGATGGCTTTGGCGTCATAGGCAGCCGTCGTTTCTTCCTTAGGATTTAGCAAATCGCGTATTCAAATTATACCGAATCGCACTGCCAAAACTGACCTATGTTGGCGCCTAAATGCCGGTGGGGAGCAGGCGGCCGGGGCGCCCAGTCAGGACGCCGCGACGGGCGCTTCTTTGGAGATGGGTGGCCGCCAGCGCAGATCCAGCTGACGGGCTGCCCGAACCTCGTCGAGGCGTCCGACCGGGCCGTCGTGCGGGGCCGTCTTCACCATCTCCGGATCCTTGGCGATCTCCTCGACGATTTGTTGCATCGCCGCGATGAAGCCATCGAGCGACGCCTTCGATTCCGTCTCGGTCGGCTCGATCATCAGCGCCTCCGGCACGATCAGCGGAAAGTAGACGGTGGGTGGGTGAACCCCGAGGTCGATGAGACGCTTCGCGATGTCTTTGGCCGACACACCCTGCGCCTTCGCCTTTTTCGCGGTGAGGACGAACTCGTGCATCGACGGCCCGCTGAAGGCATCGTCGAATAACTGGCGCAGGTGATGCCGCAGGTAGCTGGCGTTGAGCACGGCATTGTGCGCCACGTCGTTGATGGTGTTGCCGTAGGTGCGGATGTAGGCGTAGGCGCGCAGCAGCATGCCGAAGTTTCCGTAGAAGGAGCGGACTTTCCCAATCGACTGTGGCCGTTCGTACTGGAAGCGAAAGCCTTCGTCGGTGCGCTCGACGGTTGGGACCGGCAGGAAGGGAACCAGGTGGGATTTGACGCCGACCGGACCTGCGCCTGGACCGCCACCGCCGTGCGGGGTGGAGAAGGTTTTGTGGAGGTTGAGGTGGACGACGTCGAAGCCCATGTCGCCGGGCCGTGCCACACCCACCATCGCGTTGAGGTTCGCGCCGTCGTAATACATCTGCACGCCCTGTTCGTGGGCGAGTCGGGCGATCTCGACGATGTCCTTTTCGAAGAGGCCGACCGTGTTCGGATTGGTGAGCATCACCGCCGACGCGCGCGTCGAGATCTTGCTTTTGAAATCCTCGAGGTCGACCAGGCCGTCGGGACCCGACTTGACCGTCACCGTCTTGAGGTGCGACAGGGTAGCGCTCGCGGGGTTGGTCCCATGGGCGCTGTCTGGCACTAGTACCTCGTCGCGCGTTTCACCGCGACTGCGGTGATACGCCTGGATCATGCGAAGCCCGGTCCATTCGCCGTGGGCGCCCGCCGCCGGTTGCAGGCTCATCCGGTCCATCGCGGTGAGCGCCAGCAGCGCTCGCTCGAGCTCCCACATCAGCCGCAGCGCGCCTTGCGCCCGCGCCGGCGGGTGGTAGGGATGGAGGTCGGCGAAGTCATCGAGTCGAGCCAGCGCCTCGTTGACGGCGGGGTTGTACTTCATGGTGCAGGAGCCAAGCGGGTAGATCCCCTGGTGGAGGTTGAAGTTCAGACGGCCGAGCCGGCCATAGTGTCGCGCCACCTCCGGCTCACTCAGCGACGCGATCGGCAGCGGGGATTTCCGCCGGAGCGCCGGCGGCACGATCTCGTCCAGCGGTCGTGTCTTGACGCCCACCGCGGGCAGCCGCGGGCTCGGCCGTGCCTGGCTGCCCAGCTCGAACAGCAACGGCTCACTCACGCCAGGACCTCGAGGTAGCGCTCGATCGCGCGCGGCTGGTTGAGCTCGGTCGTCGAGACGAGCAACGCATCGGAGAGCTCGGGGAAGAACCGGCCGAGCGGCAGCCCCGGAAGGACGCCGCGTTCCAGCATGAAGCCTTGCGTCTGCTCGGCAGGGTAAGGGGTGTGCACGACGAACTCCCAGAGGAACGGGCCGTCGAACGCCAGGCTGTAGCCCTTGCGCTCGACCAGCAGCGCGGCCAGGTGATGGGCGCGCTGCGCGCTCAGCTCGGCGAGCTGCTTCAACCCGTCGCCGCCCATGTGGGCGAGGTAGACGGTGGCGGCGATCGCCATCAACGCGTGGTTGGTCGTGATGTTGGAGGTCGCGTGCTCCCGCCGGATGTGCTGCTCGCGCGCCTGCAACGTCAGCACGTAACCGCGGCGGCCCTGCGCGTCGACGGTGGCACCGACGAGGCGCCCCGGCATCCGTCGCATCAGCGCTTCCTTGCAGGCGATGAAGCCGACGTAAGGTCCCCCGAACGACACCGGAATCCCGAGGGGTTGCCCATCTCCGACGGCCAGGTCGGCGCCATACTCTCCGGGCGCCGCCAGCACGCCGAGCGAGATCGGATCCACACACGCGATCAGCAACGCGCCGGCGCGATGCGCGATATCGCTGATCGCCTGCGGCTCCTCCAGGACGCCGAAGAAGTTGGGTTGCTGCAGGATGACGGCCGCCGTCGAGGCGCTGACGGCCTGCTCCAGTTTCGCGCTGTCGACGCGTCCATCGGCGCCGGACGCGACCCGGATGATTTCGTACTGCTGCGCGTCCGAGTAGGTCTGCAGCACCTGCGCGTATTCCGGGTGTAGGGCGCCGGCAACGACGACGTTCTGCCGCGCCGTGTGCGCCACCGCCATTGCCGTCGCTTCCGCCAGCGCGGTCGCGCCGTCGTAGAGCGAGGCGTTGGCCACGTCGAGCCCGGTCAGCAGCGTGATCATGGTCTGGAACTCGTAGGTCGCCTGCAAGGTTCCCTGACTCGCCTCGGCCTGGTACGGCGTGTAGGTCGTGTAGAAATCGGGCCGCGAGATCACCTGGTTGACGATCGCGGGACTGAACCTGCGCGATGCACCGGCCCCGAGGAAGCTGTGCGACGGTGGGATCCGCAGGTTGAGGCGTCCCAGCTCACGGAAGTACTGGACGAGCTCCACCTCCGAGAGAGGCTCGGGAAGCTCGATCCGGTCGAGGCGCAGCGCCGCCGGCAGGTGCTTGAACAGGCCGTCGGTGGAGTCGAGCTCCAGCGCCTTGAGCATCTCGGTGCGTTCGGCGTCCGCGTTGGGAAGGTAGGTCACGAGGCTTGCACGAACGCGTCGTACGCCTTCTGGTCGAGCAGCTTCGGGTTGTCTTTCACGCCGCGAAGCTTGATCACCCAGCCTTTGCCGTACGGATCTTCATTGATGTACTCGGGGTGATCCTTCAGATCCTGGTTGACCTCCGACACCTCGCCGCCCACCGGACTGTAGAGATCGGAGGCCGCCTTCACCGATTCGATGACGCCCAGCCGACCTCCGGCCTCGAGCTGCTGGCCGACCGTGGGCAGCTCCAGGTAGATCACGTCGCCGAGCTGCGACTGGGCATACTGGCTGATGCCGACGGTCGCGCTATCGCCCTCTTTTTTCACCCACTCGTGGGTTTCCGCAAATCGCATCCCGCTCAGGTCTGCCATCGTTACTCCCTTTCCTTCATTTCGGATGAGGCCGCTTGTAGAAGGGCAACGCCACCACCTCAGCTGGCGCGGCGGTGCCACGAACGTCCACGCCAAAACGGGTCCCGGGCGCGGCCAACGTCGGTGGGACGTACGCCATCCCGATGTTGTAGCCGAGGGTGAAGGCGACGTTGCCGGACGTTACCGTGCCGACCCGCTGGCCGTTGTCGACCACCACGTAGCCATGACGGGGAATACTGCGATCGAGCATCTTGAAACCGACCAGGACCGTGCTGAGCCCGCGGTCACGGGCTTGCACGATGGCGTCGCGGCCGATGAAGTCCTTGTCGAGGCTGAGGGTCCAATCGAGGCCGGCCTCGAGCGGATTCGTGCCGGCGTCGATGTCGTTGCCATGCAGGCGCATCCCCGCTTCCAGCCGCAGCGTGTCGCGGGCGCCGAGGCCGGCCGGCCGGATCCCATCCGCCTGCCCCTCCTCGAGCAGCGCCCGCCAGAGCCGCAAGGCGTCGTCATTGCCACAAAACAATTCGAAACCGTCTTCGCCGGTGTAGCCCGTGCGCGAGATCACGCAGGCAACGTCCGCGACCTTGCCCTCGATGAAGGTGTAGTACTTCACGCCGCCGAGCTCCGATGGTGTCAGTCGTTGCACCAGGCCGACCGCGCGCGGCCCCTGCACGCCGATGAGCGACCAGTCGCGCCCGACGTTGAGGACGCCCCCACCCTGCCGTCCCCCACCCGCGGGGGAGGGTACATGACCGCGTATCCAGTCGAAGTCGGCGTCCTGGTTGCCGGCGTTGACCACCATCAGGTAGCCGCCGTCCGCGACCGCGTAGACCAGGACATCGTCGATGATGCCACCCGCGTCGTTGCAGAGCATGGCGTACTGGATCCGGCCAGGCTTGAGGCGAGTGAGGTCACGCGTGACCACGCGCTGGGCGAGGCTCTCGTCTTTGACCCGTAGCTCACCCATGTGGGAGAGGTCGAACAGGCCGACCGCCTCGCGCACGGCGCGATGCTCCTCGCGGATGCTGCTGTACTGGAGCGGCATGACCCAGCCACCGAAGTTGGTCATCTGGGCGCCGAGGTGGACGTGTTCGTCGTAAAGCGGTGTCCGCTCGGCCGTCACGACCAAACGTTACGCCTCGGCTGCGTTGCTATTCCTCTTGGTCATCCGGGTCGTCAAGGTCGTCGAGGTAGTCGAGCAACTCCTGATCGTGCGTGGTGCGTGCTTCCCCCAGCATGGCGAGAATGACATTGACCCGGGCTTCCTCCCACTGCAACAGCTTGGCCAGCTCGGCCGGGGTGGCCGGACGGTCCAGGCGTTCCGAAAGCAGGCGTTGGGCCGACTCCAGCAGGCGACAGGCGATGACGAAGGCCTCGTCGTTTCGCTGCGCCTCGTCGGTCTGGGCGAGGACGTCATCCATGGTCACGGCAATCACGTGAACCAGGCGGTCATGGAACGGCCCGTCGGCCGGCTTGTAATGCTCGACCGCCGAGATCAGCCCCACGGTCCCTTCCTGGAACAGGTCGCCAAAGGCGACGCCCCGTCCCTTGCGGGCCTGCGCGGCCTCCAGGACGAGGTGGAGGTTGTGCTCGATCAGGACGCGGTTGGCCGCATCGCGATCGGCGCCGTGGGTGGACAGGAGCCGGCGCTCTTCCTCGTTCGACAGGCGTGGATAGCTCGCGAGCTGCGCCTGGATCTCCTCCTGCTCGTCCCGCGGGGGTCGTTGCTCGATGCGCTGGGCCACGCTCTCATTCTACGAACGACGGCTCCTCGAACTGGGCCTATGATCAAGTGGTGAAGAGGGCCACACGGCTCTTTCTCGCGGCCGTCATGCTGGCCGCGCTCGCGCCAGCGGTTTCCGCCCGCGCCGCCGAGCCGCACGTGCTCGTCGCGACCCTGAACGGGGTCATCAACCCGATCACCGACAACTACATCTCCGACGCCGTGGACAAAGCCATCGCCGACGGGTCGAACGCCCTGATCATCCAGATGGATACCCCGGGGGGCCTGGATACGTCGATGCGGAACATCATCAAAAAGATGCTGGGCGCCCGGGTCCCGGTCGTGATCTTTGTCTCGCCGTCGGGGGCCCGCGCGGCATCGGCCGGGATGTACATCACCGAGGCAGCCGACATTGCGGTGATGGCGCCAGGAACGAACATTGGCTCTGCCCACCCCGTCAGCATTGGCGGCACGAATCCCGCACCGAACCCAAGTGCAAGTCCGGGTACCGCCGCTACCGCGGCACCCGACATCGAGAGCATCAAGATCGAGAATGATGCCGCGGCATACGCCCGGGCTCTCGCGACGCTTCACCACCACAATGCAGATTGGGTCGAGAAGGCGGTTCGCCAGAGCATCAACGTTCCCGCCGACGAGGCCGTCACGCTGGGCGTCGTCGACTTCGAAAGCCGTGATCTCGACACCCTGCTCACCGACCTCGATGGCCGGCAGGTCACCAAGGGCGGTCATACCTACACCCTCCAAACAGCTCATGCCGGAATCGTGCGCTACGACTTGAGCGGGTTCAATCAGTTCCTCCAGGCTGTCGCCGACCCCAACCTCGTCTACCTGCTCTTCCTGCTCGCCATCATCGGGATTGCCTTCTGGGTGACGCATCCGGGTCTGGTCCTGCCGGGTGTGGTGGGCGTGATCGCAGGCCTGCTGGCGGCGCTCTCGCTCTTCGACCTTCCGATCAACATCGCCGGCGTGCTGCTCATTCTGCTTGCCTTCCTCCTCTTCATCGTCGACCTCAAAGCGGTGACGCACGGCGTGCTGACGACCGGCGGTATCATCGCGATGACATTGGGGGGCCTGCTGCTGATCGATACTGGCTTTCTCTCGGAGGGCATCAACATCCCGCTGCTGCTGATCACGGTGCTCGTCATTGCCGGGATCTTCGTCTTCATCCTGCAAAAGGTGATCACGGCGCGTAAGCGTCCGTATGCTGCGGGCGAGGAGTCGATGATCGGCAACGTCGGGAGCGTCCGCGAACGCCTGGATCCCAGCGGAATGGTCTTCGTCAACGGCGCGCTCTGGCAGGCAACCTCAACCAGTGGGCCGCTACCGATCGGCACGCGGGTCTCGGTGGTCGCGGTCGACGGCCTGCACCTCAAGGTCGAGGCGCTGCAAAACAAGTCGGACGGGTCGCCGACGGTTGAGGGCCGCCAAGCCGCGTCCTCTTAACCACCGCCGTAACATGGACCGTACTTAGAGGAAGAGGAGAAAAAAACTAGTGGGCATCTTTGCGCTGATCGTTCTCGGCATCATCGTCCTCGTCGTTCTGATCGGGTTGAGCTCAGCGGTCCGGATCATCAACGAGTACGAGCGGGGCGTGCTGTTCCGACTGGGGCGGTTGATTGAGCTGAGGGGGCCGGGGCTTCGCCTGATCATTCCGTTCGGGATCGACCGGCTGGTCAAGATCGACCTGCGGACGGTCACCCTCGAAGTGCCGCCGCAGGAAGTCATCACCCACGACAACGTGACCATCAAGGTCAATGCGGTCATCTACTTCCTGGTGGTCGACCCCAACCACGCGGTCACCAAAGTCGCCAACTTTATCAACGCAACATCACAAATAGCGCAGACTACATTACGCAGCGTGCTCGGCCAGTCGTCGCTCGACGAGCTGCTGGCCAACCGCGAGAAGATCAACAACCGGCTGCAGCAAATCATCGACGAGCAGACGGAGCCCTGGGGCATCAAGGTATCGACGGTGGAGATCAAGGATGTCGAGCTGCCGGCCACCATGCAGCGCGCCATGGCCAAGCAGGCCGAAGCCGAGCGCGAGAAGCGAGCCAAGATCATCCACGCGGAGGGCGAGTTTGAAGCCGCCCAGAAGCTCACCGATGCGGCCGGTGTGATTGCCACCCAACCAAGCGCGCTGCAACTCCGCTACCTGCAAACCCTGACCGAGATCGGGGTCGAACGGAACACCGTGATTGTCTTCCCGGTGCCGATCGACCTGGTGCAGCAGCTCATCGACCTGCGGGAGCACGCAGCCCAGGGGTCGACGCCGCCCGCAAAGACCTGACCCGCCTGATCGCCCGGCTCGACCTCCAGACCGACCTTTTCATCATCGCCTTCGTCGGCGTCATCATCGCGCTGTACGTGCTCGCCAATTTCGGCGAGCGCTACCCCACGCCGCGCATCCTCACGCTGATCGCGGGCGGCATCCTGGCCGGTGTCTCGCTGCTCGTCGGGCTGCTGGGGTCGCTGGTCCAGCTCGTTGCCTATGCGTCCGGCGCCCAGTCCTTCACCAAGTTTCTCCAGGCCGAGCAGACCCTGCTTCCCTTTGCCGCCGCCGGCCTTTTGGGACTGCTCTTTCTATGGCCGGCGATTCAGCGGGTGGTGGCACGGATCCTGCCCATCCGGCCCGGCTCGCCGGTCACCTACCTGACGGTCGTCCTCGGACTCTTGCTTGTCGCCCAGCAGTTGAGCACCCAGGTCCAGTCGCAGCCGCCCCTCACATACGGCGAGCTGCTGGCGCAGGACATTCCCTTTCTGATCCTGGCATTTGTGGGGGTCGGCATCTTCATCCGCCGATCGCCCCGCGAAGCGATCGAGCGGCTTGCACTCCACCCGCCCCGCCAGAAACGATGGTGGCTGGTTGCGATCGTCGGCATCGGCGTCTTCATGGCGGTCGCCTTCGGCATCGAAGCGCTCGCCAACGTGGTGGCCCCGAGCCAGCAGAAACAGGTGACCGATGTCACGACCGTCCTCTTCAGTCGTTTCAACAACCCGGCGGCGATCGTCTTTCTCGGCGTGCTCGCGGGCGTGGTCGAGGAGACGCTCTTTCGTGGGGCGCTGCTGCCCCGGTTCGGCATCGTCGTCACGGCGATTCTCTTCGCCGCCCTGCACATCCAATATGCGGTCAGCTTCGCCACGCTCGAGGTCTTCGTCCTCGGCCTCGGCCTGGGCTGGCTTCGCGTACGTTCCGGCAGCACGCTGACCTGTATGGTCACGCATGCCGGCTACGACATCGCGGTTGGCTTCCTATCGTTTATCGCGAAGTAGTTGTCTTCCGGCTCACGGGCACTTATCCACACGTCACGCACACTTGGCAAACGTGCGTTCGTGACTGATGTGCCCGTATAATCCGGGCAGGATCCGTCCGCGTCCAGCCAGCAAAATTGCCAAGAGTCTACGCAGTCGTCAACCAGAAGGGCGGCGTGGGAAAGACCACAACCGCCATCAACGTGGCGGCCAACCTTCCGGAGCTCGGCTTGAGCGGCCTCATCGTTGACATGGATCCCCAGGGCAACACCACCAGTGGGCTGGGTATCGTTCGAAGCGAACTCAGCCGTAGCATCTATGACGTCATCGTGGACGCCCACGACATTAATGAGGTGGTGCGCCCGACGGCGGTCCCAGGTCTCGACATCCTTCCCTCCCATCGATCGCTGGCCGGGGCCGAGATCGAGCTGATCAATTTGCCCCGCCGCGAACGGCGCCTCCTCTACGCGCTCGAGTCCCTCCGCATCAGCTACGACTACATCATCATCGACTGCCCGCCCTCGCTTGGCTTGCTCACGGTCAACTGCCTCGTCGCCGCGGAATACATGCTGATTCCCATTCAATGTGAGTACTACGCGCTGGAAGGGCTCGGCGCGCTCACCCACACGACGCAGTTGATCCAGCGCGATCTCAATCCGCGACTGAAGATCGGCGGCATCGTTCTTACGCTGTTTGATCCGCGTACCACGCTCGCGCTCCAAGTCGCGGAGCAAGTCCGCGCCCAGTTCCCGGAAAAGACCTTCCGTACCGTGATCCCACGCAACGTGCGCCTCAGCGAGGCGCCCAGTCATGGCATGCCGATCACCCAGTACGACCCGACGTCGCGCGGCGGCGTCGCCTA
Organism: Candidatus Dormiibacterota bacterium; assembly: GCA_036390825.1. GTDB lineage: Bacteria > Chloroflexota > Dormibacteria > CF-121 > CF-121 > CF-13. Next base: position 12,956 of record DASWBA010000168.1, read on the forward strand.
CCAGGAACTCACGAAGGAGTTGATCGCCAGATGAACAAGCGGAGAGGACTGGGGCGGGGTCTCGAGGCCCTGATCCCATCCGGTGAGTACGTCGAGGAGTTGGGCACCGAAAGCGGTGCCCGGCGGCGCTACGCCCTGCAGATCCCGATCGCGGACATCAAACCGAATCCCGAGCAGCCGCGTCGGGCATTCGATCCGACCGCGCTCCAGGAGCTCGCCGACTCGATCCGGATGCACGGCATCCTCCAGCCGCTGTTGGTGCGCGAAGCCCTGGCCGGGTACGAACTGATCGCCGGCGAGCGCCGGCTCCGCGCCGCCGAAATCGCCGGCTTGAACGAGGTGCCAGTCATCGTCCACCCCGGCAGCGGGGGGCGCCTCGAGGAACGGCTCGAGCTGGCGCTGGTCGAAAACCTGCAGCGCACCGATCTGAACGCCATCGAGGAGGCGCGCGCGATCCAGCGCCTGCTGCGCGACTTTGGCCTGACCCAGGAGGCACTCGGCGAGCGGATCGGCAAGAATCGCGTCACGATCGCGCAGAGTGTGCGATTGCTGGGCTTGCCCGAGCCCGTCGTCAAGGCGATCGAAAGCGGCGCCGTCACGGCCGGCCACGGAATCGCCCTGCTCGGACTGCCGACCGCCGCCCAGCAACTGGTCGGCCTGGAGCGGATCATCCGTGAGCACTGGAGCGTGCGCCAGACGGAAGCCTGGGCGCGGGCCCGTGCGACCGAGTCGGGCGCAAGGACACCTCGGCGCGTCGCGTCGAGCGATCCAGAGACCCGGGCGATCGAGGAAGAGTTTCGCCGCGCGCTTGGCACGAAGGTGGTGCTGACGCGCCTCAAGCACGGCGGTCGATTGACGATCGAGTTCTACAGCAACGAGGAGTTTGAGGCGCTGCGGCGCCGGCTGACCCGCTAAGCCTTACACGTGCAACCCTACTCGCGGATCCAGCGGTCGACCGTGCGATCGTAATCGTGGAGCTCGCCCTGGCTGAAGAAGAGTGCGATCTCGGTGTCGGCACGGGCCGGCGAATCGGATCCGTGGATCAGGTTCATGCCGAGGTCGAGCGCCAGGTCGCCGCGAATGGTGCCGGGCGCGGCCTTGAGCGGATCGGTACTGCCCATCAGACCACGAACCACGGTGACGGCCTCGCGGCCCTCCCAGATCATGGCCACCACCGGGCCCGAGGTGATGAAGGCGAGCAAGCCGTCGTAGAAGGGCTTGCCCTGGTGCTCGATGTAATGCCGTCCCGCGACGTCTTTCGAAATTCGCATCATCTTGAGGCCGACCAGCTTCAGACCGCGCTGCTCCAGCCGCCGGAGAATCTCGCCCACCAGGCCTCGCTGGACGCCGTCGGGCTTGACCAGCACCAGGGTGCGCTCTGATGGCACCGCTATTGACTCGCGGCGAAGGTCGGTTTAGCGCCTAAGAACCCGACCTGGCCAAGGGGCCAGATTCGGATCTCCGCCTTCCCCAGGATCGAGCTGAGCTCGATGAAGTTGAAGGTTCGCGAGTCACTCGAGTGATTGCGGTTATCACCCATCACGAAATACTCATCCGGCGGAATCAGTTGGTCCTGCCCTGACGCCGGCCAGTTGTTGTTATAGGTCCAGCGTTCGGGCAGGTACGGCTCCTGGAGCACCTTGCCGTTGATGTACACAACGCTGTTGGTGATGTGAATGCGCTCGCCCGGCAGGCCGATGATGCGTTTGATGAAGTCGCGGCTCGCCTCATCCGGCGGCTTGAAGACGATGATGTCGCCACGCTGCGGCTGGTGCAGCTTGTAGGAAATCTTCGAAGCCACCAGCAGGTCGTTGTCGTGCAGGGTCGCATACATGCTCGAGCCGAGCACGTGCACGGTCTGCACTGCGTACTGAATGACGACATACAGTACAAGCGCGAGAAACACGATCTCGAGCGTGTCCCGAAGGAAAGACTTCTGGCGCGGTGGTTGCGCCGGCGCCGACGGTTGCGCCATGTGCGGCTGCGCCATCCTTTAGCTGTTCAACTTCATCCGAGGGCGACTTATTCTAGCGTCCCATTCTGCGAAGGCGCCCGGATCGGGCTCAGGCGATCTGTTTGAGGAAGGGTGCCTCACTCCGGAATGGACCGATCACGGCCAGCTGCAGCGCCTGGCTGAAGAGCTCCCTGGCGATCCGCATGACGTCGTCGGCAGTGACGGCGTCGATCTCGGCGACGGTCTCCTCGACATCTTCGATGCGGCCGGTCAGTGCCTCCTGGCCGCCGTACCAGGTCGCCACCGAATTGGTACTCTCCATCTGCAGCAGCAGGCGCCCCTTGTAGAACTCCTTGGCCTTGGTGAGCTCCCCTGACTTGACCGGCTCATCACAGAGGCGGCGGAGCTGGCCGACGATCGCACCGACGGCACGCGCTGCCTGCCGCGGCTCCGTGCCGGCGTACACGCCGAGCACGCCGGTGTCGTACATCTTGTTGACATAGGAGTGGACGTCGTAAGCGAGCCCCAGCTTCTCGCGCACCTCGAGGAACAAGCGCGAGCTCATCCCCTCGCCGAGCACGCAGTTGAGGATGTCGATGACGTGGCGGTCGCGGTCCATGTACGAGGGGGCGTGAACGCCGAGGCACACGTGCGCCTGCTCGGTCTTCTTGGATTTCAGCAAAACGGTCGGCTTGAGCCCATTGCCTACCGAGGGCAGAAATGCCGGCGGCGCGGAGCCATTGCCGCGGACTTTGAGATAGGGCTCGATCAATCCGATCGCCTCCTCGTGCGTGACGGGGCCAGCGATGGTGACGACGAGATTGCGCAGCAGGTAGTGCTCGTCGAGGTAGCGCAGCAGGTCGTCGCGCGTTAGGGCACGTACCGATGCCTCGGTACCGGCCACGTCTCGCCCTAGTGGATGGTCGGGCCAGCTGATCTGCTCGAACAGGCTATGTACGTACTCCTGGGGTGAGTCCTGGTACATCTTCAGCTCCTCCAGGACGACGAGCCGTTCCTTTTCCAGTTCCCCCGGGTCGAGCAGGGGTTGGAACAGCATGTCGCCCAGGACGTCGATTGCCAGCTTGGCCTTGTTCTTGGGCACGCGGGCCCAGTACATCGTCAACTCTTTGTCGGTCCCGGCGTTGAGCATGCCGCCGACTCCCTCTATCGCTTCGGCGATTTCCTTGGCACCGCCATAGTGAGCGGAGCCTTTGAAGAACATATGTTCGAGGAAGTGGCTGATCCCCGCCTCCTGGTCCGACTCATAGCGGGAGCCGACCTTGAACATGATCGCCATGGTGGTGGAGGGGCGGTCCGCCAACTCGGTCGAGACTACTCGGGCCCCGGTCGGCAAGGTCGACAGACGATACGGAGACCGAGACAGGGGCACGATCTGAGTATATCGTAGGGTAGCCTTCCGATCTCCCGTTCAGCGGGATCGGGCGGCGCAACTTGTGAGTGTCTCGATATCATGCAAGATGGGCGAGTGAAAATCGAATCGGAATTCGTCGACCGCCTGAACTTGCTCATCGGTCGCGTCGAGGCCTGGAATTATGCGGACACTGATGCGGGCTCCGGGCTACCCCAGGAGCTCGCCCGTGATCTCAAGCGCCTGGCCGTAAAAGCCCCGGCGGGAGCGCTCAGGGACGGTGTCCGCCGCGCCCAGGACGCGCTCGATGACGGCCTGTCGGCGGAGACTGTGGCGGCCGCGCTCTACCGGGTGCGGGCGGACGTCCTGAAAGGGCCTCAGCCCCCGGCGCCGCCCTCCCCTTCCGGCGAGTCCGTCCGCGGCTCACCGAAGCGCGGCCGTTCTCCAAACCGCGGTCGGTCGCCGTAGCGGGGGCGGTCCCCGTAGCCACTGCCCTGCCGGGTCAAGGGCGGTGAGGGAGCCGGGATCGGGCGCTCCGCCGGCCGGCGGCTGCCGCTCACCCCATCGGGCAGGATCGCAACCCGACGGTTCGGCTCTTCGCCCTGGCTCTCGGTGCGAATGCCGGGCTCCTTCTCGAGCGTGATATGCACGATGCGCCGCTCGTACGACTGCATCGGGTCCATCATCACGCGCTCCCCGCTGCGCCGGACGCGGTCGGCCAGCCGGAGCGCCATCTCCTTCACCGTTTCCTCGCGGCGGTTGCGATAGTGCTCGACGTCGACCACGAGCCGGCGGCGGTCGGCACGGCCCTCATTGAGAATCAGGTTCACGACGGTTTGAAAGGCGCGGAGCGTCTCGCCCCGCCAGCCGATCAAGAGGCCGAGGTTGTCGCCGGCGACGTCGATCATCACCGGCTCATCGGCCTTCTTGATGGTGACCTGGGCGGTGATCCCCATCTTGTAGAGCAGCTCGGCCACGACTTCCCGCGCCTTGACCGCATAGGTCTCGCGCAGGGTGACCCGAACGCGAGCTTCCTGTGGAGAGTCATCGAGCACTTCGACCTCGACGTTCTCTCGCGCCTCGTCGAGATCTTCGAGCGCCTGCTCGACCGCCTCATCGACGGTTTTTCCCGTGGTTTCCACGCTGTTGCTGCTGCTCATGCGGCTTTCCCCCTACGCAGGACCGGCGGGACGGACAGTGAGCCCCAGCCGGTAATGAAGTACTGCTGGCCGATGCTGAAAAGGTTGCTCACCACCCAGTAGAGCGCCAGGGCGGCCGCGAATTGAAGCGAAATGAAGCCGATGAATACCGGCATGATCAGGGTCATGTTTTGCGTCATCGCGGCCTGGGTCGCGTCCTGGGACGCCGCCCCACCCGGTGGGGTCATCATCTTGGTCTGGACGAAGGTGGTCAGTCCCGCCAGTAGCGGCAGCAGGATAGCGAGCGCCACGAATTGCCCTGGCTGCAGGGCGGTGTGATCGAGTGAGATCCCCAGGAACTTGAAGTCGTGGATGGGCAAGGTTTTGTGGGCATCCCGGATCACGTAGAAGAGCGCGATCAGGATCGGCGACTGCAGCAGTGCCGGCAGGCAACCGCTCATCTGGGCGAGCGGGTTGATGTTGTGCTCCTTGTAGAGCGCCATCGTCTCCTGGTTCAAGCGCTGCGGGTCCTTCTTGTACTTCTTGCGGACGGCAGCCAACTGCGGGGCGATCCGGCGCTGCTCCGCCTGCACGCGTCGCGAGGTGGTGAGTTGGTACTGGAAAACCGGCGACAGGATCAACTTGATGATGATGGTGAGGATGACGATGGCGATGCCGAAGGGACCTACGGCGTCGGCAACGGGGTTGCCGTTCAGCGTTGACAGGAGCCATGACAGGATGGCGTGGATCGGGACGCCGATAATCGTCCACCACAATAGCCAGATGGGGTGCCAGAGTTGACCGATGGTACTCATGGCACCGGGTCCCAGCCACCGGCGTGGAAGGGGTGGCAGCGGGCAATCCGGGCGACCGCCATGCCCCAGCCGCGCCACCAGCCGTAGCGTTGGATGGCTTCATACCCGTACTGCGAGCAAGTCGGCGTGTAGCGACAGCCGGATACCGCCCCGAGAATGGGGCCGAGCGTCACCCGGTAGACCCGAATCAGGGCAAGTGAGATCGCCGTCATCGCCCCCACCCCTTCGCCCACAACATTTCAATCTCCTGGCGCAGCCGGGTAAATTCCGCGTCGACAGCCCGCGCCCGGGCCACGATTACAACGTCGCGGCCACCCTCGGTTTGTGCCAGCAACGGCTTGACCAACTCCCGGAGGCGCCGCTTGATTCTATTCCGGACCACGGCGTTGCCTAGCTTGCGACTGACAGCCAGGCCCACGCGCGGCCGGCCAACACCATTATCGCTTACGAATAGGGCCAGGTACTCCGAGGCGGCCCGCCGTCCGGAACGCAGCGTCCGGTCGAAGTCGGTTGAACGACGCAGCCGAGCGCGCCGCTTCACCGGATGGGGAGGGTGAAGGTTACCGCGCCCGCCGGCTGGAGGTTGGGGTCAGGCGGCGACGGCCCTTAAGGCGGCGGGCCTTGATCACCTTGACACCGCCGGTGGTTGACATGCGGGCGCGAAAGCCGTGGACTTTGACCCGCTGGCGCTTTTTAGGCTGATGGGTACGCTTCATTTTCGGGGCCTAACCATACCACGTGGGGCGCCGACGTTCGTACGTAGTTTCGGATTGCGCCGGCAGAATCCGTTTGCTATTATTCCGCTGCCCTGGAGAGCTACGGCAACTAACCATCAACAACTTATGCACACGAGGCTGGGGAGACCTCGATAGACTTGTCCACCTTTGTGGGAAGTCTGTGTATAAGTCCCGTCCCCGCTAACGCCGTCCATGGGCCTCGTTTCCGTCTTCGCGGCCTGACGCGCAGCACCGGCTCTGCTCTCCAACGAAACAGTCGCGTGTTGGTTGGAGGACCGTATGAACGGAGAACAGATCTGGCAGGCGGCGCAGGAGGAACTTCGGTTCCAGCTCAGTAAGCCAAGTTACGAGACCTGGCTGAAAAATGCGTCGTTGGTGGGACGCGAGAAGAATGCCTTCAAGATCGGGGTGCCCACCAAGCTAGCCAAAGACTGGCTCGAGGATCGTTACT
>DASWBA010000169.1:0-2423 GCA_036390825.1 Candidatus Dormiibacterota bacterium
TTTGTGATCCTGAACGGGGCCGGCTACGACGACTGGGCAGCGCGGCTGATGTCGGCAAATCCGAGCAGCCACCGCACTGTGCTGGTGGCTGCGGACGTACTCGGCAAGAAGGCGGGCGACAACCCTCACTTCTGGTACAACCCCGACTACGTCACGCGCCTGGCCGACCAGATCGCGGCGGACTACAAAGCGATCGACTCCGCCGACTCGGCCTACTTCGACGAGCGGCGCGGTGCGTTCACGACGGCCCTCGAGCCGTACCGACAGCGCATCGCCGAGATCAAGGCCAGGTTCAACGGCGTGCCGGTGGCGTCGACCGAGAGCATCTTCGTCTACATGGCGGCCGCCCTCGGCCTGGATCTCATCTCCCCCGCCTCGTTCATGAACGCGGTCTCGGAGGGCAACGATCCGCCGGCGGCTGCGGTCATCGATTTCCAGAATCAGATCACCGGCAAGCGTGCGAAGGTGCTCATCTACAACGTCCAGACCGCAACCGCGGTCACGACCAACGTGAAACGCCTCGCCGCCCAGGCGAACATCCCGATCGTTGGCGTGTCGGAGACGCTGCAGCCCGAATCCGCGACTTTCCAGGACTGGCAGCTCGGGCAGCTGGTCGCCTTGCAGGGCGCGCTCAACGCGTCGGCGCTGAACGGCTGACGTTGATGGAGATGCAGCCACCGACCTTCCAATCCTCGACCGCCAGGCCGGCAATCGTGGCCCGCGACCTGGCCGCCGGCTACGGAGGGCCCGCCGTCTGGGCGCACGCGGATTTTTCGATCGCGGCGGGATCATTCACCGCCGTTCTCGGACCGAACGGAGGTGGCAAGTCCACGCTCATCCGGATGATCCTCGGGCTGCTCCCGCCTCTCCATGGGGAGCTCCAGGTGCTGGGCGGCAGGCCCCACCGCGGCAACGCGTCGATCGGCTACATCCCGCAGCATTCCTCTTTCGATCCCGAGCTGTCCATCCGCGGGCGCGACTTCGTCAACCTCGGCATCGACGGCCACCGGTGGGGCGTGCGTCTGCACGGCGCCGCTTCCGCCCGCGCGGCGGACGAGGCGATTCGCGCCGTGGGAGCAGGTTCGTATGCCGACCGGCCTATCGGCCGGCTGTCCGGCGGAGAGCAGCAGCGCCTGCTGCTGGCCCAGGCTCTCGTGGGCAACCCCCAGGTCCTGCTGATGGACGAACCCCTCTCGCAGCTCGACGTGCGCAACCAGGGCGTGATCGTTCAGCTCATCGGGGAGCTCAAGCGCGCGCGCGAGCTGACCGTCCTGTTGATCGCGCACGATGTGAATCCGCTGCTCTCGCACATCGATCACGTCCTTTACGTGGCGCATGGAAACGTGGCGATGGGCATGCCGGACGAGATCATCACCTCGGAGTCTCTGACCCGCATCTACTCCACGCCGGTCGAGGTGCTCAAGGACAGCCGGGGGCGCGTGTTCGTGGTCGGGCTCGAGGAGGAGGTCAGCCATCCACATGGATGAGCGCGCGATTTTCTCCACCATCACGAACACTTCGCCGCAGCTGAGCTGGAACCTGTTTGACGACATCGCCGCTCTTTTTCATTACGAATTCATGGTTCACGCATTCGAGGCGGGCACGATCGTGGCGATCGTGGCCGGGGCGATCGGATACTTCGTCGTCCTCCGCGGTTCCGCGTTTGCCGCCCATGCGCTCTCACACATCGGCTTCGCCGGCGCAACCGGCGCCGTGGTGCTGGCGGTGAACCCGATCTTCGGCCTGCTCGTCTTCACGCTCGGCAGCGGCATCGCGATCGGCGCGCTTGGCAACCGCCTGCGCGGCCGCGACGTGACCATCGGCATCGTGCTGGCCTGGACGCTGGGGCTCGGCGTGCTGTTCATCTCGCTTTACACGGGCTACGCGACCGAGGCTTACGCGATCCTTTTCGGCCTGATCCTCGGCATCAGCTCGAACGACGTGCTGGTGACGCTGGTCGCGGGCCTCGTCACCGTCGTTGCGCTGATCGCGGTATACCGGCCGCTGCTCTTCGCCTCCGTCGACGAAGAGCTGGCCGGGGCAAAAGGGGTGCCGGTCACGGCTCTTTCGATCGGGTTCATGGCCATTCTTGCCGTCGCCGTCACGGAGGCGGTGCAGGTGGTGGGCGTTCTGTTGATCTTCGCGCTCATCGTCACGCCGGCGGCGATCGCAGTTCGCTTCACAAGCCGGCCGCCGGCCGCCATCCTCACCGGCATCCTGCTGGCGCTCGCCTTCACCTGGGCGGGGCTCGCGATCGCCTACTACTCCCCGCACCCGGTGAGCTTTTTCATCACGTCACTCGCGTTCTTCACCTACGTGCTGGTCCGCGCGGGCGAGCCCGTCGGCCGGTGGGCGCGCACGAAATCCCTCGATCCACCATCCAGCGACTGACGCCGCCATCAGGGTTCGAGCTTCAGGGTCAT
>DASWBA010000170.1:0-23320 GCA_036390825.1 Candidatus Dormiibacterota bacterium
GTCCCGAACCTGCCGGGCATCAAAGGCATCGCGCTGAGCTCAGACCCGAACATCGTTTTTACCGCCAATGGCTCCGACGGCAGCGTGTCCGTGGTGGACGTCAAGCTCCTGAAGGTTCTTGACAACCTCAAGATGGGCACCTCGGCGGACGCCATCGACTACGACGCCGCCTACGGGCTGGTGATCGTGAGTCTCGACAGCACGAGCCTGGGCTTCATCGATGAGAAGACTCGCAAGGAGGTGGGCAAAATGACGCTGCCCGGGAAGCCAGAGCTACGGGCCATGGATACCCAAGGGATGGTCTTTCAGGCGATCAACGACAAGGACGAGGTCCTGATGATCGATCCGGTGGCCCGGTCCGTCGTCAAGACCTATAAGGGCTGCGACATCAAGTCGCCCACAGGTCTCGCCTTCGATGCGGATCAGCAGCGTCTATTCGTGGCCGACGCAATCCCGCATACTGCCAACGAAGTGTCGGTGATCGACGTGCTTGTCGATCGATGCCTGGGGACGGTCGACATCGACCACTCCCCCGACCAGGTCGCCTTCAATTCGCACCTTCATCACCTCTATGTCGCGAACGCCGGCAGCAACAACGTAACCGTGATCGACACGGTCGCGCTGAAGCCGATCGGCGTCGCTGGGACGGGAAAGCAGGCGGCCACCATCGCGGCCGATCCCCTGACCGACACGGTCTGGGTTGCGGCCGCGCGGTCCGGCATCATCGCCAAATATCACGATCCGTAAGGAGCTCAGCCGGCGTTGGGCCCGTCGACCATGCCCCAGGCATCCATGAGGAGCGCCTGCAAGGTCGCGTAGCCGATATGCCCGAAGCCACGGTCGCCCCACTGGGTGCCCCAGCTGTTGGCGAACTTGAAAATCCGATTCCGCCGGTCGAACCCGACGATGCAGATGGCGTGGCCCCCCAGAAACTCACACCCGGGCTCGGGCATGGGGATGATGCCGCCGGGCGCATCCATGAACCGCTCGTGCACCATGACGCCGGCGATGAAGCAGTTCGTCATCAAGTATGCCTCCATCTCGACGACGCTGTTGAGCCGGGCGTAACTCTTGGCGCGGTAGGGCGCTGCCGCATGGCGCTGCTCCGCGGTCGGTGGCACGTTGATGCGCTGGACGTTGTACGGCATGCACTCGAGACTGCAGACGCCCTGCTCCTGGATGATTTTCATCGCCTCGCGAATCGTCATCCCTTCATCGGCGGGCTGCTTGCGCCGCTGACTGTAGATGTAGAGCGGCGAGAACTGGTGATGCGGATCGGAAAGCGTCCAGTGATGCTCGAGACCCTTCTGAAAGGTCTTGTCGTAATAAGCGGTGGCGCAGGCGACGCAGGTTCCGGCCGGGCCCTGATCGAAAACCGGCGGGAGGGCGGGCGAGTGGTCCACCTGTTCGGCAAGCGGCGCCGCTTTCAGGAAGGTCGAAATGCTGTAGTCGCGGTGGTCGTAGGGGTCCTTGATGCAGCCAAGCGCGTATCGAGGCATCACGGGTGTGACGCAGGAGGCCGCGATTTCCCGCTGAGTACGATGGTCGAATGTCCGAGCTGAATTCGCCGGTCCGTGTTCGGTATGCCCCGAGTCCAACCGGGGCGCTACATCTCGGCGGCGCCCGGACCTCGCTTTTCAACTACCTGTTCGCGCGCCATCATGGCGGACAGTTCCTGCTGCGGATCGAGGACACCGACCGAACCCGATTTAAGCCGGGCAGCCAGGAGCAGATCGAAGAGGGGCTGCGCTGGCTCGGCATGAACTGGGACGAGACACCCCTGGTCCAGTCCGAACGAAAGCCGATCTACGAGAAGTCGGCCGCCGGCCTGATCGCCAGCGGAGCCGCCTACCGCTGCTTCTGCACGCCGCAACGGCTGGAGCAGATGCGGGCCGAGCAGCGGGCCCGACACGAACCCGAGCGGTACGATCGTCGCTGCCGCGCCATCCCATTGGACGAGTCAGAGCGCCGCGTGGCCGCCGGCGAGCGCTTCGTGGTCCGCCAGGCGATGCCGATCGAAGGCACCACCACCTTGCAAGACCTGGTGATGGGCACGGTCACGTTTCGCAACGACACCCTCGACGACCACGTCCTGCTGAAATCGGACGGCTTTCCCACCTATCACCTGGCCTTCGCGGTCGACGACCACGAGATGCGGATCAGCCACATCATTCGCGGCGATGGCTGGCTGCCCTCGGCACCCAAGCACCTCTTGCTCTTCCAGGCGTTCAACTGGTTGCCTCCGGCCTTTGCCCATCTCCCCCTGGTGCTGGGTCCGGATAAGAAACCCCTGGCCAAGCGGCATGGTGCCAAGGACGTCCTCGAGTATCGCGAAGCCGGTTATCTGCCCGAGGCGGTCGACAACTTCATCGCCTTCTTGGGCTGGTCACCCGGCACGGAGGAAGACATCCTCACCATCGACCAGCTGATCGAGAAGTTCTCGATCGAGAAGATTCAGGCCAGTCCGGCCATGGCGAACCTGGAGCGCCTCGATTGGTTGAACGGCCAGTTCATCCGACGGCTGACGGCCGACGAACTGGCAGCGCGGCTGGCGCCGCGAATGCCCCAGGCGCCGGTCGAATCGCTCAAGCCGTTGATGCCGCTGGTGCAGGAACGGCTGCGAACCCTGAACGAGGCGCCCGACATGCTCCGGTTCTTCTTCGAAGAACCCGAGGGCTACCAGCTAGGTCAACTGGTCCCGAAAGGGCGCGACGCCGCCGCCACCGCCAGCGCCCTGACGGAGGCAGCCACGACTTTGCGGGCGCTGGTCAGCTGGACGCCGGAAACGATCGAGCCGGCGCTGCGCGGCCTGGCCGAGCGGCTGGGTTGGTCGTCAAAAGATCTGTTCATGGCGCTGCGGGTCGCCATCACCGGACGCACCGTGACGCCGCCACTGATCGAATCGATCAGCCGGTTGGATAGGAATTCCGTTCTCGCGCGCCTGGAACGCGCGGGGCGGACGCTGGCCGAGCCCGCGCCGCACTAGGGTCGGATCGGAGGCAGCGGCCAGTAGCGCCATCCCACGCGCGCCAGGATCTGATGCCGCGTCACCGTTCCGAACTGGCGCGAGTCGGTGCTGGCGCCGGGGTTGTCCCCGGCAAGAAAAATCGCTCCGCCCGCGTCGATCGCCTCGATCCGTTTGACGATCTCGAGCTCGGGGCGATCGGGCCGACGGGCGACGACCACATCGCCGACTCGCAAGCGCGACGCATTATCAATCGGCCAGGCGACGATCAACGACCCCGAAGGTAATCGCGGTGCCATGCTGTCGCCTCGTACGCGCAGCGGGTAGACTGATTTCAGGATCAGTGGTTCATCCTATAGGAGGAATTGACACCATGAATTTGAAGGAATGGATTCGCCCTAGCCGGACCGTGGAAGCCCATTGCGACCTGCCCTGCGGAATCTACGACCCAGAGCAGGCGCGCATCGAGGCCGAGTCCGTCTACAACATCATCAAGAAGTACAACGACTCGAAAGACGAGGTTTACCGGCAGCGGGCGATCGGCATCAAGGAGGAGCGGGCAGAGCTAGCCAAGCACCATCTCGACGTCCTCTGGAGCGACTGGTACAAGCCCGAGAAGCACGATGCCAAGTTCCCACAGCTCAAGGACGCGCTGAAGGCGGCCGTCTCGCAGGGCTCGAAGGTCAAGGCATCGGTGGACTTGGCCGAGGCCCAGAAGTTCCTCGACCTAATCGACGCGGTCGACCAGATCTGGGAGAAGGCCGGCGGTCCGCAGGAGACCCGCGTCGCCCGGCCAGCCGCGTCCCCGACCCGCGCCTAGCGGCAACGTAGTTACACGGTGACTTAACCGAAAGGGCGGCGCGGCGGAGCCGCGCGCTGCCTGCGGTCTCGCTGAGTCGCCTGATTGAAACGCGGCCCGTAAGCGTGAGAAGTGGATGAGAAAGCGTTACGCAATCGTGGCGTCTATCCGCGAACAGAGAGGCGAATACTAGACGTTACGAGGATTAGAGAGAGATGCACGACTCAGGAAATATCCTCTCGCTGCGCTTCGCCACTCCGGCGATACCTCACGCGTCTCGCATGCCGGCCCAACTTACGTTCTGCTACCAGTGCCACTGCGCGGTCGACCTCGGCGCCACCACCACGGCGCTGCGCTCGGGGCACTGGGCACGGATCGGCACCTGCGCCCATTGCGGGACGACGATCACCCGGATCCTCAAGGCAAGCTAGCGAAGTAACATCGAGCGGTGACCTCCAGGCCCTCCCGGCCAGCCGCACGCCGCGCCCGGCGGGCCGCTCCCAACCCTGACGCGATCGAGGTCCATGCCACCAATCAACTGGGCCGGCCCGACAAGGATTCCTACGCGATGATCCTGGCCTTTGCGGCAGCGCTGCGCTCGACCTGCCTCAGTCGCAAAGTAGGCTGCGTCATCGTGCGGGACGGCCAGGTGATCGCGACCGGGTACAACGGCACGCCCAAGGGCACCTGGCACCCGGAGGAGTTTCCCAAGCCCTGTCCCTGCGTCGGGGGTATCAGCGGCGCCGACCTCTCGCTGAAGTACTGCGCCCACGGCGAGGCCAATGCCCTGGCACAGAGCGCCTATCGCGGCTCGTCAACCGCCGGCGCCGACATCTTCTGTACCAACTTTCCCTGTATCGAGTGCGTCAAGCTGCTGATCAGCGCGGGCATCCGCTCGATCTATTTCGTTCACGGCTACCCCGACTTGAGCGGCTTGCGTGACCGTTACCTCAGCCAGGCCGGAATCCCCACCCACCCTATCGCGTGGTCGCGGATCCAGCCACATCTGTCGGCGCTGGCGAAGGGGTAGGCGAGGCCTCGACCGCGGCCGGTTCCACCAGAAACGAAATGCTCAAGGCGGCGTGGGGCCGGGTGGGTAGGGCGGCGGCGGAGGGCAGTAGCGTCGCACAGACGGCGGCGGCGAGTAGCCAGCGACGCCAGGAGCCCCCCATGCTGGAGTAACGGCCGCAACAGTCGGGCCCAACCTGCCGTCGCCGGCCTGCTCCACTCGCGCCATCCAGGCGTTACACGCGGGGCTGCGGTTGTCGAGGTGCACCGGGCCGCCGCACCGACTGCGCGTAGCGCAAGGAATCGAGCGCGGCCCGTCGTGGCGTGGCCTTCTGCGCGAGCCCAACCCAGAACGCGGCTGGTCCGGCATATCGGTCGCGAGACAAGCCGCCAGCCGGGCAGGCGTGAACGCGACCGCTATCGCGGAGGAGAACGCTTCCGTCCGCCTGGGTGAGATAGACCAGGCGCGGTCCCATCTCGGCAATCAAGCGAAGCGCCTCGCGACCCTCGACCGCACCAAACAGCGCCAGGGCATCGGTCGCCTGGAGGACGACGCTGTCGGCCGCATTCAAGGCTGGTTCCAGGACCCTGCGGGCGATCCGCGCGTTGGTCCACCACAGGAGGTCGGCCTCGAGCAGCAGCGCCGCGTGACCGCGGCGGGCTCGGGCCGTGGTCAGCGCACCCAGCGCAGCCGATCGGGCGGGCTCGACCGATAGGCTGTACCCCGAGACGACGGTCAGCGCGGCCGCTAGCGAGAGCGGGGGCAGTTCGTCGAGTCGGAGGGCCAGATCCGCACCGCGATCGACGCGGCGATCTCCAGCCCGGCCGTCGGGCTGATGCCACACGGTGGTCCGCATCCCGGGCGCCGTCCGCAACCACTGCAGCTCCACCTTGAGACGCTCGAGCGCCTCCCGCACGCGGCCACCGGCGTCATCCTCGCCGAGCTTGGCCACCAGCGCACTGCGAACCCCAAGTGCCGCTGCGTGCGCCGCGAGCCGTGCGGCGCCTCCACCCAAGATCGCCATGCCATCCGCGGTGCGCTCCTCTGCCGCATCACCAACGGCGAGCCAATCCAGCGCCCCGCTCATCGGGGTCATGATAGTCAGCCTTGGAGGGTCGCTAGAGTGGAACGATGGCCAATCGGCTGGCGCAGGAAACCAGTCCCTATCTGCTCGAGCATGCGCAGAATCCGGTCGACTGGTACCCATGGGGACCGGAGGCGCTGGATCGCGCGCGCCGGGAGAACAAACCGATCCTGCTCAGCATCGGCTACAGCGCCTGTCACTGGTGCCACGTGATGGCCCGCGAGTCCTTCGAAGACGACGAGACCGCGGCGCTGATAAACCAGGACTTCATCGCGATCAAGGTCGATCGTGAAGAGCGGCCGGACCTGGATCAGGTCTACATGCGGGCGACGCAAGCGATGACCGGATCCGGCGGATGGCCGATGACCGTCTTCCTGCTGCCCAACGGGACGCCCTTTTTCGCCGGCACCTACTTCCCGTCGAGCGAGCGGTCCGGCATGCCGTCTTTTCGTCGCGTCCTTGCCGCGGTCGCCGATGCCTTTGCAAACAGGCAACAAGAAGTCGCGCAAACGGCCGAGCAGGTCCGCGAGTTCTTGCAGCGACCGGCCTTGCCGCTGGCGGAGGGGACGCTCGCACCGACCCTGCTCGACGAGGCCTATCGCCGGCTGGCGCGCGAGTACGACCCCGGGCATGGCGGGTTCGGCGGCGCCCCCAAGTTTCCTCAGCCGATGCTGCTCGATTTTCAGCTGCGCACCTATGCGCGGACTGGGCAACCGGCTGCGCTCGAGATGGCGACGGACACGCTGCGCGCGATGGCCGCCGGCGGGATGTACGACCAGCTGGGCGGCGGCTTTCACCGCTATAGCGTCGACGAGCGCTGGCTCGTCCCCCATTTCGAAAAGATGCTCTACGACAACGCCCTCCTGGCCCGCGCCTATCTCGATGGCTGGCAGCTCAGCCACGATCCGGCGTTCGCTCGGGTGGTCGAGGAAACCCTCGGCTTCGTCCTGCGAGAGATGACGGCGCCGGACGGCGGATTCTACTCGAGTCTCGACGCCGATACGGAGGGCGAAGAGGGCGGTTTCTACCTGTGGACACCGAAACAACTCGACGCCATCCTTGGTCCCGAGGAGGGCGGAGCGCTGGCGCGCGCCTTCGATGTGACTCCCGAAGGCAATTTCGACGGCCGCAGCATTCTCCATCCGGTCGCACCAGGTGCGCTCGACCGGCTCGAGATGGCGCGGGATCGGCTGCTGGCGGCGCGGGCGCGGCGCGTGCGGCCGCACCGCGATGAGAAGGTCATCGCAGGCTGGAACGGGCTGATGCTACGCGCCTTTGCCGAGGCAGGGCGGGTGCTGCGCCGGCCCGACTTGGTCGCGGTCGCGGAAGCCAACGCCCGGTTCATGCTGGCGCGGCTGCGCCAGGCCAATCGGATGCGGCGCAGCTATAAGGATGGCCGAGCGGCGCTGCCCGGCTACCTCGAGGACCAGGCCGCCGTTGCCGATGGACTGCTGAGCCTCTATGAAGCCACCTTCGATCCGAGCTGGCTCGACCACGTCCATGGACTCGTGACCGAGATGGTCAGGGCGTTCTGGGACGACGCGAAGGCCATGTTCTTCGATACCGCGGCGGACCAGGAGCAACTGGTGGTGCGACCCCAGGATGTCACCGACAACGCGGTCCCGTCGGGAACCTCGATGGCCGTCGACGTGTTGCTGCGCGCCGGGACGCTCCTCGGCGAGCCATCCTGGATCGACCGGGCACGAGCGACCCTGGAGCGGCTGGGGCCAACCGCGGCCAAGGCGCCGCAGGCTTTCGGCCGTCTGTTGGCCGCGCTCGATTTCTACCTGGGCCGGCCGGTTGAGCTGGCGGTGATCGGCAACCCGGCAGAGCCGCGGGCGACCGAATTTCTCGAGGTAATCAGGGCGCGGTACCTGCCCAATCGACTGGTCGCCGTCGCACCACCTGGGCCTCAGCGCCAATCGATGGCGCTGCTCAATGACCGTCTCGCGATCGATGGCAAAGTGACCGCGTATCTCTGCGAGGGTTTCGTCTGCCAGGCGCCCACCACGGATCCATCCGAGCTCGCACGCCAGCTGGATGTCTTCAACGCGAGACCGGTTGCGACCTGAGCCAGTCCTCGTAATCGGCCGGGGTATTGATGTTGCGGAAAGAGCGTAGCTCGGGATCGACGGTGCGCAGCTCATCTGGCGTGAGGTAGCGAACGGCGCTCCGGTCGAGCAGGCTCTTGATGCGGCGCTCGCCGGATTCGAGCAGGTCGGCGATGCGCGGAGCCAGCTCGCGAACGTAGAGCGCACAGACCCCCTCCGGTTCCTGTGTCGGGCGGGGCACGACCGCCTCGAAATCGCCCGCCAGCGCGCGGAGGAGCCCGCCCAGCGCCGGCTCGACGTCCGGCAGATCGCAACCCACCACCCATACATGACGATGGGTCGCGGCGGCAAGACCGGCAAGCATGCCCGCCAGCGGGCCGAGGCCAGGCCGATCGTCGGGGACGACGCGAACACCCTCCAACGATGCCTGGACCGGCCCCCCGGCAATGATCGTTTCGTCGACCACCGGCCCCAGCCGGCGAGCGACATGCTCGATCAGCGTCCGGTCGCCGGCCGGTAAGGTTGCCTTGTCCTGGCCCATGCGGCGGCTGAGCCCGCCCGCCAGGATGACGAGGCTGCAGCCGCTGCGCATGCCGAGAGCCTACCGGTCGGCTACTGTCCGATCGCGCCGCTGATGTTGCAGAAGACGTTGGCGACCTGGTTGCCCAGGATGATCAGCACCGCGATCACGACGACCGCGATCAGGACCAGAATCAACGCGTACTCGACCATGCCCTGACCTCGATCGCTTCGGATCGCACGACGAACGTGTCGAATGAGTCCAGCAAAATGCATGCGTGCATTGTCCGTCACCGACATTTCGCATCCCGTTACGGGATCGTTGCAGTTGACGAGATGAAAAAAGACCGGGAGATATAGAAAAGACCGGCGCCGCGCGCCGGTCTTTTCCTTTCCTATCTGCCCCGAATGATTAGGACGGAGAGACTGATGCTGAGGCCGAGGGTGCGAGCGACGGTGCGTTCGACGCCGGGTTGATGATCGTCGTGTTGCCGCCGCCAACGCCGAACCAGTGCGCGACCCCGAAGCCGTAGAAGAGGATCGCCAGGATCACGATCAGGGCGATCAGGAAGATCGCAACCACCGCCGCGCTGGAGCCGCCGTCGCCATCGTCATGCTCGTGAACAACCGCCATAGTTACCTCCCTGGTACAGGTTAAATGATATCGCAGCTATCATATCAGTTGCCTGTCACCAAGTCAATATTGGCGCGAAAACCCACTCAGAGAAACCAAGACCCGTGTGCATATGTGGAAAGCCCTGTGTATAAGAGAGCGGGGCTGCTCAGCCTTTGCGAGCGACGTCGCGAACCGTGGCCTGGGCGATGGGGCGCACCACCATCTCGTCGACGTTCACATGGGGTGGCCGGGTGACGGCCCAAATGATGCAGTCCGCAACATCTGCGCCACTCAGGGGGGTCATGCCCCGGTAAACGGTGTCGGCGCGCTGCCGGTCGCCCTTGAAGCGCACCAGGCTGAACTCCGTCTCCACCATGCCGGGCTCGATCTCGGTCACCCGGATGGGCTCGCCCAGGAGTTCCAGCCGGAGCGTCTTGGTGATGGCCCGCACGGCGTGCTTGCTGGCGGTGTAGCCGACGCCGCCGGGATAGACCTCAAAACCAGCCACCGAGCCGAGGTTGACGATGTGGGCACGAGGCGCCCGCCGGAGCAGCGGGAGCATCGCCTTGGTTACTCGAAGGACGCCCATCACATTGGTTTCCATCATCTGCACCCAATCGTCGTCGCTACCCTCGGCCAGGGGCTGCAGCCCCGCGGCCAGCCCCGCGTTGTTGATCAGGACTTCGACCTGCGGGTAGCGAGCTTCGACGCCCCGCACAAATGCCTCGATGCTCGTGAGGTCGCGAACGTCAAGCTGAATGGCGAGCGCGCTCAACTCGTGGGCGACGGCGGCCAGACGATCCTCCCGGCGGGCCCCGAGCACGAGCGTAAATCCCTCGTCGGCGAGGCCCCGGGCGGTCGCCTCGCCGATTCCCGAGCTGGCGCCCGTCACCACGGCGACGCGTTCGGGGGAAGGCACCTCTTAATGGTAGGCGCGACCCCCAACATCACGGTCTGTTCTTTTCCGGCCACAGTCAGTATCCTTTCTTAAGGAGTTTCGGGCAGGAGGCGAGCGGGAAGGGATGGTTGCGCGTCAGCGTGGCCTCGCGCTTGCTGCGGCGGTGCTCGTGATCGGGTCCTGGAGCGGCCTGGTCGGCATCTCAACCGCCAGCGCCTCTCAGGCGAATCCGACTCGTCCGCATCCCTCACCGTCGCCATCGCCAACCCCGACCCCCAGACCAACCCCCACACCGACGCCAACTCCACGACCAACGCCACACCCCACACCCTCGCCGACACCGGCCCCAACGCCGACTAACGCGCCCAGGCCGACGCCCGCCCCCATTCCCTCGGCAGCGCCACTTGCGGCGGCCTCCGCCCCCGACGCTGGCGCGCTACCGTTGACCGGAGCGGCGCCGGCCGGATCAGCTCAGGCGCTTGCGATCGCGCCCAGCCCACAAGGGGCTCGAACGGCGGCCGACAGTGGTGCCCCCGCCGATTCGGCTGATCTCTTTCTGATCTTCACGGTGGCGATCATGGCGATCCCTGTCTTGCTGACGATGACGCTGCTCGCGACGGTCCTGACGCGGCGCTGAACGCCGGCTGGCTGTCGCTCGGCTAGCCCTTGACCGACCCGGCCAGGATGCCCCGCACGAAGTAGCGCTGAAGGCTGAAGAACACGATCAGCGGAACGACCATCGAAACGAAGGCCGCGGCCGTGAGGTACTCGCGATGCTGGCCCAGCGAGCCGACCAGGTTGGTCAGTGTCACGGTGAGGGGCGCGACCTCGGGCGTGCCGCCGAGATAAATCAACGCCACCAGGAGATCGTTCCAAACCCAGAGAAACTGGAAAATGACCAGCGAGGCCAGCGCCGGGACGGACAACGGCAGCACAAGGCGGAAGAAGACCGTCACCGGCCCGGCGCCATCGATCTCAGCCGATTCGAACAGGTCGGTCGGCAATACCCGGAAGAAGTTGGCCAGCAGGTAAATGGCAAAAGGCAACCCGTAGCCGGTGTGGGCAATCCAGATGGCGAGAAAACCGGCGTTAAGACCACCGGGAAGCGTGTTGCCGGAATTGAGGCCGAGCTTGACGGCGAGCGTCAGCAGCGGGATGAACGTCAATTGCAGCGGCACTGCGAGCAGTCCAACCAGGGCGAGGAAAATCCAGTTGCGGCCCCAGAATTTCATCCAGGCGAAGGCATAAGCGGCGAAGGCCGCGATCGCGGTTGGGATCAGGGTGGCGGGGATCGTAATCATGAAGCTGTTGAAGAAACTGGGAGCGAGGTCGCTTGCGCCGAGGACAGCCCGGTAACTGTCGAGGGTGAAGGCGTATGGCGGCGCGAGCGCCGTCCACCAGCCGCTGGTGTTGAAGGCGCCGCCCGGCCGGAATGAGTTGATCAGCAGCCCCACGGTTGGCACAATCCAGGCCAGCGTCAGCGCCAGCACCGCCACGTTCAGGCCGGCGCTTGAGACACCCGCCGAGATCCGCTGGGACCACCGCGCCTTCTCGGCGGCGGAGCGGACCGGCGGGGCGGTCGGCGGTGACGCCGTCGCGACGCTCATCGCCGTTCCTCGACCGCCCGGAATTGGCGGAGGTTGAATATCAGGACCGGCACCACGGCCAGCAGCAGGATCACGGCCAGGGTGCTCGCGTTAGCATAGTTGCCCGCGCTGTAGAGCTCGTCGTACATCCGCCTGGCCAGGATGTCGGTGTTGTAGTTGCCGGCCGTCATCACGTAGACGACATCGAAGGCCTTGAGCGCGAAAATCACCATGGTGGTGCCCACCACCACGATGGTGGGCATCATCAGCGGCAGGATGACACGCCGGAATATGGTGATTTCGTTGGCACCATCGACGCGTGCCGCCTCCAGGAGCTCCGCCGGGATGCCCTTGAGGGCCGCCGAGAGGATGACCATGGCAAAGCCGGTGGCGCCCCAGACGCCGATAAGGATCAGGGCGAAGTTGTTGAATCGGGTGTCCTGAACCCACGTGATGGGCTGGCCATGGAAGATGTTGACCAGGATGGCGTTGACGATGCCCGTCTGGGGCTCAGATGGATCCTTGTAGTAGTAGACGAACTGCCAGATGATTGCCATCGCCACGAAGGAGATGGCCAGCGGCATGAAGATCAGGGTCTTGACTGTCTTTTCGTATCGCACGCGGTCGGCGAGAACAGCGAGAAGAAGCCCGAACAGCAGCACCAGCCCGGGGTAAAGAATCAGCCACAAGAGGTTGTTCCTCAGCACAATCAGGATGCCACCGTCGGTCAGGAGCCTGGTGAAGTTTCCCAGTCCGACGAACGTGCTTCCATGGCGGTCGAAGAAACTTCGCACGATGGTGCCAACCATCGGATAAACGAGGATCACGCCGACGAAGAGGATGGCTGGTCCTACCCAAACCCAGGGACGAACCATTGGCTGGCTGCGCTTCGGCAGCCGCCGCACCAGCACGTCGGCACCCACGATGTAGCCGACCAGAACAAGCGGAACGCCCACGATGACGAACAGGAGCGTCGGCAGATTGACCGACACCAGCGTCCCCCAGTCGACCTGCAGCACCGGCATCCGGGCGATCAAGCCTAAGCTCCCGTCCATTTCGCTATTCCGTCAGTGGCCGACTCCGTTATGGCGACGCATAGGCGGTCGCCTGCGTTTTGTCGAGATCGGCCAGGATGCTATCCAGCGATGACTGGTTCTGGACGAACTTGAGGACGGCGCCCCAGTAGGCTTTTTGCATGTCGCTTGGCATCAGGTCGCCCGCATCGTAGCGGGCGATCTTGGTGTCGACGACGATCTGGGCAAGGGATTTTGAGATCGCATCGGGATAGTCATTCAGGCTTACCTGCTTGTTGATCGCAATCTTGCCGCCGCCCCTCTTGACCCAGATGTCCTGCGCGTCGGCCGTTGCCAGGTATTTCAGCAGCGCCCGCGCCTGGGGGGTGTCCTTCGTCATGACGAACGCATCACCGGCGACCACATGGGCTCCCGCATTCGTGCTGTTGACATCCGGAAGTGGGAAGACCGCGTAGTCCGTGCCAGCGGTTGGCTTGGGGGTGTAGCCGTCGAAGAACGAGGTGATGAACGAGCCCTGGTTGAACATGTAGCACTTCGGCGGGCTGGTGAACAGCCCCTGGCCCCCGTCGCCAAACGTCGTCGCGACCATGTACTGTTTGCCGCCGTAGACATTACTGCCGTTCGACCCCAGGATCTGACCCCAGGTCGTCCACGCCTGCTTGATTTCGGGCGTCGTCCACTTCTGCTTGCCCTGCCACCAGTTGTCGTAGACGGTCGGCCCGGACTGGCTCAGAACGATCTCCTTTACCCAATCGCTTCCTGGCCAGCCGGAAGCGGCCTGACTCTCCAACGCCACGCAGTACGGCTTTCCACCGTCCGCCTTGATCTTGTCCTGAAGCGCCGTCAGGTCGGCCCAGGTCTTGGGAACCTCGTAGCCCTTCGCCGCGAAAGCCTTGGGGTCGTACCAGATGAGGCCTTTCAGCGAGGCCCAGGCATAAAGCGTGTACAGCTTGCCGTCGATCTTTCCGAGGTTGATCCAGTCCGCCCCATAGTTCGCGTTGAGTTGCGACACGTCCAGCTTGTCGTCGAGTGTTGGGAGTTTGCCCGCGCGGGCGAGCTTGATCAGCGTGCCGATACCCGGGGCTCCGGTCACGTCGGGCGGGTTGCCGGCCGCGATCTTGGTCTGGAGGATGGCATCGAGGTCACGGGTGGCCTCGAACGAAATCTTGATGCCGGTCTGATCGGTGAACGGCTTCATGACGGCATCGAACGAATCCTTCTCGGCGCCGGTCCAGGTGCCCAGGATGTGGACGGTGCCACCGATCTTTCCGGAAGCTTGGTTGCTGGTACCGCAGGCGGTAACGCCAAGAACAATGATGGCCATCGCGGCCAGAATTCGGGTTAGCCTTCCCATTGATTCCATCCTCCCATTGGCCGGGACGCTGGCCCGGCGCGATCACTCGTCGCATCGGGTCACCCCACGACCCGTCGCAGCGAGTCTATGACCGGCCTTCACCTTTGTCAAATCTTTCGGCCTCTCAGTTCAGAGGATTAGGAAGTATTAACGTCGCTTCGCGGTTTGCGTGATCGGGCGCAAGACCGCGGGGTCAACTTTGGTCCGGCGGTCGAAGGTCAGAAGGCCATTTCGCTCCTGCTCGATGTCGGTGAGCTGCGTGTAGCAGAATCCCTCAACAGGTCCCTTGGCCATCAACGCGCCGACCATCTCCCGGTAGCGGTCCACCAGTGCAGCGGCGGTGGTGCGCCGGCCATAACCCCAGCCGTCCGATCCCTGGAGCGCAATGCCACCGAACTCGCTGACGAGCACCGGCTCGCCTCGATGTGCGTAGCCTGAAAGATACGGCGGGTGCGACCTACTCCCGGGATCGAGGGCGGACGAAAGCGCTCGATACACCCTCGAGAGATCGGCAGCGGTTCCATAGTCGTGCAGGGTGCACAGGTCAGTGAGTGCGTGCTCCCAGCCGTCATTGGAAACGACAGGCCTCGTCCCATCGAGTTCATGTGCCCGGCGGTAGAGCTGGTCGAGGAACGTCGCGACGACCCGCTCCTGCAATGGCCGGTGGAAACCGAAGGTTTCGTTCATCGGTATCCATGCCACCACGCACGGGTGGTCTCGGTCCCGCTCGATGGCTGCGGCAAGCTCGTCCAGCAGTCGCCTTTCTGCCAACGCGCTGTGCTCGTGAAAGTTGGGCATTTCGGCCCAGACCAGGAAGCCAAGGCGGTCGGCCCAGTACAGCCAGCGGGGGTCCTCCACCTTTTGGTGCTTGCGCGCCCCGTTAAACCCGAGGGCTTTGGCGAGTTTGATGTCCCGGCGGAAGTCGTCGTCGGAGGCCGCCGTGTACCAACCTCCCGGGTAGTAGCCCTGGTCGAGCACCAACCGCTGAATGTACGGCTCGCCGTTGAGGAGGATGCGGCCGTCACGTATTCCGATGGTTCGAAGGCCGCAGTAGCTCTCGACGACATCGACGTCACGACCGGCTGAATCGACGAGCCTGACGGTCAGGTCGTAGAGCATCGGTGAGTCTGGACTCCAGGCGACGACCTGCTCAAGCGGCAGCCTGCCTTTGCCGGGGTCGCCAAACCAGTGGCCCATCAGTCGGCCGCCGAGCCGAGCCTCGACCGCCACCGACATCGTGGCGCCGGATGTGCCGATATCGAAGTCGATCGCCCCCTCATCGAGCCGAGGCCACAGCCGCACAAAAACGACGTGAGAGTCGGGCAGCGGCTCGAGCCACACCGTCTGCCAGATGCCGGTCGTGGCCGTGTAAAAGATACCTTCGGGTTCCTTCTGCCAGTACTGCTTCCCGCGCGGCAGGCTGCGGTCGCTGGCGGGGTCGTCGGCGCGCACCACCAGCTCGTTGTCGCCGGGACGCACGGCGTTGGTGATGTCGGCGCTGAATGGCGTATGGCCACCTTCGTGGCGCGCCACCTCGACATCATTGACCCACACCGTCGCCCGGTAATCGACCGCACCAAAATGCAGCACCAGACGGTCAGCGTCCGGAGGCCGGAAATTTCGCCGATACCAAACCGTGTCGTGGAGCCCGCGCTCGCCGATGCCTGACAGCTCCGACTGATAAGCAAATGGCACACGAATGAATCGATCGAAGTCAGGGGAATCAAGGGCAAACTCCCACCTGCCATTGAGGTTGGCCCATTCGCGCCGGCGCAGGCGCGGACGCGGGTACTCGGGTCTCGGGGTGGTCAGCAACGCCTTAATCTACGGCGAATGACGACCTTTCCCGAGGGTTTTCTGTTCGGCACCGCGCAATCCGCCCACCAGGTCGAGGGTGGAAATGTGAACAGCGACTGGTGGGCGTGGGAGCACACAGAAGGCTCACCGTGCGTCGAGCCGTCTGGTGACGCGTGCGACTTCTACCATCGCTATCGCGACGACATCGCACTGATGGCGGAACTCGGCCTCAACGCGTTTCGTTTCGGCATCGAGTGGGCGCGGATCGAGCCCGAGGAAGGCGAGTTCTCGACGGCAGCTCTGGACCACTACCGGAGGGTGCTCCTCAGTTGTCACGAGCATGACATCGCCCCCATCGTGACCTTCCACCACTTCACCCTTCCTCGCTGGTTGCAGGCGAAAGGCGGATTCCTTTTCGATCGTTTCCCGGCCCTCTTTGCGCGCTACTGCGAGCGCGCCGCTGCCGCGCTGGGCGACCTGATCGCCTATGCCTGCACCATCAACGAGCCTGAAGGACTCGGCGAAGGAGGCTACATCCTGGGGGTGAACCCGCCCGGCCTGAAGGGGGACGTGGCGGCGATGTGGCGCGTCGGCGAACACGTGCTGGAGGGGCACCGTCTGGGTGCCGCGGCCATCCGATCACGCGCAAAGATTCCGGTAGGGGTGACGCTCGCATTGCCAGACCTCCAGTACGAAGACGGCGCCCGGCCAGGCGAGCACCACGTCGAGCTCAACGCACAGGTGAGCGAGCGATTTTTCGAGTTGGCGCGCGACGACGACTTCGTCGGTGTTCAGACCTACACCCGCAACCGGTTCGGACCGGAGGGCCCACGGGGACCGCACGTCGAGTGGGGGACGGGCCTTCCCGCGGAGACGGCTAACACGACCCAGCTGGGTCAGGAGTATTACCCGCAAGCCCTGGGCAATACCATCCGACGGGCCTGGCAGCGTACCGGCGGCACCCCGATCCTGGTGACCGAAAACGGTATCGCGACCAGCTTCGACGAAAAGCGCATCAGCCATACTGATGCCGCCCTGCGAGAAGTTCTGGCCTGTCTGGCGGCAGGCATCGACGTCCGGAGCTACCTGTACTGGAGCCTGCTGGACAACTTCGAGTGGTCACTCGGATACGAGCCGAAGTTCGGCATGGTCGCCGTCGACCGCGGGAGCTTTGCTCGCCATCCCAAGCCCAGTGCCTACTGGTTCGGCGCCGTCGCGCGCGCACACTCGCTTCCCGACATCGACGAAATTTAAGTTGGCTGGGCCGATTGGTCAGAGTTAGCAACTGTGCTCGAGCGCGTGGATGACAGCTTGTCAGTGCTCCTTATGACCCTTCTTCACTCGCAAACGCTTCG
Source organism: Candidatus Dormiibacterota bacterium (assembly GCA_036390825.1). Taxonomy (GTDB): domain Bacteria; phylum Chloroflexota; class Dormibacteria; order CF-121; family CF-121; genus CF-13. The sequence goes on from DASWBA010000170.1 coordinate 17,068, forward strand.
CTTTTTGCCCCCCTTTTTGTAGGCACAAATACGGAGGCCAACCCCTCCCTTGTCCCGCTTCTGCTTCGCCTCTGAACAAGAGCAGGGCCGATTTTCCCTGACACAGGGGAGGGGACGGTGGCGGTCCCTAGCGAGCTTCTCTTGACGCCGCCAGCTCGAACGATCCGATCTTGATCTCGCCGGTGCGAGCGTAGTTGGCCACGATGACACCACTTGGCGAGATCTGACCCTTGCTCAGCGCGAAGCCTGCCGGGATTGTGCCGTCGCCAAATAGGCGCTTCCCCGGGCCAACGGTGACCGGGAAGATCTTGAGCCAGAGCTCGTCGACCAGGTCGTTTTTCAGCAGGGTCTGGATCAGGTTGGCGCTGCCGTGAACCTGGAGCTCCGGACCGTCTTCCTTCTTGAGTTCCTTGATCTTGGCGACGGCCTCGCCCGTGATCGGAGTCGTGCCCTTCCAGTCCGTCGGCACTGGGCGATGCGAGACCACGTATTTCCTCGCGTTATTGATGACGCGCGCGCCGGGATCCTCGTCGCCGACTTTCGGCCAGTGCGCGGCGAAGATGTCGAAGGTCCGCCGGCCAAGCAGCAAGTCGAAGGGATGGCTCATTTGCTCGCCCATGGCCTGTCCAACCACGTCGTCGAAATACCCAACCGACCAACCGCCGTACTTGAACCCGCCGCTGTCGTCTTCGCCAGGCCCGCCCGGAGCCTGCATCACCCCGTCGAGCGTCAAGAACGTCAATACAAGAAGCTTTCGCATTCGCTACCTCCTAACTCCTGATCTCTATGGCCTGCTCGCGTGCGGAGCCGGGCCCTCGATCATCAGCAGGTGCGCGCTTGGAACAGTTCCCCTAGCTTTCGACGCCGCGCCTTTCCGCAGCCATCATAATCAACGAGCTGCGATCCGTCCCGATGCAGGCGAGTAGGGCCGGCCAGACAGACATTCCGCTACTCAGGGCCCGACCGGACGTTGAAGGCGATGGCTGGGTCAGCTTGTCAGAGTTGGCAACTCACTTTGTGGACCTGAGCCAAGCAGTAGCTGAAGCTCTGGGTCGTCTCCTAGCTCCGCAAGCGCCTCCGCCGAGGGTGACTCTACTTCGCATTCAACAGTGACGGACTTTGTCCGGGCCTGATCGGAAGCGGCTGGTACGTCTACGCGGCGATCTCACCGAGCGGGTCACGTCCTCGCCCGCGAGCGCGAGCGCGCCGGTCCCGCTCCACGCCGCCCTCCAGGTTGAGGACGAAGTCCCCCCGGCGCGCATAGGCACTGCGGAGTTCCGCCGAAGTGCGATGGACAGCCAGTTCCGGAACTTGGTCGAGCGCCTCGGCCTCCAGGGCTTGGCGCCAGGGATCCGTATCCGGCGCACCGGTTGTGCCGAGAAACTTCCGGTTCGAACCCAGCCACGACTTGAGGGCGAGGGCGGCAGTCACCGTCCAGGTGATGGGCGCCTCGGGCCGGTTGGTGCCGATGATTACCTCCGGCTCGGCGGTGCGAAGGTCGCGGGCCCGGAAGTCGTACATGACTCGCTGGTCGGGGCTGACGTAGAGGAACTCGACGTGAGCGCCGGCAATGTTGACGGCGTTGAGTAAGCGGATGCCGATCTGGCGGGCCAGCGCAGGCTGTCCCTGGCGCTCAAGGCCCCTCGCGACGTCGAAAGTCTCCTTCATCCAGACAGTCCAGTCGCCGTGGTAGTCCTGGAAGTCCACCAGGCCGCCCTCGCTCGTGCTCCGGCAGCGGATGCCCGCCTCGGTTATGAAGTCAGCGCTGCAGATCCGTCGTACCAGCCCGCCCACGTATAGGTCCGCAGCCGGGAGCCCGTCGAACAGGGAGGTGTCCAGCAGCAGGGCGCCGTTTGACGCGATGCTCTCGATCCAGCGTGGCCGGCCTCCTCCATCACGGTCGAGGCCCATCGCGAAATAGGCTTCGTGCGGCATCCACATGTCACGGATGATGCGCTCGCGGAGCGCTTGGGCTTGGTCACGCCACTCCATGGCGCGAGTTTCGAATAGACGCGCGGCGCCAAGGAGTGCGTCGTAGGCATAGCCCTGCACCTCGACGGCGGCGATCGGGGCGTCCGAGTTGGCCAGGGTTCCCTCGCGGTGGATATACGAGGTGTTCGAGTCCTTCCAGACCTGGAACGGGATGCCTTGTGGGTTTCGGCGCTGGAACTCCACCAGCCCGAGCGGGGAGGCGTCCATTTTCGCGGTGATCCAGTTCACTGCCGCAAGGACGCTCTCACGGACCGTGATCTGACGGCCGTCCCGGCGACTGACACGATCGGCCAGGATCGACTCGCCGTGGGTCGCGCAGTAACGGGCCACCAGGCGGACGAAGAGCGGCGTCGCATCGACGCTACCGTAATAGGTCAGGCTGGTTTCATCGCCGCCCCATTTGCCCGCCTGCTCCTTCAGCAGGCGTTCGGACGCCGGCGGGATCCGTCGGCCGTCGACGTACAGCGTCCGGTGCTCGTGGTGGATCTTGCCGGGCTCCTCCTCGTTGCTGTGGGGACCGACGCCGGCGTCCACGGTACCCTGCAGCCGGGCCAACGTCAGGATAATGTCATGCGCTACCTCGGGCCGCAGGTGGAGCAGCGTTTCGCCCGCTGTCACGGAGTCTCGGCCGAAGATCGCGTAGCTGAAAAGCCGGTCGCCGCTGCCGTAAAGCCCATGGCCGTTGCTGCGTAAGCGCGCGAGGTCGGCGAGGGCACTCACCACCGTACAACGAAACGCACCGGTCGGTCTGGCAGGTCGGCCTCGTCGCGATCGAGTTTGGGGCGGTGGCTGGGTTGACTGGCCAGGGTTGGCAACTCTGCTGGCGACGCTGGACAATGCCCTCCGGTCGAGATTCGCTCGGCTTGGGTTCTGAGCAAGAGGAGGGAACAAACTGGTCGCCTTGCCTGCAGCTCCTCATGAACGAGGCGATACAGTGGCCACGATGATTGTCAGCAACGGCATAGCCTGGCTCAAGTGACTCGGCGGGCCTCCGTTCAGGTCGAAAGCCCGGATGATCCCCGCTGGGCGGCCGCTCTTGAAGCTCTTCGTTCTGGCCATCTCATTCAGCTGGGAAGTATCGTGTTGGGTCTCGACTGGGATGGCCCTCGGCGGCCCGGAGCGCATTCCGCTCTAACGTTGGAGATCATCGCTCCATCTTGGTGGCACAGAGATATGAATGATGCAGCCAGGCAGCAGTGCCGCGAGGCCATTAGGAGCGCGAGAGAGACGGTGGCCGGCCTTTCGGCAGAGGACTCGGACTTCGCCCGTTTGATGGAGGGACGGTCCTTCGCCGTCGTTTTGGTCGACGATTGGGACACCGGAGCGGTCCTCAAGGCTCGCGTGAATCGCGCTGGCGAGCCCGAATGGACGTAGTCGCGTGGCGGAAGCACACCCGAACTTCCGGCCTGCGAGACAGCCATTCTGATCGAAGGAGTCACCGTGGGAAATGGCGCACGTTGGACGCCGCCCCGGCCAAGTTGAGGTTGGCGGACGACGGGGCCCACGGCTGAAGGCGATGGCTGGGTCAATGGTCAGGTCTGGCAACTGCATCTGGTGATTGGGAGCCGGCACTGATCACCACGCTTGAGCGGTGCCTGGCTAAGGCCCCCGGTTACGGGCCGCCTCCGCGAAGGCGATGGCTGACGCTCTATTTCCATGACGACCTGGGGATCGGCGTTGACCAAACCGTAGGATTTCGCAAAAGCCGCCTCCATGATGCATGCTCAAAGCAGCAACAGCTGGCCGCGACCGTCGCCCCTGCTTTGCGACAGGCGGACCCAGACGCTGTGCAACGCGGGGGACCGCTTGCGGCACTGGATCGGTTGGCCGACCGCATAGCGTGATCCGAGGCCGAGCTCCGCGCCCCCAACAACCATACCGAAGGATGCGCTCACAGAGAGGCTCACCTTCGTCACCCGCTCGAAAATGACGGCTGTCGAGGCCGCTCCCAGACTTGCGATCGGCCTCAGAGCCAGGAACGCAGCCCCGCTTGCTGAAGGCGATGGCTGGGTTGACTGGTCAGGGATGGCAACTCTGCTGGCTGACGTCGGCCAAGTCGCCCCCAGCCTTTTGAGGCGCTTCCTGGGCTGAGCAGCTCGCCAATGACGGTTCATCCTCCCCGCCATTGCCAATGGTAAATGAGGGTGAGGGTCTTGCTGCAAGGGCCCCGGGTGTACTGATACTGCATGCCACAAGCGGGCCCCACAGGCGGTCGGCGAGACCGACAGTAAGAATGAGGGAGGCCCGAGGGGGGCTGAAGGAGAAGGTGGACGGATGGGCAGCTACGTGCTGGGTTTCCAGGAGATCAACCAGACGCAGGTCGCAATCGTTGGCGGCAAGGGCGCGCACCTAGGGGAGCTTTCGCGAATCGAAGGCATCCGCGTACCGGCTGGCTTCTGCGTGACGACGGATGCTTTCCGGCGGATCATGGCGGAAGCGCCATCGATCGACGAACGACTCGATCGGCTGGCGCGCCTGAACCCGGACGACCGGGAGGCGATCCGCACGCTGAGCGCCGAGATCCGCCGGACCCTCGAAGGGATCGCCATCCCCGACGATCTGACGGCGGCGATCACCCTCGCACTCGCCCGGCTCGGCGAACAAGCCGCCTACGCCGTCCGCTCGAGCGCGACGGCAGAGGACCTGCCGGCGGCCTCCTTCGCAGGCCAGCAGGACACGTACCTGAACATCGTTGGGCCGGCGGCGGTCCTCCAGCACATCAGCCGGTGCTGGGCCTCGCTCTTCACCGAGCGGGCCGTGACCTACCGCCTGCGGAACGGCTTCGACCACAGGAAGGTCCGGATGGCCGTGGTCGTGCAGCAGATGGTCTTCCCGGAGGCGTCCGGCGTCCTGTTCACGGCCGACCCTGTCACGTCAAACCGAAAGATCGCTTCCGTGGAGGCCACTTTCGGCCTCGGCGAGGCCCTTGTCTCCGGCCTCGTGAACGCGGACATGTACAAGGTCAGGGAGGGCGAGGTCGTCGCCAAGGCGGTCGCCACCAAGAAGCTTGCCATCCACGCCCTGCCGGCTGGCGGGACGCAGGAAAAGGCGATCGACCCGGTGCGGCAGGAGCAGCCAGTTCTGTCGGATGCGCAGGTCGTGCGACTCGTGGAGCTGGGACGGCGGATCGAAGCGCATTTCGGCCGGCCCCAGGACATCGAATGGTGCCTGGTCGATGATGAATTCCAGATCGTCCAGAGCCGGCCGATCACGACGCTCTTCCCCATACCCACGACCGGCGACCAGGAGAACCACGTCTACATCTCCGTCGGTCACCAGCAGATGATGACCGACCCCATGAAACCCCTAGGGCTCTCGTTCTGGCAGATGACGACACCGCGGCCGATGTACGTGGCGGGCGGGAGGCTCTTCGTCGACGTCGCCCGCGACCTAGCGTCGCCAGCCAGCCGCGCCCGCCTCCTGGAGCTGGGGAAATCCGATCCGCTGATCGGGGATGCGCTGCAGCGCATCGTCGACCGGGGCGACTTCATCCCGTCGCTGCCAGACGCGGGTTCCGCCGCGGCGCCAGCGGCCGGGGCGCCCGCCCCAATCGAGACCGACCCGGCCATCGTCGGCGACCTGATCCAACGGAACCAGGAATCCATCGCCGCCTTGAAGCGCGACATCCGGGCGAAGTCCGGATCGGCGCTGTTCGACTTCATCCTGTCTGACATCCAGGAGCTGAGGCGGATCCTGTTCGATCGGCGAAGCTACCAGGTTTTCATGAGCGCGATGGAGGCCACCTGGTGGCTCAACGACCAGCTGCAAGCCTGGCTGGGCGAGAAGAACGCGGCCGACCCGCTCACACAGTCCGTCCCCAACAACGTCACGTCGGAGATGGGGCTGGCACTCCTGGACGTCGCGGACGTGATCCGACCGCATCCGGAGATCGTGGATTTTCTGAAGCAGGTCGCGGACGAAGACTTCCTCGACGAGCTGGCCATGCTTGCGGGCGGGCGTGAAGCGCGGGACGCCATCCGGGCCTTTCTCGACAAGTACGGAATGCGCTGCGTCGGCGAGATCGACATCACGAGGCCCCGCTGGACCGAACACCCCACCACGCTCGTACCCCTGATCCTCAGCAACATCAAGAACTTTCAGCCGGGCGCCGGGAAGCGGCGCTTCGAGCAAGGGCGGCGGGAGGCTTCGGCGAAGGAGCGGGATCTGCTGGAGCGCTTGCGGGCGTTGCCGGACGGAGAGCAGAAAGCGCAAGAGGTCAAGCGGATGATCGACCGCGTCCGGACCTTCATCGGGTACCGGG